>JAFTGB010000028.1 GCA_017458125.1 Prevotella sp.
ATCAATTTTCAATTATCAATTAATTTTGTACCTTTGCACCAAAATTTGCAGCTATGATACTCATTGCAGACAGCGGAAGCACCAAGACAGACTGGGTGCTGCTCAACAAGACCGACGGCAGCACCGTCGCGTCTGTCCACACGGCAGGCATCAACCCCGTACACCAGTCGGCACCCGACATCCGCAACACCCTCGACACACTGAAAGCGCAGCTGCCCGCAGCCTGCACGCCAACGGCCGTACGCTTCTACGGCGCAGGCTGCACACCACAGCACGCACCGCTCATGGGCACCCTGCTGCAAGAGGTGTTGGGCGCGCATGACGTGCAGGTGGAGAGCGACCTCATGGCTGCAGCCCACGCACTCTGCGGCCGACAGGAGGGCATAGCCTGCATACTGGGCACGGGCGCCAACAGCGGGTTGTACGACGGCAGCCGGATGGTGCAGAACACACCCGCACTGGGCTACATCTTAGGCGACGAGGGCAGCGGTGCCGTCTTAGGCCGCCTGTTCATGAACGCCATTTTCAAAGACCCGGCCTTTGCCGCCGTGCGTGACGACTTTCTGGCACAGCAGCAGCTGACCATGGCCGACATCATCCGGCGCGTCTACCGCGAACCCATGGCCAACCGTTTCTTAGCCTCGGTGTCGCTCTATGTCGGGCAGCATATAGACAACGAGCTGCTGCACAAGCTGGTGGTAGACAATTTCCGCCAGTTCTTCCGCCGCAACGTGGCTCCCTACCGCCGGCCCGACCTGCCCGTCCACTTTGTGGGTTCCATGGCGCACCACTATCCCGACCAATTAGCCGAGGCCGCCCAGACCGAGGGCTTCAGCGTGGGGCGTGTGGTGAGGAGTCCCATGGATGGTCTCATCAGTTATCACACAGAAGAGTAATGTCCAAGAATATACATTACTGTTAATTTCAATCATTATTTAATTTATGTTCAAACCACTGTTCAATCAGCGCAAGGCTCTGCGCTTCCGCCAGTTCACGCGGAAGCGTTGGGCACTCTTTGCCTGTCTGGGACGCGTCGTGACCATCGGCGTGCTGAGCGTGGCCACACTGGAGTCTGCCAGTGCCGCCACCGACGACATCAGCACAAAGGCCGAGAAGACCGACGACGGCCAGCCGGACAAGGAGGCCACACTCGACGATGTCGAGGTCACGGGCTCACGCGCACCGCTTGCTTTGGGGCAAGCCGCGAGAATGGTAACGGTACTGACGCGCGACGACATTCAGGCGGCGCCAGTGCAAAGTATTAACGATTTGCTGAAGATGGCCGTCGGCGTTGACGTGCGCCAGCGCGGTCCCATCGGTGCCCAGACCGACGTGGGCATCCGTGGCGGCACCAGCGAGCAGATGACCATCCTGCTGAATGGCATCAACATCTGCGACCCGCAGACGGCACACAACGCCTTCGACCTGCCGTGCGACGTCAGCGACATTGTGCGCATCGAGGTCTTAGAAGGTCCTGCGGCCCGTGTCTACGGCACCTCGTCGATGGCTGGAGCTGTCAACATCGTCACCACCCCCTTAGCTAAGAAGGGGGCGGACAAGAAGGGGCTGAACGTGCGCTTGGAAGGCGGCTCGTTCGGTTATCTTCAGGCAGCGGCCAGTGCCCGGCTCTCAGCGCTAAACTCCCAGCTCTCCGCGTCCTACACCCGCAGCGACGGCTACAGCAGGGCCAAGAGCGGAGCCCTGAACAGCGACTACAGCGGCGGCAAAGTCTTCGTGCAGGGCACCATCCCCCTCAACCCTCAATGCGACGCCACACTCGCAAAGCGAGAACCCTCAACCTTCAACCCTCATCTCACCTGGCACGCCGGACTCAGCGCAAAGGGCTTCGGCTCCAACACGTTCTACAGTGCCAAGTACGACGAGCAGTTCGAGAAGACCATCAAGTTTTTCGCCGCCCTGCAAGGCAACATCCAGTGCGGAGGGCTGCATGTGAGGCCCGCCGTTTACTGGAACCGGGGCTACGATCGCTTTGAGCTCATCCGTGGCAGCGAGGCCAAGGTGCCCTTCAACCACCATCGCACCGACGTTTTCGGCGTGAACCTGAACAGCTGGTTCGACTGGCTGTTGGGCCGCACGGCCTTCGGTGCCGAGTTCCGCAACGAGGACATCGTCAGCACCAACTTAGGCGAACCGCTCACCGAAGCCTTCAGCCACTACAAGGCGGGTCTGAACCGCTCGAACCTCTCGCTGCACTTGGAGCATAACATTCTCCTGAAGCGGTTCACCCTGTCGGCTGGCTTCATGGCCGTCAAGAACACCTGGAGCGAGATGCCTTTCAAGGTCTACCCCGGCATTGATGCCAGCTACCGTATAGGCAACCACTGGAAGGTGTACGCCTCGTACAACACGTCGCTACGCATGCCGTCGTTCACCGAACTGTACTACAGCGTGGGCGGCCATAAGGCCGACAAGCACCTGAAACCCGAAGAGCTGCATGCCGTCGAGGGAGGCTTGAAGTACGAGTCGCACCTGCTGTCGGTGAAGGCCGGCGTGTTCCACCACCACTCGCGCAACCTCATCGACTGGGTCATGGACACGCGTGAGGCTGAGCCCGTATGGCAGAGCGTCAACCTCACCCGCGTCAATACCTTGGGATTTGAGACCTCGGCAACGCTCAACACCCGACACGCCACGCTCAACGTCTCCTACTGTCACCTGTACCAAAGCAAGGACCAGCCCGAATACCTGCAGTCGCAATACTCGCTGGAGTACCTGCGCCACAAAGTGTCGGCTCAGCTGCAAGTTAGGCTGACCGAGCGTCTGCTGCTGTCGCTGCACTACCGCTTTCAGGACCGCATGGGTTCCTACACCGACACCAGCGGCACGGTATGCAACTACCACCCCTACTCCATCGTTGACGGCAGGGTGGCATGGACGGCTGCCGACTGCTGCACGCTGTACGTGGAGGGCAACAACCTGCTGAGCCACCGCTACGTGGACTACGGCAACGTGCCGCAGCCAGGGCTGTGGCTCATGACGGGCATAAAACTGGAACTGTAAAAGTAAAGGATGACGGCCAGCTGCTTAGAATTTGTAGCTGGCCGTCAGACTTATGGTAATCGGACGGATGAAGGACCCCGCCGTCTTGTAACCCACGAGTTTGTTGATGTCGGTAATGGTGTTGGCGTCTCTGATGGTTCCGCTGGCTCCCGACTGGTTCAGCAGGTTGGTGACGCTCAAGGCGAGGGCGAGTCGCTTGGTAGCCTGCCAGTCCACGCCGGCAAAAGTCTCCCAGTGGCCGTTGAAGTAGACGTTGTTGGCCAGCGAAGCATACTGACGGCTGTAGTAGCGTGCACTCAGCCACAGGCGCCAGTCGCCTAACTGGTAGCTGGGGTCGAGCTCTAACATGACCTTCGACATGCCCGTGACGAACTTGTCGCTGTAGTCAAGCGTCATCTTCGACGCGTCGCTGAACGTGAGCGTTACATTGTAGTCCCGGTAGCGGGGCTCCTGGTAGGTAGCCATCACGTGCATGGAGAAGTTGCCAAACGTGGCATTGGCATCGGCGGTGACATTCAGCGTACCTATGTTGTAGTTGATGTTCTTGCCCTGTGTTTCGCTGACGCCTTTCACCTGTTTGGTGAAGATTTCCGTGGCACTGATGTTCTGACAGGTTACATAGCCCACCATGAGCGAGGCGTTAATCCATGAGGTGACGTAGTTGACGCCGCCTCGCATGAAATGCTTGACGTACGGCAAGTCGGTGGGCATCGTGTCGAAAGTGTACTCTTCCATACGCCGCTGCAAGCGACTGTAGAGATACTCGCCTTTCAGGAAGAGGTTGGGCACCAGCTGATAGCTGGCACGGGCCACGCCGATGAAGTTCAGCTTGGTGCGCTTGTGCTCGGTGACGGTAGCGGTGCCGTCGTTCAGCGTGAACTTGTCGTGGCGCTGGTTGTTGGTTTGACCGTCGTTGTCAACAGCTACATCGTAGTTGCTGCAAAACAGGTCGGTGCGCAGTCCGTAGTAAAGGCTCAGCTTGGGCGTCACCTGCCAGTCGTCGATGGCGAAAAGGCTTATGTAGTGGTCGCGGCCACGGCCGAACTGGGCTATCAGGTTGTAGCCCCACTGCCGCTGACCGTTCAGCAGCAGACGCTGCGGGTCGTCCTGGACGGTCTGCGCAATGTTGACGTCGGTGCCGAGGAGTTGCTCATAGAAGAACCAATAGCTCAGCCCTATGTTGGTGGTGTGTCCCTGGCTCTTCCGCACCAGTTCGCTCTGCACCATCGTCTCAAAGACATCATACTTGGAGTTGAGCATCACGCGCCGCTGCATCAGCCCGCTGTAGCTCTTGCCGTCGGCGGTGGTGACGGCACGGCCCTGTGCGTCGCGCCCGTTCTCGATATTGTCGATGCCCGCCTCCATAATACCGGCACTGAGCATGTTCTTTGTCCCCGTCACATGCAGACGGGTGTCCAGACTCCATCGCGGACTCAGCCGGTTGACCATGCGGAAGTTCAGGTCATGGACGGTGAACTTGTTCTGGTCGTTGTAACTGACGGGCGTGATTTGTCCCGTCAGCAAATCCATATAGTCAAACGACACGTCAACAGGCATGTAGGAGTCGCGCCCGAGACGGAAGCCGTTCAGCGGACTCACACTGCCGTCGCCGTTGTAGATGAAGGGACCGCGGTTGCTGCCCGACAATCCCTCGCTGGCTACGGTGAGTTTATAGAGCAGCGAGGCCTCCGACTGTCCCCAGCGGCGGGTCACGCCGGCCTTGTAGATGCGGGTCCTGTTGACAAACGTGGTGTGCTTGGGATGGACCGACGTAGGGTCGAAATAGCCGTAAGCACCGGTGGTGAAGTACCAGCCCTTGCCTAACGGGCCGTTCACGTTCAGGTCGAAGTTGATAAGTCCGTCATTGTTGGTCTTGGCGGCCATGGTGCCATGCAGCGTGTCAGTGCCTAATGCGGTGTAGCTGTCAACGGAGAAGCCAAGCACCTCGGTGCGCAACAGCGTCTCCTCGATGCCCTTGAGGTCCATGCTGCCGTAGCTGCTTCCGCCCACCCAGTGGGAGTAAGGCAAGATGGGGCCCGGCATGGCACTGACGGGCATGCCGTCTTCCATGATCATGGTGCCGCCAGCCTCGGCGGGCAGTCCGATGGGGATGTCGCGCGGCTTGACGGTAGCCGAGGCATCAAGCATGACATTACGGTCGTGTTTCTCCATAGTCTGGGCCACTTTGGCGGTGTCGGCTTGCTCTGCGTAAACCGTCCCCGCAGCCATCATGGCCATAAACAAAATGATGTTTCGCATAATCTTTACTCTTCGGTAATGAGGGTTGACCGCTATCAGACTAAGCAGAAGTCCAGGTCGCGGGTTATTTGTTCTTTGTCTAAATGCTGACCAATGAATACGAGCTTCTGCATGCGGTCGCCATACTGGTCGTCCCAGTCGCGGCGCAGTTGCGGGTTCTGCATCATCAGCTGTTCGAGTTCATCCTGAGGCATGGTGGCATACCACTGGCCGGCATTGCGCAGCGACACCTGACGACCGGCCTGCTCAAAGACGTAACACACCTCTTCTTCACCCTTGAAGTAGCAGATGCCCTTGGCACGGATGATGCTCTTGGGCCACTTGCGGGCCACAAACTCGTCGAAGAGCCCGAGGTTCAGCGGGCGACGGGCATAGTAGACAAAGGTGCCGATGCCGTACTCCTCGGCCTCGCCCTCGTCGTGGTCGTGGTGATGATGGTGGTGATGCCCTTCGTGCCCGTCTTCGTGTTCGTCATCGTGTTCGTCATCGTTTTCGTTTTCGTCTTCGTGCTCGGAGGAGCCTTCTATCTCCTGTATCCATGCAGCAGAGGTGGCCACTTCGTCAAAGTTGAATTTCTCGGTATAAATCAGCTTGTCCAAGTCTACGTCGCAGTAGTCGCACTCCATGATGTCGGCCTTGGGCTGGATAGCCCGGATAATCTGCCGAACCTCGGCCAGTTCTTCCTTTGAAACCTCGGAGGCCTTGTTGAGCAGGATGGTGTTGCAGAACTCTATCTGCTGGATGACCAGGTTCTCGATGTCTTCCTCGTCGATGTTCTTACGCAGCAGGTCGCTGCCATTGCGGAACTCGTCGCGCATGCGGAGCGCATCGACCACGGTGACAACGCTGTCGAGCTGCAGGAAGCCGTCCTTGATGTAGTCAGGCCCCAGCTGGGGAATGCTGACAATGGTCTGGGCTATGGGACCGGGTTCGCAGATGCCGCTGGCCTCAATGACGATGTAGTCGAAGCGGTGCATGGCCAGGATGTCCTGCAACTGCTTGACCAGGTCCATCTTCAGCGTGCAACAAATACAGCCGTTCTGCAGGGCCACCAACGAGTCGTCCTGTTGGCCGACCACCCCACCTTTCTCAATGAGGTCTGCATCAATGTTCACCTCGCCGATGTCGTTGACGATGACGGCAAACTTCACTCCTTTCTCGTTCTGAAGGATGCGATTGAGCAACGTGGTCTTGCCACTGCCTAAGTAACCCGTAAGCAGCAGGACGGGAACATTCTGAATTTTCATATTTTTCTTCTCTTTTTTCCTTTAGTTTCTTCAACTGTTTTTCGGTCGGCAAAGGTAATCAATTTCCAGCAAAGTACCAAAAATGTCCTACTTAATATTCTAATTACTGACCCCACCCCCAGCCCCTCCCCTACATGGGAGGGGAGTAGCTATCGCCTTGGCCGTCGCAAGGGACTCCGTAGGGTATTCCCCTCCCATGTAGGGGAGGGGCTGGGGGTGGGGTCAGTAACTCCCTTTTTATTCTGAACAGAGTTGTTTACATCAGCGACAAGTCCAGAGAACACCGGGGACAAAGCCGGAAAACATGGGCGACAAACAGGGAAAAGCCCGTACTTAGTGTAGGATTTTCCGTAGTTCTTGTGAAATTCTCCGTAATTCATGCCAAATTTTTCCGTAATTCTAACGATGAATTACCGAAAAAATTGATAGGAACTACGGAGAAATAAACAGAAAGGAGCAAAAAAAGCAGCGTCTTCAGCCTGTTCAGCCGAAGACGCTGCCAAAATCCGTACTAAAGAGTATACATGAATTACTTTTTAATCAGCGAGGCTACCCAGAGTATAGCCACGGCACCGATGATGGCCGTGCCCAACTGTCCGAGAACGCCGCCCCACGAGATGCCCAGCGCATCGAAGAGCCAACCGCCCAACACTCCGCCAAAGAGTCCGAGCACAAGGTTCATAATGAAGCCGAAACCGCCACCTTTCATCAGCTTGCCGGCACAGAAACCTGCCAGACATCCGATAATAATTGATCCGATAATTCCCATAATTCTTTACGTTTAACCAATAAGTTGTTCTTTCTCTTCGGCTGCAAAGGTAAGCATTTTCTCTGATTTCTGCAAACCGGGCCTTATAATTTTCCTGACTTCGACGATGCGTCATACAAAAAAAATGTGTAACTTTGCACCCGTTATGATGAAAAAAGTTGTATTATGTTTGATAGCCGTGGCCTGCACATCAGGAGTGCTGGCCGCTGAGGTCAGCGAAGACCAGGCTATGGAGAAGGCCAGGACTTTCCTGGCACAACAGTTGAGCGGCACACGCCGTGCTGCAGCCAACCTGACATTGCACCCGGCACCGACAGGCATCCGGCAGTTGCATGCCTTCAATGCCGACGACGGCGGCTTCGTCATCGTGTCGGCCAGCGACCGCACGGAGAGCGTGCTGGGCTTTTCCACCACCGGCCGTTTAGACGGCACAATGCCGCCCGCCATGCTGGCACTGATGCAGAGTCTGGGCGACCAGATAGCCGACGTGGAGCAGGGCGACGCCGGTGACGGTCTGGACTTGCCGGAAGGCTTCCTGAGCGTGAGGGCGTCAGTAGATCCGCTCATTCCGTCGAAGTGGGGGCAGGAATATCCTTACAACAACCTGACGCCGACCGCTGAGAACAACGAGGGGAAGACCGTCCACTGTCCTACGGGCTGTGTGGCCACGGCCATGGCCATGGTCATGAAGTATTACGAGTGGCCGCAAGGTCCCACGGCGGCTCTGCCCGCCACAGCGCAGCAGGCGGCCTTGCCTGCCGTGACCTTCGACTGGTCCTCGATGACCGACACCTACAGCAGGCAGTCGCCGAAGGCAGCGTGCGATGCCGTTGCCACGCTGATGCAGTATTGCGGCAGTGCCATCAAGATGAACTACGAGTGGGACCTGTCGATGTCAGACACAGCACCCTGCGCTTTCGGTCTGATACGCTACTTTGGCTATGACAGCGAGACGATACTGATGACGCGCCGTCCGTTTGTGACGGAGTGGGAGTGGCAGGACCGCATCTACCAGGAACTGGCCGACAAGCGCCCCGTCATCTGTGGCGGTGACGGTCATGAGTTTATCATTGACGGCTATAAGAGCGGCGACTATTTCCACATCAACTGGGGATTTGACGGCGACAAGGATGCCTACTTCCAACTGTCCATAGCCGAGAATTACTCGACGAAAAAGAAGGCGGTAGAATATTTCCCTTACGACATGCTGACGGGCGTACAGCCCACCAAGAAGCCCTACACTCAGGAGGAAGTTCTCAAGACACTGGGCTTGATACTGACTGACGACACCCCGCTGGAACTGCAGCGCACGGGCGACAGCGACTTCCCGGAAGTGAAAGTACGCATGACGGTCAAGAACTATACCAGCGAGGTACGCACCAACACCTTCGACTCGGGGCTTGGACTCTTCGATAAAGACGGCAAGCTGCTGAAGGTGAGCGAGGCCTCTACCGGCAATGAGCTGAAGCATGATGCATGGCTCGAAGACCAGCGCGTAGGCATGGCCTTCGGACAGGGGCTCCCCGACGGGCTCTACACGCTAACTCCCGTCAGCCGTGTGACAGGAAGTAGCGAGTGGCTGAGCAACGACGATGTCAGGAGCATCTACATCATAGCCGACATCCGTGGCGGGAAACTGACGCTGTCCGTCCGTCCACGCGACTTCCAGTTGAAGGTAAACAGCATCAACTTCTCGGGCAGCATGACCACGGGCAGCGAGGTGACGGCAGTGGCTAACGTCACCAACCGCAGTGCCTACGACTTTGACGCCATACTGATCCTGGCAGCCGACAGAAGCGGAAAGCTGGATGGTGCAAAGACACTGCGCCAGCAGTTCCAGCCCATTCCGGCAGGAAAGACCGTTGACGTTACTTTCAAGTTCACCGTCAACGAGCCTGACACGTACCAGGCCTGTCTGGTTTATGACATCTTCATGCTGGGCGAGCGGGTACCGATGACCATCGCCGCTGCCGAGGCAAAGGGCAGTGACGACGTGGCACTGGAGAAAGATGTGGAACTGAAGAACACACGGCTCATCGAACAGACTGACGAGACCAAGCATTTTGAACTGGAGGGCCGTGAACTGAGTGGCTTTGTCACAGTCAAAAACCCAAGTGCTGCGAATGCCTACGAGGGTGCTTGCGAAATCAACCTCATGGTGTCCTCCGTGACGGCTGACGGGCGGGAAGAAAATGAACTGGCGGAAAACCTGTTCAAAGGGACCGTCGCCCTGGCTCCCGGCGAAAGCAGGCAAATTCCCGTCGCCTACAACCAACTGGAGCCCGACAGGACGTACAGCCTAACTGCGTTTTGCTCGTATAACAATGACCTCGCCAACGATCCGACTTTTGTCAGCATGACGCTGAAGACCACTTACGGCATCACTGCCTACAAGGCCGACCGCTCCTTTGTATCCTATGCCAAGACAGACCATTTCACCGTCCCGGAAGATGCCTTGGCGGTTGAGCTGGACCATACCGGTGTGACCAAGGTGACGCCCAACGCCAACCCCAACTGTCTGTACTTCATAGACGATAGCATGGCAAAGCCCGAGGGACTGGAGAACAGCAATGTCATCGTCTACTCCAACAGCGAGTTTATAGCCGAGACGCTGACGCTGGCCGACGGCTACGGCTTCATGGCTCCCTACGAATTCAAGGCCAAGAGCGTCAGCTACCGGCGCGTCTTCACCGAGGCTGAGCAAAACAGCTACACCACCATGGTGCTGCCCTTCGACGTCGAGAAGTGTGAAGCCGGTGGCGAGCCGTGTACGCTGGAGCTGTTGCAGTTTGGCGGCGACATGGCAGGCAAGGCCTATTTCTCCCCCGTCCAGGGAATGCCACAGTTCGGACTGCCTTACCTGGTGCGCCTGAACACTGCCACGTCGCAAAAGGATGCCGTCGTCTTCTCGGCCAAGGACCAGGTGATTTGTGACACCATCACGGCGCTTGCTGCCGGCCGCTACGAGATGAAGGGCACCTACGTGAAGGAGCAGTACACCCAGCGAGAGAGCTTCAACTTTGCCGATGGCAAGGGCGGCTCCGTCATTCCGCTGACCACCACCGGTACTCCGTTCCGGGCCGTCATCCAAGCCATCGGCATGCCTACCAACTACGAGTGGCTGGCCATCGATACCACGACTCTTACAGCCATTGATGCTCCACGGTACACACCCGCCGACAGCGCACAGCCCTATTATAACCTGAACGGTCAGCGCGTGGACATGCCCCGACAGGGTGTCTACATCAGAAACGGCAGGAAAGTAGTGATGAAATGAAAACGGCGGCTTTTGCCAACTCTACCTTACATTATTTATAATGGTTAGCAAAAAAGTGCTAAATGTTCTATACTCAATGTTCAATGTTCAATGTTTTTTCGTACCTTTGTGGTTCAGAAAAGACAAATGACTAAATAGTAATATTGAAAATCATTAAATTGTAAATTACATTATGACTATCAACGAAATGAACTTTGCCGGTAAGAAGGCAATCGTACGTGTAGACTTCAACGTACCCTTAGACGAGAATGGTAAGATAACCGACGACACCCGCATCCGCGGCGCACTGCCCACGCTGAAGAAAATCCTGGCTGACGGTGGTGCCACGATCATCATGTCGCACATGGGTAAGCCCAAGGGCAAGGTGGACATGAAGAAGAGTCTGGGCCAGATTCGCGAGGCCGTGGAGAAGGCATTAGGCGTTCCCGTGGCTTTCGCCCCCGACTGTGCCAAGGCCCAGGAGGCTGCAAAGAACCTGAAGATGGGCGAGGCCCTGCTGCTGGAGAACCTGCGCTTCTATCCCGAGGAGGAGGGCAAGCCCGTAGGTGTCGAGAAGGGTACTCCCGAATACGACGAGGCCAAGAAGGCCATGAAGCAGAGCCAGAAGGAGTTTGCCAAGACGCTGGCCAGCTATGCTGACTGCTACGTGATGGACGCCTTCGGCACCGCTCACCGCAAGCACGCCTCAACGGCTGTCATCGCCGACTACTTCGATGCAGACAACAAGATGCTGGGTCTGCTGATGGAGAAGGAGGTACAGGCCGTCGACAACGTGCTCTCGAACATCAAGCGCCCGTTCGTAGCCATCATGGGTGGCTCAAAGGTATCGTCGAAGATTGGTATCATCGAGAACCTGTTAGGCAAGGTAGACAAGCTCATCCTCTGCGGTGGCATGACCTACACCTTTGCCAAGGCTCACAACGGCGAGATTGGTGACTCTATCGTTGAGTTGGACAAGCTCGATGTAGCACTGGGCGTAGAGGAGCTGGCCAAGAAGAACGGCGTAGAGCTCGTCTTAGGTACCGACTGCACCGCCACCAACGGTCTCGACTTCGACACCATGACCGTGAAGCCCGGCTCAGAAATCATCAACTGCCCCAGCAACAAGGTTCCCGCCGGTTTCGAGGGTGTCGACGCCGGTCCTGAGAGCCAGAAAGCCTTCAAGGAGGCCATCAAGGACGCCAAGACCATCCTGTGGAACGGTCCTGCCGGCGTCTTCGAGTGCGACGACTTCACTGCTGGCAGCCGCGCCATTGGCGATGCCATTGCAGAAGCTACCAAGGAGGGTGCCTTCTCGCTCATTGGCGGTGGCGACTCTGTGGCTTGTGTCAACAAGTTCGGACTGGCCGACCAGGTGAGCTACATCTCTACCGGCGGCGGCGCACTGCTTGAGGCTATCGAGGGCAAGGTGCTTCCCGGTGTGGCAGCTATCAAAGGTGAATAAGCTTTGATAAGGTGCAAAAAAAGCAGCTATCAAAGGTGAATAAGCTTTGATAAGGTGCAAATAAAACAGCTATCAAAGTTGAATGAATTTAAGAAGTTAATAAAAGAAGGTGAAAAAGATGAAATATCTTTTTATTCCTACACTGATGGTCGCACTGCTGGTAACAGCGTGCGGCCATCGTGCTAACAATGGCACGAACGGAGACGGCGACTCCACCGCTGTCGCCACCAGTTTCCTGACCGACAGCATCAGCATAGAGAGCGAAGACTCTATGGCCATCATCAAGGTCAGCGTCCAGTGGCCCACCAGCGGCAACGACTCTCTGGTGACAGCCATCCGCAAGTACGTGTGCGAAGAGCTGCAAAGCAGCCTGATACAGGAGGGAGAGCCCGAGTTCAAGTATTACGACGACGGACAGGAAGCCGTCCAGGCACTTGTCGACACCGCGTATAACGAGTTGACCGCCGCGTGGAAAGAATCGAAAGGCAACGGCATTCCCACCGACACGCCCTATGGATGCTACGTGAAGATTAACAAACTGGAAGAGACTGACCAGTATGTCACCTACATCGCCAACCACGAAGGTTTTCAGGGAGGTGCCCACGGCTATGCCGCGTCGTCATACCAGACCTTCCGCAAGCGCGATGGTCTGCGCATTGGCTATCAGACGAAGTTCAACCGGGAGACGGAGCAGTTCGAGAAGCAGAACCAGAACCTGTTCAAGGACCCCCAGTCGCCCAAACTCGCCCAGCTCATCAAGGAGGGCGTGCGCAGCTACTTCAAGGAGTGTGGAGAGAACGTGGCCACCGATGAAGCCCTGTTAGAAGAACTCATCGGTGTGAATAGTGCGGACAGCATCCCCCTGCCCAGCAATGCGCCCAGCTTCACCAAGAACGGGCTGGCGTTCGTCTATCAGCAGTACGAGATTGCGTCATACGCCGTAGGCATGATCAACTTCGACGTTCCCTACGACAAGATACGTCCGCTGCTGACCAAAGAAGCCGCTGAGCTGATAAAATAAAACGATTACGTTTAAAAATTGTAAATGGCAAATCGTAAATCGTAAATTATTAGTATCTTTGCATCACGAAAACCATTCAAACAAACGAATATGAGCAAGAAATTTGTGATTGGAGACCGCACCAAGGACGAGTGGATCTCCGTGCTGGACAGAGCAAACAAGAAAATTGAGTTTACCAACCACCTCGCATCAGCCAAGGAATTCAAGGGTTTCGAGGATACCAAGGCTGAACTGAAAGCGCTGCAGGAGGAAACTGCGGGTTACTTCAACGACCTGCAGGTCTACATTCTGGACGACGACAACAAGGCTCACCGTCCCGACGAGCGCGACATGATGCCGTGGTAAGTAAAGAGTGAAGAATTAAGAATTTGCTACCGCTCACAGATGAAATATCGCAAATTAGGAAAGACAGGGATAGAGGTGTCGGAGCTGGGCTTCGGCGCCTCTTCTTTGGGTGGGGTGTTCCACAGCTTCAATGAGAACCGTGGCATCGACGCCGTCTTTGCCGCCGTGGAGGCTGGCATCAACATCATTGACGTGTCGCCCTACTACGGCCACTACAAGGCAGAAACCGTGTTAGGCAAGGCTCTGAAGGACATACCGCGCGACCGTTTCTTCCTGTCGACCAAGGTGGGCCGCTACGGAAAGGACGGCGTGAACACGTGGGACTATTCGGCCCGCCGCGCCAAGGAGAGTGTCTATGAGAGTCTGGAGCGTCTGCACATCGACTATATCGACATCATCAACGTGCACGACATCGAGTTTCAAGGACGTATGGAGGGCGGACTGCAAAAGGTGGTCGACGAGACCCTGCCGGCCCTGCACGAGCTGAAGGCTGAAGGCGTGGTGCGCCATGTGGGCATCACCGACCTGCAGTTAGAGAACCTCCAGTGGGTCATCGAGCACGCGGAACCGGGAGCCGTTGAGAGCGTGATGAACTTCTGCCACTACTGCCTCTGCGACGACAAACTCACCGACTATCTCGACTTCTTTGAAGAGCGCGGCATTGGAGTGCTGAGTGCATCGCCATTCTCGATGGGACTGCTGACGGAGCGCGGCGTACCCGACTGGCACCCCGCACCCAAAGCACTGGTGGAAGTATGCCGTCAGGCGGCTGACTACTGCAAAGAGAAGGGATACCCCATAGAGAAACTGGCCATGCAGTTTGCCTGTTCCAATCCTCGCATCGCCTCCACGGTGTTCAGCACTACACGACCGGAAGCCATCAAGACCAACCTGTCGTACATAGAGGAGCCGATGGACGAGACGCTTGTCCGGGAAGTTCGCAACATCATAGGCAACCAACAGCGCGTCAGCTGGGCCAACACTTGAGTCAGTTCATAGTTTATGAGTCCTATCATCGACGCACACGCCCACTTGTGGCTGAACACAGACACCGTGGTGAACGGTTCCCCCATTCACCAGCTGGAACCCAACCGCAGTCGCTCGCTGTTCTTCGGCGAGGAGCGGCAGATGCTGCCGCCTTTTATGACCGACGGCCAGAATACGGCAGAGCGCTTCCTCTCGAACATGGATTATGCGCAGGTGTCAGCAGCCGTCATCACTCAGGAGTTCATTGACGGACTGCAGAACACGTATCTGCATCAGGTGCAGGAGCGCTGGCCCGACCGCTTCTTCTGCTTCGGCATGCCGGAGTTGAGGAAGGCTGGGTTCCTCGATGAAGCCAGAAGCCTCATCTGCAGCGGATTTAAGGGCATCAAGGTTCCTGCCGCGCGGTTGCCGCAGCAGTTCCTGACAGAAGAGATGATGAGTCTCTTCCTCGAGATGGAAGTGCACGGGACGATTCTTGGCATTGAGCTGATGGACGGCGACGCCCAGGTGGGGCAGATGAAGGAAGTCCTGCAGGAGTGTCCCAACCTGAAAGTGGCCATCGGTCACTTCGGCATGGTGACGCGACCAGAATGGATGAGCCAAATCAGACTGGCCCACCATAAGAATGTCTACGTCGAGAGCGGCGGCATCACATGGCTCTTCAACGACGAATTCTACCCCTTCCCCTCAGCCATACGGGCCATCAAGCAGGCTGCCGACGAGGTGGGAATGGAAAAACTGATGTGGGGCTCGGACTATCCGCGCACCATCACGGCCATCACCTACCGCATGTCGTACGACTTTGTGACAAAGAGCAAGGAACTGACCGACGACGAGAAACGGCTGTTTCTCAGCGACAACGCCAAGCAGTTCTTCGGCTTTAGCCAGCTGAAAGAGCTGCCCTACATCAAAAACATGAGTGAATAGTAACAGAAATCATTATTATAATAAGGTGAAAGCAATACAGATTACCGAACCACGAGTGATGAAGGTCGTGGAGATGGACCGCCCCAGCTGCGGTGCCAACGAAGTATTATTGAAGATAGAGTACGTAGGTTTCTGCGGCAGCGACCTGAACACCTACCGCGGTCTGAACACGATGGCCAAGCCCCACGTCATTCCCGGACATGAAATTGGTGCTGAAATCATAGGCATGGGACCTGACGTTCCCAACACCCTGCGCAAGGGGATGAAGGTGACGGTGAACCCCTACACCAACTGCGGCGTATGCCCTGCCTGTCGCAGCCGCCGCTATAACGCCTGCGAGCACAACGAGACGTTAGGCGTGCAGCGCGACGGTGCCATGCGCGAGTACATCGCACTGCCCTGGCAGAAGATTATCCCCGTGGGCGACATCACTACCGAGCATGCCGCACTGATAGAGCCGATGAGCGTAGGTTTCCACGCCGTCAGCCGTGCCCAGGCCGTCGACACCGACGTAGTCATGATTATTGGCTGCGGCATGGTGGGCGTGGGTGCCGTCATCCGCTCGCTGTTGCGCGGTGCCAAGGTCATCGCCTGCGACGTGGACGACGAGAAGCTGAAGATTGTGAAGCAGCTCGGTGCCGACTTCACCATCAACACCGCCACGGAGAACGTACACGAGCGGCTGATGGAGCTGACGGACTCTATGGGGCCGAACATCGTCATCGAGGCTGTGGGCTCACCCCAGACCTACCAGATGGCTGTCAACGAGGTCGCATTCTGCGGCCGTGTCATCTGCATCGGCTACTCGAAGAAAGACGTAGAGTTCACCACCAAGTATTTCGTACAAAAGGAGCTTGACATTCGCGGTTCACGCAATGCACTGCCCGAGGACTTCGACGGTGTCATCCGTTATCTGAAGAAATACAACCCGCCTTACAACGTGCTGACCTCCGGAATTGTCAGCCCCGAGGAGGCCGAGGAGGCCATGAAGCAGTGGGATGCCAACCCCGCCAAGGTGTTCCGCATCCTTGTTAAGTTTGCATAACGACAGACACAAAGCATGAGTGAACATAAGAATCCGTTCCTGGAACCCTACGGGACGCCGCACGACACGGTGCCCTTTAACCGTATACGCTTAGAGGACTTTGAGGAAGCCTTCATGGAGGGCATACGGCGCGACAACGAGCAGATAGAGAAAACCATCAACAACCCGGAGAAGCCCACCTTCGACAACACCATCATCAACACCGAGGAGGACGAGGGCTACTACGACCTGCTGAGCCGTGTCAGCACAGTGTTCTTCAACCTGCTGTCAGCAGAGACCAACGATGAAATGGACGCGCTGGCACAGAAGATGCAGCCCATCCTGACACAGCACTCGAACGACGTGCGGCTGAACCCGCGACTCTTTGAGCGCATACGTCAGGTGCACCTGCACCACCGGCGGCTGACTGCCGAGGAGAAGCGCCTGCTCGACAACTGCTATGAGGGTTTTGTACGCAGCGGCGCACTGCTTGACGACGAAGGCAAGGAGCGGCTACGCCAGTTGACGGAGGAAGCCTCCATGCTCTCGCTGCAGTTCTCGCAGAACCTGCTGAAGGAGAACAAAGCCTTCACGCTCGACATCACCGACGAGGCACAGCTTGACGGGCTGCCCGAGACGGCGCGCGAGGCGGCCGCTTTGACCGCCAAGGAGCAAGGCAAGCAGGGATGGGTGTTCACCTTAGACATACCCAGCTACTCGCCTTTCATGACCTACTCCACCCAGCGCGAGCTGCGCCGCCAGATGTATATGGCCCGCAACACGATGTGTACGCATGACAATGCTGAGAACAATCTCGACATCTGCAAGCGGCTCATCAACCTGCGCCGCGAGATAGCCCAGCTATTAGGCTTCAAGACCTATGCCGACTACGTGCTGAAACACCGCATGGCATCCAATGCCCGCAACGTCTACCGGCTGCTGGACGACCTCATCGACGCCTACAAGCCCACGGCTTTCAAAGAAAGAGAGGAGCTGAGGAAACTTGCTTCCAAGCACATTTCACCCAACGAAAAGATGCAACCCTGGGACATTCCCTTCTACTCGCACAAGCTGCAAATGAAGAAGTACAACCTGGATGCCGAAATGCTCAGGCCTTACTTTGAATTGTCGCAGGTCATCAAGGGCGTGTTCGGACTGGCCAACCGCCTGTATGGCATCACATTCCGCGAGAACAAGGACATCCCTGTCTATCATCCCGACGTCAAAGCGTATGAGGTGTTCGACCGCGACGGCTCCTATTTAGCCGTCTTCTACGCCGACTTCCACCCGCGCAAAGGCAAGCAGGGCGGTGCCTGGATGACGGAGTACCAGGGACAGTTCATTGACCGGAAGGGCGAGAACGTACGTCCACATGTGTCGGTGGTGATGAACCTGACCAAGCCCACCGAGGACAAGCCGGCTCTGCTGACGCTGAGCGAGGTGGAGACATTCCTCCATGAGTTTGGCCATTCGCTGCATGGCATGTTCGCCAACACCCGCTTCGAGAGCCTCAGCGGCACCAACGTGTGGTGGGATTTCGTGGAACTGCCGTCGCAGTTCATGGAGAACTACGCCATAGAAAAGGAGTTCCTGCGCACTTTCGCCTTCCATTACCAGACGGGAGAGCCGCTGCCCGACGAACTGATACGCCGCATCGTCAGGAGTCGCAACTTCATGGCAGCAACAGCCTGCCTGCGACAGGTCAGCTTCGGACTGCTCGACATGGCTTACTATACGATGCGCGAACCTTTCACCACCGACATCATCCCGTTTGAAAAGAAGGCATGGCAGAAAGCCATCCTTGGCGAACAGCTGACGGACACGTGCATGACGGTGCAGTTCTCCCACATCATGGCCGGGGGCTATGCTGCCGGCTACTACAGCTACAAATGGGCCGAGGTGCTCGACGCCGATGCTTTCAGCGTGTTCAAGCGCCACGGCATTTTCGACGAGAAGACGGCCCAGTCGTTCCGTGACAACATACTTAGCAAAGGTGGCACCGAACACCCGATGACGCTCTACAAGCGCTTCAGGGGTGGCGAACCAACCATAGACGCACTATTGAAACGAAATGGTATCAAACGAGAAACAAAGAAAATTTGACCTGCGCTATCTGCAGATGGCCCGCATCTGGGCACAGAACTCCTACTGCCAACGGCGGCAGGTGGGAGCACTGGTGGTAAAGAACGGCATGATTATCAGCGATGGCTACAACGGTACGCCGAGTGGCTTTGAGAACGTATGCGAGGACGACAACGGCTTGACCAAGCCCTATGTGCTGCACGCCGAGGCCAACGCCATCACCAAACTGGCACGCAGTTCCAACAACTCCGACGGCTCTACCATCTACATCACGGCATCGCCCTGCATCGAGTGTGCCAAGCTCATCATCCAAGCCGGCATCCGCCGTGTGGTCTACGGCGAGAAGTACCGGCTGACCGACGGCATCGAGCTCTTAGAGCGGGCCGGAATAGAAGTGGTTTACCTCGGAGAATAACGGAATACCGTCATCCCGAAATACCGGAATACCGAAATACCGGAATCCCGAAATACCGGAATCCCGGAATACCGAAAAAAATAAAAAGAAAACAACAATGCCAAACAAAAAGAACAACCGTTTCACGCCTCTGCTGATGGCCATCTGTGTCGTGGTGGGCATCCTGATTGGCACGTTCTATGCCAACCACTTCTCGGGCAACCGGCTGAACATCATCAACTCCAGCAGCAACAAGCTGAACAACCTGCTGCACCTCGTTGACGCCAAATATGTGGACACCGTCAATGTGAACGACCTTGTCGAGAAAGCCATCCCCCAGATACTGGCCGAGCTGGACCCCCACTCTGTCTACATCGCCGCCAAGGACGTCCAGATGGCTAACGACGACCTGCGGGGCTCGTTCTCTGGCGTGGGCATCGAATTCACCATCCGCCATGACACGCTACACGTTCAGCAGGTCATCCACAACGGCCCGGCCGAGCGTGCCGGACTCATTGCGGGCGACAAGATTGTCATGGTGGACGGCAAGCCTTTCACCGGCAAGACGCTCACCAACGAGGAAGCCATGCACCGGCTGAAAGGTCCGAAGGACACCAAGGTCAAGTTGGGCATCGTGCGTTTTGGCGAGAAGAAAATCAGGGACTTTGTGGTGACCCGTGGCGAAATTCCCACCAAGAGCGTCACGGCTGCCTACATGCTGGACAGCAAGACGGGCTACATACGCATCAAGAACTTCGGCGAGAACACCTACCCGGAACTGCTTATCGCACTGGCTAAGCTGTCGCAGCAGGGTTTCCGCAACCTCACCATCGACCTGCGCGGCAACACTGGCGGCTACTTGCAGTCGGCCGTTCAGATAGCCAACGAGTTTCTGCCTAAGGGCAGACTCATCGTCTATACCCAGGGGCGCAAGTCACCACGCCAGGACTACCGCAGCGACGGCCGCGGCTCCTACCAGAAGATTCCGCTCGTCGTGCTCATCGACGAAGGGTCGGCTTCAGCGTCGGAAATCCTGGCCGGAGCCATTCAGGACAACGACCGCGGCACCATCATCGGGCGTCGCTCCTTCGGCAAGGGTCTGGTACAGGAGCCCATGGCCTTCAACGACCAGTCGGTGATACGCCTGACCATTGCCCGCTACTACTCGCCCTCCGGACGCTGCATTCAGAAGCCCTACACCTCCGGCGACAATAAGAACTACGAGGAAGACCTGCTGACACGCTACGAACACGGCGAGTTCTTCTCGCAGGACAGCATCAAGCACGAGGGCCCCGCCTACAAGACCAGCATCGGTCGCCCTGTCTACGGCGGTGGCGGCATTACGCCAGACATCTTTGTCGCCGAAGACACTACCGACGTCACCTCCTACTACAAGCAAGCCTCGGTCAGCGGACTGATTATCCAGTTTGCCTTTGACTATACGGACAACAAC
This sequence comes from Prevotella sp., assembly GCA_017458125.1. Classification (GTDB taxonomy): domain Bacteria; phylum Bacteroidota; class Bacteroidia; order Bacteroidales; family Bacteroidaceae; genus Prevotella. Next base: position 20,251 of record JAFTGB010000028.1, read on the forward strand.
CGCCAGAAGCTGAGCCAGTACAACAGCATGGAGGAGCTGTCTAAGTATCTGACGAAACAGAACATCGTGGACAAGTTTGCCACCTATGCCGAACAAAAGGGTCTCAAGCGCCGCAACCTGATGATTCAGAAGTCGCACAAGCTGCTGGAGCGCTACGTCAGCAGCCGCATCATCTACAACATGATGAGCGAGGAGGCCTGGATGAAGTATCTGAACAGCGACGATCCCACCATAGGCGAAACCCTCAAGACGTTCAACGAGGAGAAGGCCTTCCCCGCCGCACCCGCCAAAAAAGAAGAGAAGACAAAGACTGCTGCCTGAATGACCAAGGAAGAACTGCGCCGCCACATCAGGAGCCTGCACCCGATGGTCAAGCTCCAGCAGCACCCCCGCATAGCGGCAGCACAGACGGTAATGCTCTACTGTGCTCTGCCTGACGAGGTGCAGACGCTGCCACTCATCAGCCGTCTGGCCAGCGAAGGCAAGACGGTGCTGCTGCCGCGCGTGACCAGCGACACGCAGATGGAGCTGCGCCGCTATACGGGAAAGGGCGACCTTGAGCAGGGAGCCTTCGGCATAATGGAACCCACGGGACCGCTCTTCGACGACTATGCCCACATCGACGTGGCCGTTGTTCCGGGCGTGGCTTTCGACCGCCAGGGGCACCGCTTAGGGCGAGGCAAGGGTTACTACGACCGTTTCTTCGCGCGCGTTCCTTTATATATATATAAGATAGGGGTTTGCTTTCCCTTCCAGATAGTCGACACGCTGCCCACCGATGCCCACGACATCGCGGTGGACAGCGTCATCTTCTGAACAACCTATCCGAAACGGATGTCCGTAATGACCTGAGCGTCCACCGCCTCATTCAGCTGTTGCACCAGCTCTTGCCGCCTCATGCTCAAGTCGGCCCGCAATGCCGGGTTCGACAGTCGCACATACAGCGTCTGGTTGTAGATGTAGCTATTCAGCGTGTAGCGGGCGACGACCTCGCCAGTCACCTCCGGCCACGCCTCCACCAGCCGCTTCTGCAGCAGCGGTGTCTCCAGTCCCTGTTCACGCATCAAGCGCAGGATGAGGTCCTTTACTGGTTGTACGTCGCGTTTGAACACCTTTGTTTATGTACTATTTGACTATATACGATGTACTATTTGACATCTTATTCTTTTATTTCGCCGTCTTCCACATGGAATATCTTGTAGTCCATGGTGCTGTTGCTCAGTATCTGGTCCAGATGGTCGCGGTTGGTGTCCGTTATAAATATCTGGCCGAAACTGTCGCCTGACACCAAGCGCACGATCTGCTCCACGCGGCCGGCGTCCAGTTTGTCGAAGATGTCATCCAGCAGCAGCAGCGGCGTGGTCTGCGACGACGTGCGCTTCAGGAAGTCAAACTGCGCCAGCTTCAGGCTCATCACGTAGGTCTTGTTCTGTCCCTGCGAACCCTCGCGCCGCATCTGGTGCCCGCCTAAGGTAAACTCCAGGTCGTCACGGTGCACGCCGTGCAGCGAGTAGCCCACGGCACGGTCTTTCGCCCTATCGCGCTGTATAACGTCCAACAGCGGTCCACGCTGGCAGTGCGACACGTAGTTCAGCCCCACCTGCTCATGGTCTTGCGAGATGCGGCGGTAGTAGTCCTGGAAGACGGGCACCAGTTCCTCCACAAAAGCATTCCTGCTCCTGTAGACGGCCTCGCCCTCCACGGCCATCTGCTCCTCCCATATCTGCATCAGTGCCGCGTCGGGCTCCCGGTCTTCCATCTTCAGCAGCGTGTTGCGCTGCTGCAACGCGTTGTTGTAACGCCCCAAGTGAACCATGTACTGACGGTCATACTGCGAGATGACCATGTCCATCAGTCGCCGCCGCTCCTCACTGCCACCGTCGATGAGCAGCGAGTCGGCAGGCGACACCACCACCAAGGGTATCAGCCCGATGTGCTCCGACAGCCGCTTGTACTCCTTCTTGTTGCGCTTGAAGTGCTTCTTCTGCCCCCGCTTGATACCGCAGGAGATGAGCAGCGCAGCGTCGTCGCCGTTGTCCGGCTCCTCGTACACTCCCTCCACCAGGCAGAACGGCTCGTCGTGCCTTATCACCTGCGAGTCAATGGGATTAGAAGCCGAACGGCAGAACGACAGGTAATAGATGGCATCCAGCACATTCGTCTTCCCCACTCCGTTCCGGCCTATCAGGCAATTCATCTTCGGCGACAAGTCCAACGTTGCCTCCCGAATATTCTTGTAATTGAGTATCGTCAGCCTCCTGAGTATCATTTCGTATGCAAAGGTACAAAAATTCATTAAAAACAAAAAAATCTTTAATCTTTATAGTACGTTTGCACGCGATTTGTGTATAGACAACTCAATAAAAAACAGAATAATGGCAAACAAAACACAACAGCAGGCTGCCGCTCAAGAGCAGCAGGTCTCCAAGACCGAGGCTTTCTTCGAGAAATACAAGAAAGCCGTCATCATTGCAGTGGTTGCTATCATAGCAGTCGTTGTATGCGCAATCCTTCTGAACAACTATTACTTCCAGCCCCGTCAGCAGGAAGCCAGCACCGAACTGGCCAAGGCACAGGAAATGTTTGGCAACGAGCAGTTTGACAAGGCACTTCCCGCATTCCAGAAGGTGGCCGACGACTACAGCTCTACCGATGCCGCCAATCTGGCACAGCTCTACATCGGACTCTGCCAGGCCAAGCTGGGCAAGTGGCAGGAGGCTGTCAACGCCCTGGAAAGCTTCAGCACGCGCGACGACCAGATGATCAGCCCCGCCGCTGAGGGTGCTCTGGGCAATGCCTACGCTAATCTCAACCAGCTCGACAAGGCCGTGGAGCACCTGAAGAAGGCTGCCAAGATGGCCGACAACAACTCCCTCTCGCCCACGTTCCTCATCCAGGCCGGCCAGATTCTCGAAAGCCAGGGCAAGAAAGCTGATGCACTGAAACTGTATCAGGAGATTAAGGAGAAATACTTCAACTCCATGCAGTACCAGACCATCGACACCTACATCGAGCGCGTCTCCGAGTAAACCTTGACTGCTATGGCTACCAAAAACCTGTCAGAATACAACGTAGACAAAGTACCCGACGCGTCGAACATGATCTTCGGCATCGTCGTGGCCGAGTGGAACCCAGAGATAACGGGAGCACTGCTTGAGGGCTGCACGTCGACACTTGAGCGTCACGGCGCACTGCCCGAGAACATCCATGTAAAGACCGTTCCCGGCAGTTTTGAACTCGTCTACGGCGCCCACCAGATGACACTCAATGGCGGCTACGACGCCGTCATCATCCTTGGCTCCGTCATCCGTGGCGAGACACCACACTTCGACTACATCTGCCAGGGCGTCACCGCAGGCATAGCCCGCCTCAACGCCACAAGCCCCGTCCCCGTGGTCTTCGGACTGCTGACCACCGACAACCTCCAGCAGGCGCAAGACCGCTCCGGAGGCCGGCTCGGCAACAAAGGCGACGAGTGCGCCGTGGTAGCCATCAAGATGGCCAAGTTCTAAGCCAACACCAATCGGGCGCCCGCCAGTTGACGGGCGCCCGATTGATGTTTTTTCACCAAAAGATTTCCCCTCGATAAGTTACTGATTTCCAACGCCGTGGAATTTCATGCCCCGCGGCACTGAATTTTATGCCCCGCGGCACCAAAAAGTATCAGCCGTTTTGGTAAATCGGATAATCAAATTTGGAGCCGCGAGGCATCAAATTCGCCACCATCGCTGATGCTTTTTACCATCGCCGCCCATATTATTCCATCGTGCCGCTGATCATATCAGTAATTTCCGCCTGCTTAGTATATGCAACATCATACATTATTACAACGAGTTAAGCCATTTTTCCATTTCTTCTTTATCAGAGAAACGAGTGTACTCCCCTCTTTCATACTGCTGCTTTGATTCATCAATGCGCCTGAAGAACTCATCCTTGCTCATCAGTGTAGGGTCGTTCTTCTCCTTCACCAGCTTCTTGGCATAACGGGTAAGGCGCTTCATCAGCGGTTCGCTGTCAGCTATGGCGCCAATGCTCTGCCATAGTTCGGTATTCATTGCGTTCAACTGTACTGCTGTCATAACATCTCATTTCATTTGAATTGATTGCAAAATCAAGCATATTTCCCGAAATAACAAAATCAAAACAGAAAGTTTTGGCCATTTAAGGATTATTGCTTACTTTTGCATCGATGTTTGAGAAAAAGACAGCAGAATATGAGCGCATCCGCAAGGAGTATCAGGAACTGATAGCCGACAGGATGGGACAGCAGCAATGGATGGAGTACAACGAAATTCTGTTCTCCACCCATTCGTGTGCTATCGAAGGTAACTCGTTCAGTGTCGACGACACGAGAATACTTCGCGAACAAGGCATGGCCATGATACCCGTCGGACATTCGCTGCTTGAGTGTACGGAGATGGCCGACCACTTCAGAGCCTTCGACTTTATGACCAGTCACCTTAAACACCCGTTCAATGAGCAGTTGCTCAAGGACGTCAACCGCTTAGTTACCGAGCACACGCTGGGCTACCGCGTACCGGGAGCCATAGCCGGTGACTACACCACTGAAGACATGGCTGCCGGCGATACCGTTTTTGGCGACCACGAAACACTGATAGCCAGGGTGCCCGAGCTAATGGAAAAGACGGAAAAGGCCTTAAGCGACGGGCTGCACCCCATGATTGTGGCAGCTCGCTGGCACGGCTACTTTGAATACCTGCACCCCTTCCGTGACGGCAATGGCCGGACGGGGCGCCTACTTTCCAACTTCATCCTCATGAGAGCTGGCCATCCGCTGCTCATCATCGAGTTGAAAGACCGCGCTGAGTACATCAACGCCCTCAAGCTCATCAAGGCGGAAGGGTCGGATGAATTTCTGGGGGCTTTCTTCTTCAAAACGGCCATGCAGCGGATGAAAAGAGAAATGGAGCAGAAGCGGAAAAATACGCTGCCTATGCTATTCTTCTAAGACACACTAACCGCAACGAAAATGAAATTCATCAGTTGGAACGTTAACGGGCTGAGGGCTTGCCAGAGCAAGGGCTTCAGCGAGGTGTTCACGCAGTTGGACGCCGACTTCTTCTGCCTGCAGGAGACGAAGATGCAGGAGGGACAGCTCGACCTGCAATTTGAGGGCTACCAGTCATTCTGGAACTATGCCGAGAAGAAAGGCTACTCGGGCACGGCCGTCTACACGCGCCACCAGCCGTTGAGCGTCAGCTACGGCATGGGTATCGACGAGCACGACCACGAGGGACGTGTCATCACGCTTGAGATGGCAGACTTCTTCCTGGTGTGCTGCTACACGCCCAACTCGCAGGACGGTCTGCGACGCTTGGACTACCGCATGAAGTGGGAGGACGACTTCCGCCATTACCTCCAGCAGTTAGACGCCCGGAAGCCCGTCGTGCTGTGCGGCGACCTGAACGTGGCCCACGAGGAGATAGACCTGAAGAACCCCAAGACCAACCGCCAGAATGCCGGTTTCACCGACGAGGAGCGCCAGAAGTTCACCTTACTGTTGAATAGCGGATTCATCGACTCCTTCCGCACGCTGTACCCCGAACAGGTCACCTACTCGTGGTGGTCGTACCGCTTCCAGGCCCGCCAGAAGAATGCCGGCTGGCGCATCGACTACTTCGTAGCCTCCGAGCGGCTGCGCAGCCGCATCAGCGATGCCAAGATACACACCGACATCATGGGCAGCGACCACTGTCCTGTGGAGTTAGACCTGAACCTTTAAGAGGCAAAGTAATGAATTTTACGTTAAAAAGTCAAAACAAAAAACAGCACGTACCCGTTTTTAGCTTATCTTTGCACGCAATAACACATATAAACACTTAACATTTTAATTAACTAAAAAATTAGAGAAAGTATGAAAAAGACCCTTTTAGCAGTGATGGCTGTAGCTGCCATCAGTTTCACTTCGTGTGGCAACAAGCAACAGCAGGAAGTACCCGTTGACGAGGTAGCCGTTGAGAACATCGACTCGCTGGCTAACGTAGAAGCCACTGCAAGCATCAGCGCACTGACCGAGCAGATTGAGGCCAAGGATGTCAACAAGCTGAAGGAAGCCGTTGCCGCCGTGCAGGCCAAGATCAGCGAACTCATCAAGACCAACCCCGAGCTGGCCAAGGAGTACGTGGCTAAGGTGCAGGCTTTCCTGAAGGAGAATGCCGACAAGGTGAAGGCCGTCGTTGGTAACAACGCTGCCGTCTCTGCCGCCATTGCCGCTGTTGCCGACGCTGAGCCCCAGAGCATTGTGAACGGTCTGATGGAGAAGGTTGGCGACACCGCCGAGGAGGCTAAGGACGCTGCCGTCGACGCTGCTCAGGAGAAGGTGGACGAGGCCAAGGCTGCCGCCGAGGAGAAGGCCAACGAGGTGAAGGACGCTGCCAAGGAGAAGGCTAACGAGGCCATTGACAATGCAGCCAGCGACGCCAAGAAGGCACTGGGACTGTAAGAGTTTATAGTTTAGAGTTAATAGTTTAGAGTTTAAAGTTTAGACTCGAAACAGACTTTCACTGAACGAAACAGCCGGTTCGCTGAATAGATTTCGCGAACCGGCTCTTTTTTTCTACCTTTGCCTCATCATTAAGAATATTAACTTAAAAATAGGCAAAGATATGAAAAAGACTTTGATTTCCACCCTGCTCGTCGGCCTGATGACCATCGTAACGGCATGCACCAAGGACGACACGTTTGAAACCTACAGCAGTTCAAACAACAACAGCAGCAACAACAGCAGTAGCAGCGCAAGCAGCAACAACGCAAGCGACGCAGCCAGCGGCAACCTGGCCACGTTCACCGTCAGCATCGACAAGACGACGGCAGAACCCACCACCGGCGTGGCCACCGCCTACTACCCCGAGGACGAGGACAACATGGCCAACAACAGCTTCGCCACGCAGGTGGCCATCGACCTGTCGGCACCCGAGGCCAAGACCGAGAACGGCGTGACCATCACCGTCAACGGCGGCCACGTGACGGCCGACCACGGCGAGACCACGGGCATCTGCTACTACGTCACCGGTACGACCGCCAACGGTTCGCTGACCATTCTTGGCGAGAAGAAGTACGAGGTCGTGCTGAACAATGTCAGCATCACCAACCCCGACAGTGCCGCCCTCAACCTGCTGAGCAAGAAGCGCGCCTTCGTCGTGCTGGCCGACGGCACCACCAACACGCTGACCGACGGCACCACGTCGCAGAACGACCACAAGGGCACCCTCTACGCCAAGGGCAAGCTGCTCTTGAACGGCAGTGGCAAACTGGAAGTCTACGGCAACTACAACAACGCCATCCACTCGGCTGACTACATCATCTTCAACACCGGCAACAACGTCTACGCCAAGTCGACGGCCAACAACGGCATCAAGGCCAACGACGGCGTCATCATCAACGGCGGCGTGCTGAACGTGGAGGTGTCGGCAGCAGCGGCCAAAGGCATCAACTGCGAGTCGGACATCACCGTCAACGGCGGGCGTACCACCGTCATCACCACTGGCAACGGAGCCTGGGACACCGAGGACTTGGAGGCCAAGGGTGCCGCCGGCATCAAGAGCGACATGAACCTGACCGTCAACGGCGGTGAGCTGTGGCTCAAGAGCACGGGCACGGGCGGCAAGGGCATCAACGTCGACAGCGAGGCTTACTTCAACGGCGGCAACACCTACATCGTCACCGAGGGCGGACAGTTCAAGGCCAACAACGACACGGCATCGCCCAAGGGCATCAAAGTGGACGGCGACATCGACATCAGCGGCGGCAGCATCTGGGTGCGCACCACGGGATACAACGGCGAGGGCATCGAGTCGAAGAGCACGCTGACCGTCAGCGGCGGCGAGGTGGCCTGCTACACCTACGACGACGCCCTCAACTCGGCTGGCGACATGACCATCAGCGGCGGCTACGTCTACGCTCAGGCACGCAACAACGACGGCATCGACGCCAACGGCAACTGCTACATCAAGGGCGGCTTCGTCTTCGCCGTCAGCGCAGGCGGTCCCGAGGTGGCCATCGACGCCAACACCGAGGGCGGCAAGAAGCTCTACATACAGGGCGGCACCATCGTGGCCTTAGGCGGACTGGAGCAGGGTTCGCAGCTCTCGCAGTCGTGCTACCAGACATCGTGGAGCAGCAACACATGGTATGCCCTGCAGTACGGCAACACCACCTTTGCCTACAAGACGCCGTCCAGCGGTGCCACGGGCATGGTTGTCTCGGCTTCCTCCACCCCCACCCTGCTGTCGGGTGTGACGGTCAGCGGCGGCACCACCTACTTCGGCGGAGTAGGCACCATCGGCGGCACCGTCAGCGGCGGCAGCAGCGTCTCGCTCTCGTCCTATTCGGGCGGCGGCATGGGCGGCGGCATGGGCGGCGGTCCCGGCTGGCGGTGACTGACCGACCTGCGCCCTGCGCCTTTTCTCATGCATAACTGGTTCCTATTATTAAACAGCATCGACAATGAAAAAAATGATTATCCTGAGCCTCCTCACCGCCCTGACCACGGGCCTGAAGGCGGCAGACTACAGCCACCTGGTGTTCACCCTGACCGATGGCACCACCCAGAGCATCACCTCCACGGGCCTGAACCTCACCTTCACGGATGGCAACCTGACGGCAACGAGTGGGACGACCACCCTCACCATCCCCCTCACTTCCCTGACGAAGATGGAATTCTCTAACGACGGCGCCACCGCCATCAGCACCCTGAAGGCCGACGTCACCATAGACGAGAACACGGAGGTCTACGACCTCAACGGCCGCCGCGTGCCGACCGGCACAGCACTGCAGCGCGGCGTCTACATCATCAAGAGCAACGGACAAACCACTAAAGTACAAATCCGATGAGACAGACACTCCTTACCATAGCCGCCCTGCTGCTGACCGGCATAGCCGCAACAGCACAAACGCTGAACGTCACCGTGGGCAACGTCACCTATCAGTTTCCGGCTAACCAGACGGGCGAGATGAACTTCACCGGCGGCTCTACGCTCACCGTCATGGGCAAGACGTTCACCCTGAGCGACATCACCAGCATGACGACCGACGAGACGGCCGTCACCGACAACCTGGTCAGCATCGTCTACGACGGCACGACGGCCAAGGTCAGCGTGGCGGGCAACGTAGCGCAGTACGTGGAGGCCACCGTCAGCGGTGCCCACGTCACCATAGTCCAGAGCAACACCGCCGCCGTTGACGACGACGAAATCACCTACCAACTGAGCGGCAGCAGCAGCGACGGCTCGCTAACGCTGGACGGTTCCTACAAGTGCACCGTCTCGCTGGCTGGCGTGACGCTGACCAACCCCGGCGGTGCCGCCATCAACATCACCAACTCGAAGCGCATACAGCTCAGCGCCAAGAAGAACACCGTCAACACGCTGACCGACGCGGCTGGCGGCTCGCAGAAGGCCTGCATCTACAGCAAGGGCCAGCTGCAACTGCAAGGCAACGGCACGCTCAGCGTGGCCGGCTACACCAAGCACGCCATCAAGAGCGGCGACTACATCACGGTGAAGAACCTGACACTCAACATCACGGCGGCAGCCGGCGACGGCATCAACTGCGAGGAGTATTTCCAGATGAAGAGCGGCACGGTGACCATCAGCGGCGTCAGCGACGACGGCATACAGTGCGACCTGGGCGGCACCGCGTCGACGGGTGAGACCACCGACCACGAGGACGAAGACTCGGGCAACATCTACTTAGAGGGCGGCACGCTCAACGTCACCGTGACGGCTACGGCGGCCAAGGCCGTCAAGAGCGAGGGCGACATGCGCGTCAGCGGCGGCGACATCACCTGCAAGACCTCGGGCGGCGGCTCGTGGGACACGGACGACATGAAGACGAAGGCTGCTGCCTGCATGAGTGCTGACGGCAACATGACCATCAACGGCGGCACACTGACGCTGACCAGCACAGGAGCCGGCGGCAAGGGCATCAGCGTGGACGGCACACTGACCGTCACCGACGGCACCGTCAACGTCAACACAAGCGGCAACGCCGTGGTGGCCTCCAGCTCGGGCACCATCTCGACCGTCTCCAACTCGCAGCAGCTCGACCGCTACACCAGCGACTACAAGTCGCTGCCCAAGGGCATCAAGGCTGACGGCGCCATCGCCATCAACGGCGGCACGTTCAACATCATCACCAAGGGCGCCGGCGGCGAGGGCATCGAGTCGAAGACCACGCTGACCATGACCGACGGCTACGTCTACGCCTCGACGGCCGACGACGGCATCAACTGCAGCAGCACCATGACCATCAGCGGTGGCCACATCATGGTCAGCTCGTCGGGCAACGACGGACTGGACGCCAACGGTAACTTGAACATCACGGGCGGCAACATCTTCTCGGTATGCGCCGGAGGTGCCGAGGTCGGACTGGATGCTGCCGAGCAGTACAAGCTGAACATCACAGGCGGCAACATCGTGGCCATCGGAGGGTTTGAGAAAGGAGCCAACGTGTCGGGCGGCACGGCCAAACAGGCCAGTTCCTACACCAAGGGAGCATGGTACGCCCTCTACAACGGCAGCGACACGGCCTTCGCCTTCAAGGTGCCAAGCAACAGCAGCATGGGCGACAAGCTCGTCGTCTACACCACCGGCACACCGTCGCTCAAGACGGGAGTCACCGGCAGCGGCGACGCCTTCTGGAGCGGCAACGGCTACAGCAGCGCCACCGGCGGCTCGACGGTATCGCTCAGCGAGTACAACAGCAACAGCGGCAGCGGTCCCGGTGGCGGTCCTGGCGGCGGTGGCGGATGGGGTCACTGACTTTCGCTGAACGAAACAGGCACTTCGCTGAATAGATTTTGAAATGACGGGAGCAAGTCCTACCTTTGTAACAGAATCATAAAAACAAACCAGCTTATGAACACGTTACTAAGGGGATTTGCTCCCATCACATTGGAAGAGATGAGCAGTGTCAAGCTCATGAACCGCACTGACACCAAGTTCGTCACCACCATCAGCAAACTGCAGCAGCTGTTGCAAATGGCCCAGAAAGACTACTACATACAGGAGATTGACGGCCAGCGCAACCTGGAGTACGACACCACCTACTTCGACACCCTGCACTTCGACATGTACTGCCAGCACCAGCACAACCACGCCAACCGCCAGAAGATACGCTTCCGCACCTACTGCATCAGCGGCCTGCAGTTTATGGAGGTGAAGACCAAGAACAACCACGGACGCACGAAGAAAAGCCGCATCAGGGTGACGGACATGAACGTCAACGACCGCGAGAAGCGCGAGTTCTTAGGCCAGAACCTGCACTACGGCGTAGACACGCTGCAACCCGCACTGAACAACCACTTCTCGCGCATCACGCTGGTGAACAAGGCCAAGACCGAGCGTCTGACCATAGACAGCCACCTGACGTTCCACAACCTGGTGAACGGCAAGGACAAGGAGATGGGGCCGCTGGTCGTCGTCGAGCTGAAACGCGACGGACGCGTGCCCTCCCCCATTCTGGAGATGCTGCGCCGGCTGCACATCCATCCGCACGGTTTCTCCAAATACTGCATGGGGTCGGCACTCACCAACCCGCAGCTGCCCTGCAACCGCTTCAAAAGCAAACTAATAGAAATCAACAAGATAGTCAACAGCTAATATTCACCCATCATAACACGACAACACATGACACACGACATATTCTCCACAGCATTCGGCGACACACTGGTACGGTTCTTCATCTGCCTGCTCGTCAACTGGTTCATCGTACACTTCCTCTACTTCAAGAAAGGCAAGCGCCGCGACTTCTACTTCACCTTCGTCATCATCTCGGTGGCCATCTACTTCCTCGTCTACCTCATGATGGGCATGGACCGCGGCAAGGCCACCATGGGCGTGGGACTCGGACTGTTCGGCATCTTCAGCATCATGCGCTACCGCACCGACTCCATGCCCGTGCGCGAGATGACCTACCTCTTTGTCGTCGTATGCCTGGCAGTGGTGCACGCCATGGCCTCGCCCATAGAAACGGACGGCACACCGCTACTCAGACTCGTCATCATCGACATCATCACCATACTGACCATCGTCGTCTTCGAGCAGACACTGAGGCAGGACGCCTCGAAACTGGTGCAGTACGACCGCATAGAGCTCATCAAGCCCGAGCGGCGTCAGGAGCTGGTGGCCGACCTGCACGAGCGCACTGGACTGGACGTGCTGAACGTCGAGATTGGCGCCATCGACTTCCTGCACGACACGGTGGTGCTGCGCGTCTACTACAAGTCGGGTAGCCACAAGAAGAACGATATTGACAACATGATAAAAATAAAAAGTTCCAACTATGCAAGCATCTAAAATCCTTTTAACCGTACTGACGGCCGTCGTCAGCCTGCCCCTTATGGCTCAGAGCGAAGGGGGACTGCTGGTGAACGTCGAGGCCGAGAAGAAGATTAACAAGCAGCTGAGCATCGGCGTGGACGCCGAACTGCGTACCCGCAACAATTTCAAGACCATAGACCGCTGGAAGTTCGGCGTGGGTGCCAGCTACAAGCTGACCAAGTGGCTGAAGGCCGACGCAGGCTACAACCTGCTGAACACCAACTTCCGCGAGGACTACAACTACAAGTCGTCGGGCGACGTCAACAAGTGGCGGCCTGCCTACTGGGGCATCAAGCACCGCGTCTACGCCGCACTGACGGGCAGCTACAAGTTCGACAACGGCATCAAGCTGTCGCTGCGCGAACGCTGGCAGTACACCTACCGCCCGGAGAAGACCGTGCAGCGCTGGGACTACGACAACGAGGAGTGGGAGGACAAGGTGCGCTCGGCCCTGGGCAAGAACCAGCTGCGCTCGCGCCTGCAGGTGGAGTACGACCCTAAAGGTGCGCTCTTCACGCCCTACGCCAGCATGGAGCTGTACCACTCGTGGAGCATCGAGAAGATACGCTACACCATAGGCACCGACATCAACCTGAGCAAGCAGCACACACTGGGCGTCTTCTACCGTTTCCAGAACATGAAGAACGTGGATGCCGACGACTACGATCCCGACATGCACTACTTAGGCGTGGGCTACAAATTTAAGTTCTGATACAATTTCCCGCTGTTTCAAACGTTTATAATAATGAATAGAAACTACTGGATGAGACAACAGTCGAAATACGAGAACATGGCATACGTGGCACTGTGGGGACTGCTCTTCGCAGCCCCCGTGCTCAGCCTCTTCATCCGTACGGCGCAGGACTCCACGCTCACTTTCGACTGGCACGAGGTGCTCATGGTGTGGCGGCAGTTGGCCATATTCCTGCTGCTGTTTCTCATTCACAATTTCCTGTTGGCACCCCTGCTGGTCTACAGGCAGAAGCGCATGCTCTACTTCTCGCTCACCACAGCCATGCTGGCCTGCTTCCTGTTCTTCCAGTGCAGCAGCCGCCCCGACGGCATGCAGCACCAAGCCATGCACGACATGGCGCAGCACCAGCCCATGCACGACGGGCCGCGGCCCCACAGCGAGGACGGCTTCGACCACGACGGTGACGGCTTCGACCACGAGCCGCCGCCCTTCGAGCACGACGGCCATGACGCCCGGTTCGACGAAGAACCCAACGGGCGCAAGGACTTCATGGACCGGCGCCGCCACAAAGGTCCTCCCGGCTTCATCGGACGGCACGACATCATCTCCGTCATCATCCTCTTCCTCATGCTGGGCATGAACGTCGGCATCAAGCTCTACTTCAAGACACGGCTTGACCAGAAGAAGATGGACGCACTACAGAAGGAGAACCTGGAACAGCAGCTGGAATACCTGAAGTACCAGATCAACCCGCACTTCTTCATGAACACGCTGAACAACATCCACGCACTGGTGGACATAGACCCCGAGAAGGCCAAGGACACCATACTGGAACTGTCGAAGATGATGCGCTTCATACTCTACGAGGGCGACAAGAACGGGGTGCCGCTGACGCGCGAGTTCGAGTTCATACGCCACTACGTCACCCTCATGCGGCTGCGCTACACCGACAAGGTGAAAATCAGCGTCGACCTGCCCGCCGAGGCTCCCGACAAACTCATACCGCCGCTGATGCTCATCACCTTCATCGAGAACGCCTTCAAGCACGGCATCAGCTACCAGCGCGAGTCGTTCATCAGCGTCAAGGTGGGCATCGAGCACGAGCGGCTGCGCTTTGAGTGCCGCAACTCGAAGGCCGACAAGCCGAACCAAGAGAAAGGCGGGGTAGGACTCGCCAATGTCAAACAACGTTTAAACTTACTTTATGGCAACAACTTTACGCTAAACATACAAGACGAACCCGACATCTACAACGTAGAACTCAACATCCCACTCACATGATACGATGCTTAGCCATTGACGACGAGCCGTTAGCGCTCCAACAGATAGCTGCCTACATAGGCAAGGTGCCGTTCCTCGAACTGGCCGCACAGTGCCAGAGCGCCATAGAGGCACGGCAGTTCTTAGAACACGACACGGTGGACGCCATCTTCTGCGACATCAACATGCCCGACCTCAACGGCATGGACTTCGTCAAGTCGCTCGTCGTGCCGCCCCTCGTCGTGTTCACCACGGCCTACGCCGAATATGCCGTCGAGGGCTTCCGCGTCAACGCCGTCGACTACCTGCTGAAGCCCTTCGGCATGCAGGACTTCCAACGCGCCGCCCTGCGGCTGAAGGAGCGCATGGACTCCTCCCCCACACCACCCACAACGCCCACCTCCCCCACAACCCCCACACCCCCCATCCCAAACGACGACACCCTGTTCCTCAAGACGGAGTACCGCATCGTCAAGGTCAGCATCAGCGACATCCGCTACGTCGAGGCCATGAGCGAATACCTGAAGGTGTGGCTTGACAGCGAGCAGAAACCCATCATCACCCTGCTGTCGATGAAGAAGATGGAGGAGCGGCTGCCCGACTGCTTCATGCGCATACACCGCTCCTACATCGTCAACCTGAAGAAAATCCGCGAGGTCAACAAGAACCGCGTCATCATGGATGCCGACACCTACCTGCCCGTCGGCGACATGTATAAGGACACCTTCCAGGCTTACCTCGACACCAAGTTCTTAGGAAAATAGGAGTTTAAGGAAATGATGAAGAAAACCATTCTCTGGGCACTGGCCGCCATGCTGGCCCTGCCCGCCACCGCACAGACCTACGGCCGTCCCCACACGTCGCGCTACGACCGATACCCGTATGCGCCGACACGCACCTATGCCGCGAGGCGCTTGGACAACTACTTCGGACTGCGCCTCGGTGCCAACATAGCAAGCATCAGCAGCGGCGACGTCGACTTAGACACCAACGCACGGGCTGGCCTGTACGTCGGTGCCGTCTTCGGCACGCAGTTGGCCTACTACTCGCCGGTATGGTTAGAGATTGGCGTCGGCTACTCGGAGAAGGGCGGCACCACCAACGGCACCACCGGCGAGGTGAAGTACCGGCTGGGCTACCTCCAGGCACCCATCACCGTCAAATACAGCATCGGCGTGGGCAACGTGCGCATACAGCCTTTCCTCGGCGGCTACCTGGCCGTGGGCGTGGCCGGGAAGGCCAAGGACTACGCAACAAGGCAGCAAAAGGAGGTGTTCGACGTCTTCAAGCGCTTCGACGGCGGCCTGCGCCTCGGCTGCGGTCTGGAGTACCAGATGCTCTACGCCGAGGTGGGCTTCGACTTCGGACTGGCCAACATCAACAAGGACAACTTCGACACGGCCCACAACCGTGCCCTCCTCCTCACCGCCGGTGTCAACTTCTGAACGCCCAACGTCCTGTTACCTCAAAGAGTCAGGTTCCCCGTGGCAAAAGTA
Organism: Prevotella sp.; assembly: GCA_017458125.1. GTDB lineage: Bacteria > Bacteroidota > Bacteroidia > Bacteroidales > Bacteroidaceae > Prevotella. The sequence goes on from JAFTGB010000028.1 coordinate 36,042, forward strand.
AGAATAAATTACCAAAAAGCCTCAAGAACATCACCAAAATCGTAAAGTGTGCCAACGGCAGGCACACAGTGTGCCTGCACTGGGCACACAGTGTGCCCACCGTTGGCACACTTTTCAATGACCATGATGCCGACAACTGTCAGCGGTCGCTTTTGTCCGTTTTTCGGTAAATTGTTACTGCAAATCGTAGACCACCTGCATGAGCTGCTTGCCCAACTCGTCGGCAGCCTCCATGGTGGGCGCCTCGCTGTAGACGCGGATGATGGGCTCGGTGTTCGACTTGCGCAGGTGTACCCAGCGGTCGGGGAAGTCTATCTTGACACCGTCGATGTCGTTGACCTGAGCCTGCGGGTCACCCGAGTACATCTCCTTGACACGCACCAGTATGGCGTCGACATCCGTCTCCGGCGTCAGGTCTATGCGGTTCTTGGCTATCTGGTAGTCCGGGAACTGGCGTCGCAGCTCGCTCACCTTGCAGCCCTTCTTGGCCAGCGCGGTCAGGAAGAGGGCGATGCCCACCAAGGCGTCGCGGCCGTAGTGGCTCTCGGGATAGATGACGCCGCCGTTGCCCTCGCCGCCGATGACGGCACCCACCTCCTTCATCTTGGTGGTCACGTTGACCTCACCCACGGCGGCAGCGGCATAGTGGCCGCCGTAGCGCTCAGTGACGTCGCGCAGGGCGCGCGTTGACGACAGGTTCGACACAGTGGTCAAAGGAACGTCATTTCTCATTTCTCCTTTCTCATTTCTCATTTCCGACAGCACATAATCAGCGACGCTGACCAGTGTGTACTCCTCGCCGAACATGGTGCCGTCCTCGCTGATGAAAGCCAGGCGGTCCACATCAGGGTCGACGACGATGCCCAGGTCGTAGTGTCCCGTACGCATCTCACTCATGATGCCGGAAAGGTTCTTCTCCAAGGGCTCGGGATTATGGGCGAAGTCGCCCGTCACGTCCCCGTTCAGGAACTTATAGCCCACGCCCAAGCGCTCTAACAGGCGCGGCAGAATAATGCCGCCCACGCTGTTGATGCTGTCGACACACACCGTAAAGCGGGCCTTGCGGATGGCCTCGACGTCGACAAGCCTCAGGTCGAGCACCGACTGGATGTGCCGCTCGTCGAAGCTGCTGTCTGCCGTCACACGGCCCAGAGCGTCCACCTCGGCATAGTTGAAGTCCTCAGCCTCAGCTATGCGCAGCACCTCGTTGCCGTCGGCAGCCGTCAGGAACTCGCCCTCGCTGTTGAGCAGTTTCAGGGCGTTCCACTGGCGCGGGTTGTGCGAGGCCGTAATGATGATGCCGCCGTCGGCACCGCTCATGCGCACGGCCAGCTCGGTAGTGGGCGTGGTGGCATAGCCGATGTCGATGACGTCGAAGCCCATGCCCACCAAGGTGCCGCAGACCACGTCGCGCACCATCGGTCCTGAGATGCGTCCGTCGCGCCCCACCACAATCTTGCCCGACTTGCGGGGTATGAAGGTGGCGTAGGCAGTGGTAAACTTAACAATGTCCAAGGGGTTGAGGGTGTCGCCGGTGCGTCCGCCAATGGTACCGCGGATGCCGGAGATGGATTTAATAAGAGCCATGGCTATTTACGATTTACGAAGTACAATGTACGAAGTACGATGTACTATATTATTATATCTTTTTATTCTATAAAACGCTATTTCTCCCTCTCATACGTAATCTCGTAGAAGCAGGGATAGACGCTGGACGTGGCCTCAGCCGTGCCTTGCGAGTGGGGCACGATGAGCCGCACCTTGGCAATCTCGTCGTCGGCCTTCAAGGGGCGTCCCACGTTGACGTAGTTCAAGGGCACCAACCAGCCGCCGGGCACCGAGCTGGACGTGTTATGGATTAACAGCATGACACCCTCGACGAAGGATGCCGTAATGGTGGTGCCGGAACGCTTGACACTCATCTTGTCTACGAAGTTGGCTCCGTTGACATAACGCGACAGAGCGCTGTTGTAGAAGTAGAACGGCATGCTGTTGCTGGCCAGCACCGAGTCCGCCAGGATGTTGTACTCCGTGAAGCGGCACAGCAGGTTGACGGTTTTCTGCTCTTCCAGCATGCTGCCGCAGCCCTCGCGCACAATCTGCATGTAGACGCCTGAGCGGGTGAGCCGCACAAACTCGTTCTGCGTGGTGTCGGTGGTCTCGCCCTGCGCGTTGAAGGTGGCCTCGTCAATGACCTTGATGTTCTCCTTGGTTATAAACCTGTCGATGGCACTGCGCTCCTTTTCCTTCTTATCGCGGTAGGTCTCGTAATTCTCGCAGCTGGTGTAGCAGACAAGCGTCGCCAGCAGCGTGATGAGCGGATAGATGAGTCTCTTCATGTTCTCGTTTTTTCCAATTTCGGCGCAAAGGTACGAAAAAGTTTAGAGTTTATTGTTTAGAGTTTAGAGAATTTTAGAATGACGGCGGTTTTTTAAGGTAAATTGTTACTTCAGCATGTTCTCGTAAGTCTTCAGTGCTTTCTTCACCGTCTCGACGGCATCGTTCAGGGTGCCTTGCAAGCGGCCGCCGGAGGCGTTCAGGTGGCCGCCGCCGTTGAAGAACTGCTCCGCCATCTTGTTGCACGGGATATTGTCGACCGACCGCAGGCTGACCCACACCATGCCGTCGCGCTCGGTGTCCTCGCGCAGCGATATGCTCAGCTTCAGGCCCTTGATTTGCAGCGGCATGTTGACCAGCCCCTCGGCGTCGCCCTTGACGAAGCGGAAGCGCTTCTGGTCTTCACGCGACAGCGTGTAGTAGGCGGCATGCAGCCGGTCGTCCACCACGAGGCGGTTGCAGAGCACGTGTCCCACCATGCGCAGGCGGTGCTCGGAGTAGTTGTGGTAGACGCAGCGGTAAATCTTGTCCTTGTTGATGCGCTTGGTCAGCAACTGGCTGATGATGAAATAGATGTCGGGCGTGCTGCTGTTGTACGTGAAGGCTCCCGTGTCGGTCATCATGCCGCAATAGATGGGTCCGGCGTAGTGCTTGCCCAAGGTGTCGAAGAGTCCCATCTGCCAGACGATGCGGAACAGCAGCTCGCAGGTGGACGACATCTCGGGGTGCGACACGGAGAGCACGGCGGGCACGTCGGGCGACAGGTGGTGGTCGATGAGCACCAGCTGTGCCGGCGTGGTCGTCAGCGACTGCTCCATGTCGGCCGTCCTGGACAGGGTGTTGAAGTCGAGGCAGAACACGAGGTCGGCCACCTTCAGCAGCGTGTCCACGAAGTCCTTGCGCTTGTCGTAGCGCACAATCTTCTCGCTGTTGGGCAGCCACTGTAGGTAGTCGGGATACTGGTCGGGAACCACCATCACGGGTGCCTTCCCCATGGTGCGCAACACCTCGGCCCAGCCTAACAGAGCGCCCAGGGCATCGCCGTCAGCGTTCTGGTGACAGCAGAGCACGATGGACTCGGCTTCATCAATGAGGGAGCGCAACTTGTTGCACTCCCCTTCAGTCATGATGTTTTCCAGCATGGTTCAGAACAGTTTCTCGGGATAGACACCCTCGTCCACCAGTTTCTGAATGCGCTCCACGGTGGCGGCGCGGTCGGCGGCGTAGGTCACGCCAAACCACTTCGACGTGGTGTCGAGCACCTCGCAGGTGGCCGTTCCGTCGTTGATGAGTTTGTTGACCATGAGCGGAATGAAGAACTCGGCCTTCAGGTTTTCCATGTTCTTCGGGTCGCTGAGGAACTCCTTGAAGTAAGCCTCCGAGTAGTCGAAATAGTCGGGAGTGAAGCCCCACATGTTCATCGACACGGGCACGTTCTCCTCCAACGGCTGCCACTCGCCCTGCTCGTCCTTGTACTTGATGACGCCGTCGATGCGCATAATCTCGGTGCGCTCCACCACGTCGGTCAGGTGGCGCTTGTCGTCGTAGGCACAGACACCACGGGCCACGGAACCGTTCTCGGACAGCGTGTTGCACACGCGGAAGCCCACCATAGCGTACTCGTTCTTGGCACCTTCCTTCAGTCCGCTAAGGTACTTGCCTATCTGCATGAAGGCGTCGCGACCGTAGAAGTCGTCGCAGTTGATGACGCAGAACGGCTCCTTGATGACGTCCTTGCCCATGAGCACGGCGTGGTTGGTACCCCACGGCTTCTGACGGCCTTCGGGCACGGTGAAGCCCTCGGGCAGTGCGTCCAAAGCCTGGAAGCACAGCTCGCAGGGGATCTTGTCCTCATACTTGGAAAGTATCTGGGTACGGAACTGCTCCTCGAAATCCTTGCGGATGACCCACACAATTTTGCCAAAGCCTGCCTGAATGGCGTCGTAGATACTGTAGTCCATAATGGTCTCGCCGTTAGGGCCCAGACCGTCCAGCTGCTTCAGACCGCCGTAACGGCTGCCCATGCCTGCTGCCAAAAGAAATAAAGTCGGTTTCATAAACAGTGCTTGATATTAAGTTGTTTTAATGACTGCAAAGGTAGTAAAAAATTAGGTGACAAGCAACGCAATGAAGAATATTTAACACTTCAATGCCCGCATGGCATTCAGCACGGCCAACACGGTGACACCGACATCGGCAAAGACGGCGAGCCACATGGTGGCCAGGCCGACAGCAGCCAGCAGGAGCACGGCCACCTTGATGCCTATGGCCATCACGACGTTCTGGCGGGCGATGGCCAGCGTGCGGCGCGCTATGCGTATGGCCAGTGCCACCTTGGAGGGCTGGTCGTCCATCAGCACCACGTCGGCGGCCTCGATGGCGGCGTCGCTGCCCAGTCCGCCCATGGCTATGCCTACGTCGGCACGGGCCAGCACGGGGGCGTCGTTGATGCCGTCGCCGACGAAAGCCACGGCGGATGTACTATGTACTATTTTTTCCATGCAGGCCACCTTGTCGGCAGGCAGCAGGGCGGCGTGGTACTCCGTCAGCTGCAACTCGCGGGCCACCTCGGCGGCTACCTCCTGGCGGTCGCCGGTCAGCATGACGGTGCGGCGGACGCCCAACTGCGCCAGCTGGGTGATGGCAGCGGGACTGTCGTCCTTCACCTTGTCATTGATGACGATGTGGCCGGCATACCGGCCGTCGATGGCCACATGAATAATGGTACCCGCATGCGTGCAGTCATGCCAGCGGGCACCGACGGCATCCATCAGCTTCGTGTTGCCCACGCTGACGCGGCTCTCGCCGACGCGCGCCGTGATGCCCTGTCCGGCCACCTCCTCTACGTCGGTCACCCGGCAGCCGTCGGTAGCCTCGTCAGGGAAGGCGTCGCGCAGGGCTGCACCGATGGGATGCGTGGAGAAGTGCTCGACGTGGGCCGCCAAGTGCAGCAACTGCCGTTCGTCGCACTCTTCGGGGTGTACGGCAGTGACGGTAAACAGACCGTGCGTCAGCGTACCCGTCTTGTCGAAGACCACGGTGTCGACCTTCGACAGCACGTCCATGAAGTTGGCGCCCTTGACCAGTATGCCACGGCGCGACGCTCCGCCGATGCCGCCAAAGAAGGTCAGCGGGATGCTGAGCACCAGCGCACAGGGGCACGACACCACCAGGAACATGAGGGCACGGTAGAGCCAGGTGGGGAAAGAGGTGAGAAATGAGAGATGAGAGGTGAGAGATATGAATAGCGGGGGGACGACAGCCAAGGCTACGGCGGCCAGCACCACACAGGGGGTATAGACACGGGCAAAGCGGGTGATGAAGGTCTCGCTCTGCGACTTGTGTTCGCCGGCGTGCTCCACCAGCTCTATGATGCGCGACACGGTGCTCTCGCCGAAAGGCTTCGTCGTACGCACCTTCACCATGCCGGACAGGTTGACACAGCCCGACAGCACCTCGTCGCCCACCGCCACCTCGCGGGGCAGCGTCTCGCCCGTCAGCGCCACGGTGTTGAGCGTGGTGGCACCCTCGGTGACGACACCGTCCAGCGGTACCTTTTCGCCAGGGCGCAGCACGATGGTCTCGCCCACGGCCACGTCGGCGGGAGCGACGACGACCGTCGTGCCGTCGCGCTCTACGGTAGCCACGTCAGGACGGATGTCCATCAGTTGCGCAATGCTCTCGCGGCTCTTGCCCTCGGCATAGCCCTCGAAGAGTTCGCCCACTTGGAAGAAGAGCATGACGAAGACAGCCTCCGGGTACTGCGTCTCGGCACCGGGCAGGAACCCGATGCAGAGGGCTCCGATGGTAGCCACCGACATCAGGAAATGCTCGTTGAAGGGGTCGCCGTGCCACAGCCCTTCGGCGGCCTCCTTCAGCGTGCCGTAGCCCGCCAACAGGTAAGGGACGAGGTAGACGGCCAGCAGCTGCCAGTCCGTCAGCGTCGCATAGTGCTCGATGAGCACGGCGGCCACTAACAGCACGGCGGCGGCGATGACGACAGCCAACTGCCCCGACATGCCGTGGTGGTGGTGATGATGATGTTCGTGATGGTGTTCGTGATGATGATGCTCACAGGAGCAACATTCATGATGATGGTGATGATGTGCCATAGTCTTTGTTCCTTTATTTTATTCCGGCTGCAAAGGTACGGCAAACTTTTCGCAACTCAGTTGCAAACACTGGCCAGCCGCTCGGCATCCTTACGCGCCGGCTTGCCCGTGGCCGTCATGGGCAGACGCTCCACGCTGACAATGCGGCGCGGACACCAGTAGCGCGGCAGCACGCGGCGGCAGACTGTCTGCGCAGCCTGCACGTCGCCCTGTTCCAGCAACAGCACCACCTGCTGGCCCAGCCGCTGGTCGGGGGCCTTGGTGACGATGAAGGGCACCGTCAGCAGCGGGCGCAGCAAGCGCTCCACCTCCTCGGCCTGTATCTTCAGTCCGCCCGAACAGATGACGTTGTCCTTGCGGCCTACGATGCGGAAGCGCTGGCCGTCCAGCACGGCGATGTCGTTGGTCACCAACAGGCCGTCGTGCACGGCGGGAGCGTCGATGACGAGACAGGAGTCTGCCGTCACGCTGACGCTGACACCCTCAAGGGGCGTGTACCAGTCGCTGCGGTCGGGTCCGCTCAGTCGCCGCAGGGCGATGTGCGACAGTGTCTCGGTCATGCCGTATGTACTCCACACGCTGGTCATGGGCAGCGTGGCCAGTTCAGCGGCCAAGGCGTCGTCGATGGCTCCACCGCCGATGATCAGGTGGCGGATGGCCGTCAGCCGCTCGCGCTCTGCCGGCACCTGCAGCGTGTTCCACACCTGCAGCGGCACCATGGCGGCAAAGTCGACGGGCGTGGTGAGCATCGCCAGCGGATGACCGTCAGGCTCCACCGTCAGCAGGCGCAGTCCGCACGTCAGGGCGCGAACCACCATCATCTTGCCCGCAATGTAGTCGAGGGGCATGCACAACAGGGCCGTGTCGCCCTCGTGCAGTCCCAAGAACCGGCAGGTGATGCGTGCCGACGCCTCCATGCACCGCTTCTCCACGAGCATGGGCTTGGGGGTACCAGTAGAGCCACTCGTCTGAACATGGACTAAAGGAGAGGGATTCCTCCATTCATCCCAAAACTCTTCTAAAGACATCTTAAGCAATTAGTAATTATGTTTTCACTATTCACTTTTCACTATTCACTACTAAGTACTCGCCGCGAACCTCCAAGGGCATGGGGATGTTGTCGGTGAACAGCTGGCCGGTGCCCAAGCCCTGCGCCATGGTAATGGAGTCACCATACACGTCGCTGGCAAACTGGGCAACGGCGTTCAGCCCGACGTTGCTCTCCAAGGCAGAGGTAATCCACGTGCCGATGCACATGTCGCGGGCGATGTCTATCCACTCGCGGCAACCCGCCATGCCCCCGTGCAACGACGGCTTCAGCACCAGGTAGCGCGGCTTGATGATGTTCAGCATCTGGCGCTTCAGGTCGGGGTCGTTGACACCTATCAGCTCCTCGTCCAACGCGATAGGCAGCGGCGACTCACGGCACAACTCGGCCATGTTGGCCCACTGGCGGGCAGCGATGGGCTGTTCGATGCTGTGCAGGGCGTACTGCGACAGCAGCTCCAGCTTGTAGAGGGCGTCCCCGAAGTCGAAGGCTCCGTTGGCGTCGACGCGCAGCTCCACGTCGCGCGGACCGAAACGCTGTCTGATGCGTTTCAGCAGTTCCATCTCGTCGTCGAATCTGATGGCGCCAATCTTGAGTTTCACGCAGCGGAAGCCCTCTGCCAGCTTCTGCTCTATGCGGCGGCTCATCTCGTCAAACGTACCCATCCATATCAGGCCGTTGATGCGGATGCCCGTCTCGCCACGACTGAAAGGGGTGTCAAACAGGCGGTTGCCGTTGCTAAGGTTCAGCAGCGCCGTCTCTATGCCGAAGAGCATGGACGGATAGTCGCGCAGTGCCTCGTAGTCCACCACGCCGCTACGCTCTATGTCGTCGCAGAAGCGGCGCAGCACGCTGCCATAGTCAGCGATGTCGTCGCACGACAGCTTGGGCAGCGGGGCACACTCCCCCACTCCCACGGCCGTGCCGTCCGACACAGTAACAAGCCAGCTCTTGCGCTCCATATACACGCCCCTGCTGGTACCCGCCGGTTGGCGGAAATGAAACACCCGTTCAGCTATATTTATTTTCATGGACTTTTGAATAACTGTCATAGACACGATGGATTAAAATTGCGGTTGCAAAATTACGAATAATTTTTGAAATTACCGTCTGCAATGCAGACTGCTGCTAAGGCACCTGCGGAAACTTGTCGAAGTCGGGCTTGCGCTTCTCCAAGAAAGCACGGCCACCCTCCTGCGCCTCGTCCAAGAAGTAGTAGAGCATGGTGGCGTCGCCAGCCAACTGCTGGATGCCAGCCTGGCCGTCCAGCTCGGCATTGAGGCCTGCCTTAATCATGCGCAGGGCAATGGGCGAACGCTCCATCATCTCCTCGGCCCAGCGGACACACTCGTCCTCCAAGTCAGCCAGCGGCACCACCTTGTTGACAAGCCCTATCTGCAGCGCCTCCTGCGCACTGTACTGGCGGCACAGGAACCATATCTCGCGGGCTTTCTTCTGACCGACGATGCGAGCTAAATAACTGCTGCCGAACCCGGCATCGAACGAGCCGACCTTGGGACCGGTCTGCCCGAAGACGGCATTCTCGGAGGCTATGGTCAGGTCGCACACCAAGTGCAGCACATGGCCGCCACCGATGGCATAGCCGTTGACCATGGCGATGACGGGTTTAGGCAGACGGCGTATCTGCATCTGCACGTCGAGCACCGACAGGCGGGGCACACCCTCGTCGTCGATATAGCCGCCGCGCCCCTTGACGTGCATGTCGCCACCCGAGCAGAAAGCATGCTTGACGTCCTCCGGACGCTGGCCTTCGGCCACCTCGCTCATGGCTCCCGTCAGCAGCACCACGCGGATGCGCTGCAGCTCACGGCACACGGCGAAGGCCTCCGACAGCTCCTTAGTGGTCAGCGGGGTAAACGCGTTGCGGTAGCGCGGGCGGTTGATAGAGACTTTGGCTATACCGTTGTACTCTTCTAAGCGGATTTCTTCAAACCGCCGAATCTCTTTCCATTCTCTCTGTTTCATACGTTTTCTCGTTTTTGCCACAAAGGTAACAAATAAAAAACAAATTCTGATGCTCATCACGAAAATTCTGATGGTCAGAAAAAAAATTCCCATGGTGGGAATTTTCATGATAAGCATCAGATTGTTTTTTCGCCATACTACTGTCACGGACACGCTTCTCACGCGCGCGCATATATATAGCTAAAAAACTTTTTAACCTACACCCACAACACCCACGACACCTTGCGTCAGTGTCGTGGGTGTTGTGGGTGTAGGTTGTTTTTTTGTTACCTATATAGCCGGTGCATAGGCAGGCTGGTCAGTCTGCTCGTCATGAACATCGTCGATGCCCTTTTTCACCTCGGCGGCCGCTTGGGTCACCTGGAGCAACACCTTGTCCGAATTGGCTGCCGTGACCGTTACAGTACACTCGCGCTTCTCCGTATTCGGGTTTGCCTCAAACTCCAACTTCAGCGTTGGAGCGCCGGAAGTGTAATACTGAGGTGAGACGACTATCCACCGAGGCGTGCTGCCCACACTGCTGACCGCAGTGCTCAGGTCATACAACGTCACAACCTGCTCGCCGGCCGTGGCGGGTATGGTCACCGACTGAGAATAAGTCTGCGGGTAAGAGGACGGCTGTTCACCTCCTCCGCCACCACCGCCCGACCCGCTGGGGGTATCAGGGCCATCACCGCCGCCACAGGCTGCAACGGCAAACATCGCTAACAGAGCAAAGAGATATAATACTGTTCTTTTCATCGTCATAGTTCCTTTCTAATTGATTGTTACCTTCTTACCATTCTTAATATACACGCCCTTGGCTGTCGGCTTGCTGACGCGGCGGCCCTGCAGGTCGTAATAGACATCATCGGCCTCATCCTCTAAGCTTATGCTGCCGACACCCAGCGTCTCTCCCTCTATCGAATAGCCACGGGCGGCAGACGACTTCGGTATCACCAGCCAGGCCTTGTGCCCCTCTATTTGGAAGGCACTGCCATTGGCCGCACCCCAGTACCAGCCGAAGACGTTATTCAGCGCACTGCCTGCCTTGCCGTACGACAGCTTGTAGTGATAGCCGTCGCCCGTAGTCGTAGTAGCCTCGTCGCTGCCACGCAGCAGGTTGGTGCCTGAGTATGTATCCTCACTCCAAGTACTCTTTAATTGATAAGATGAAGATTTCTTTTGACTGCCTACCAACATAACAGGGACACCTGCAGGAATCAATTCTGAAGAACTCCCACTGGCAATTGTCGTATAGGTGAGTTTACTATTTACTGCACTTGTTACAACCTGGGCTGTCAATCCTTCTGGCACAATGAAAGCAAAATCCGAATCATAGAATGTGGCATATCCGGCAGCAGAAGTGCTTACCGTCCGTTCTATATTGTCCGCATACACCGTCACTTGGCACCAGTCTTCCTTACCATTCTCGGCCTCAACATTAATGAAAGTCCTACCTGGCTTCAGCCCCTGCACCACGCCATTGCTCACGGTAGCGATTGAAGGGTCGTCAGAGGACCATTTCAATGTGCCACCATAGGCCTTGGGAACGACGGTATAGTCAAGTGCCAGCTTATCGCCTCGCTTTAGCCTTATATTTCCAGATGGGAGTTCCAGCCTAACGGGGGCATTCGCATCTTTCACCGACAAAATCTGCACAGGCGTAGTCCTATTTGTGATTGAGCCATCACCTAATTCGCCTTCGTCATTTTCACCACATGCCCATAATGTGCCATCTTCTGTGATAAAGAAAGTCCTGTGGGCTCCTACTGAAGCATTTACAACCCCTTCGGCCATCAGATACTGTGTTGTACCTCCGATTCCTCCCCTGATTGGTCCTGCTGTCTCACCATAAGTATTTGTTCCAAAGCCCCATAGCGTACCATCTTTTTTGATAAAGACGCTATGTCCATAGCCCTTAGCGGCAAAAACGACATCATCAGCAGCCTTTCTAATATTACCATACGTGCAATCCCATAGTGTATTGTCTTTTTTGATGGCCAAGAAACCGTTCCCTTCGGAAAAAGCAGAAACAAAAACGACATCGTCCATCAGTTTCGTTGGTGTAGCGGTAGACGAGACATTGTCTCCAAGACACAGATTACCGTACTGATTACTGCCAAACACCCATAGTGTGCCATCGGTTTTGACAACATAGGAACTGTAATTACCTGCGGCAATCATTGCCACATTACCCATTATTTTGCCTGGCACACTACGTTTTGATATAGACTTGTCAACTCCCAGCTGACCGTATGTATTGCTGCCACAAGTCAATAAGCTACCATCGTCCATCAGTATTAAGGAGTGGTTTGTGCCTGTCGATATGGCTTTCGCACCAAACACTGCATAATCAGGAGACGTCTGGTTTGCATACGATTGATTTCCTAATCGTCCATCGCTGTTATAGCCAAAACCATAGACCATCCCAACATGGTTCAACAGTAATGTATGTCTCCAGCCTGCTGATGCTGCTGTAACATCGTCGAAGACTTTGCCAGGAGACAAAAGGCCTGAGGTGCTACCCATGCCCAACCGACCGTCTCCACCACTACCGCAAGCCCATAGCGAGCCATCATTCTTAACAAACATGGTATGGTTATACCCGGAAGATACTGACAAAGCACCTGTGCCGTCATCAAATTTGGTTGAGGAGGGCATGCTGTTGACAACCTTGACCTTGAAAATTCCCGTCACCCCATTAGAAGTTGTAGCACGGATAATAGTTGTTCCAAGCTTTTTGGCATACACAGAACCATCAGCGTAAGCCTTAACAGCAGATTCGTCATCTGAACTCCATGTAACTTCTGTGGTCGCCTCTAAAGGAGTCACTACATAACGCATACTATAGGAATGGCCAGCTATCAGCATCTTTGGCATTAATATCTCTATGGCAGTTGGGGCAATGATTTTCTTCACCGTATATTTTTCCGTCAAAACCTCACTGGTCTCATAACCATCCTTATATGCAATAGCTTTCAGCGTACATACCTCGTTTATTGTGACAGGTGACGTGTATTTGATACTGCTCTTTGACGGTGTGCTTCCATTTAATGTATAATAGATGTCAGCGCCGTCTCGATTGCAGGTGAGGGCAACCTTTGTGCCTTCTAACACTTCACTACCTGAAGGACTTGCCTCCAGCACCAGTTTCTTACCCTCTTTTACCGTCACCTGGACATATACATCTGGGCCAGAGTTGTTTTGGGCAGTAATCGTTGCGGTTCCTGCCGATTTGGCCGTCAGTTTTCCATAAGCACCTACGGTAACTACATTAGAATTGCTCGTGAACCAATCAATCTTTGCATCTCCAGAAGGCGGAAAAAACGACCAGTTAAGAGTCAACTGCTCGCCTTCCTCCATCGTTACACTGCCAGGCAGTCCTGTGATGTTTCGCGCATTGCAGGTAACATAATAGTTCAGCGTTGCTGGCACATTCCCACCAGGAGTACCATCGCTTCTGACATACAAGACGTTACAAATCACGACTTGGCTACCTGTAAAATACGAACGAATTTGGACCGTACCATTGACGGACACATAAAGATGTGGGCTATTAGAGCTAAAAGAGGCATTCATTGCCGTATATCCCATCCTTTCGGGAGGGTCGGGTATGTTGAACTGATCGCCAACATAACCGGAATACTGTGCATTGGTGACCAATGCTAAAAATAGAAAACTAATGAATAACAGGCATCTTCTTGTGATACTTTTTACCTTTGTTTGTATTTTCTCCATCATTATACGTCCTCGTTTTTAAAAAAAGAAGAAAAGGCGTGCAACCATTCGCTACAAGTATCCTATTTCAGCATGTGAGGAAACCTCATTTTATCTGTCAAAGTACGAACGGGAACGACGCGCAATTCATTTGTTAGTAATAAAATTATATCAAGTCCCTGATGAGAGGGCAGCACATAGTACCGGCTGCAACTCCCTGAATATCATCTGTACTGTCTGTTTCTTATGCTATGTTTATTGGGTTCGACTTCTTTTTATATAGTTATAGACTTTCTATTTCTTCTATCGAAAGACCTGTGTACTTGGCTATCAAGGCTGCAGCCATACCGTCATCCTTCATCTTGTGCGCATTCTCCTTAATTGCTTCGGCACGACCTTCTGCCCGGCCTTTGGCCATACCCTTTGCCATACCTTTGGCTTCGCCTTCTGCTATTCCTTTCTTGTAACTGCCCTCTCTGAGCACGCGTTCGTCAACCAATGCCATCCAGAAGTCTGAATAGGCTTGGAGCTGTGCATCGGAATAGGCCGACTTCTCAAGGATTTCAAGGGCCATACGGGTTTCGGGATTTTCCAACAATTCTTCAGGCACCTGCTGCGTGTGTTCATCTATCTCGGTCAGGAAGCGAAGCCAGAGTACGGCCATCTTCTTTTCTACGATGGTCTTCGGTGTGAACTTCTTCAGATCGATGAATACAAAGTGGAAACCCTCAAGGACACGGTCGGTATGCTCTACGTTGACTACGGCATAGTGGTGGTAGTACTCGTCGGGGCCTACACCGTCGCCAAGGTTCAGTCCTTCGTTGACCAGGTTCAGCGAGTAGACGGGCTGGATGAGCGAATAGTCCTCACCCACGCCTGCCTGTTTGACCACAGCCTTCGATGCATTCAGTATGACGCGCTGACGGAACTCGTCGCTCCAGTAGAGCTGCATCTCGACGATGAACTCACGCCCCTGATTGTCGTGGCAGCGCACGTCAACAATGCTATTCTTTTTACCGGGGTTCTCAGGTATCATCTCAGGAGTGGCATACTCCACGCGTTCAATCTCACGCCCTGCCTCTAAGGGCAGCAACGCGTTGAGCAGGCTCTTCACCAAGTCGGGATGTTCACCGAACAGCAGCTTGAATGTCAGGTCGGCCTTCGGATTGAGGTATTTTCCTTTTACGTTCATATCGCCATTTTCTGCTCATTAAGTGTACCATTCACCCAAAGACGGTCTATTCCCTTCTGAAGACGAGAGTTTAATAGATGCATAATTGTCCGTTTTGTTAACTGCTTTCTGTAGCAGCAATTCTTGCTGCCATCGGCAAAGATAGGAATAATTTTTAAAACGGCAAAACTTTCAGCAGAAAAACATGTTTCAATTTGTTTTATTGGCCAATTTGTACTACCTTTGCGACTGTAAACCTAAAATCAGGACTATGCTACAGATACGCTGCAAGAACAACAACGTCACCAAGAGTTTCGCGGAAGGCACGTCGCTGCTGGACGTGTACCAGGAGTTTGCCGACGACATACGGCTGCCCTACCCTGTCGTGTCCGCCAAGGTCAACAACCGGTCGCAGGGACTGAAGTTCAGGCTCTACCAGAACCGCGACGTGGAGTTTATGGATGCCCGCGAGGGCAGCGGCCACCGTGTCTACGTACGCTCGCTCTGCTTCGTGCTCTACAAGGCCACGCAGGACGTATTCCCCGGCTCCAAGCTCTTTATCGAACACTCGCTGTGCCGCGGCTACTACTGCAACTTCAAGAAGCGCACCGGCGACGTGCTGACCGATGACGACGTGGACAAAATCAGGGCGAGAATGCAGGAAATCATCGACATGGACATGCCTTTCCGACGGACGGAGGCCACCACCGAGGAGGCCGTCAGGGTGTTCGCCGAACGGGGCTTCGCCGACAAGGTGAAGCTGTTGGAGACCAGCGGACAGGTCTATTCCGACTACTACACGCTGGGCGACACCGTGGACTACTACTACGGGCCGCTGGTACCCAGCGCGGGCTACCTGAGGGTGTGGGGACTGGTGCGCTACGAGCAGGGCCTGCTGCTGCGCGTCCCCGACTGGAACAACCCGAACCAACTGGCCGAATGGGTGGAGCAGCCCAAGACCTTCGAGCTGTTTGCCGAGAAGACGCATTGGGACATCATCATGCGGCTGTCGAATGCCGGCGACGTCAACAAGGCCATCCAGCGCGGACATGCCTCGGAGCTCATTCAGGTGAGCGAGGCCTTGCAGGAGAAGAAGATTGTGCAGATTGCCGAAGAGATAGACCGCCGTTTCCACCGCAAGAAGAACCCCGTGCGCATCATCCTCATCACAGGACCGTCGTCGTCGGGCAAGACCACGTTCTGCAAGCGCCTGTCGGTGCAGCTGTTAGCATGCGGACTGCGACCCGTCTCGTTCTCGACCGACGACTATTTCGTCAACCGCGTGGACACGCCCAAGCTGCCTAACGGCGACTACGACTTCGACAACATCGAGACCGTGGAGTACACGCTGTTGGAAGACCATCTGCTGCGGCTGATGCAGGGCGAGCGGGTGGAGATACCGGAATACAACTTCGTGACGGGCAAGCGCGAGTGGAACGGCAAGAAGCTGAAACTGTCGGGCGACACGGTGCTCATCGTCGAGGGCATACACGCCTTGAACCCCCTGCTGACCAAGAAAATCGACGACTCGCTGAAATACAAAATATACATCTCGGCACTGACCAGCATCTCGTTAGACGACCACAACTGGATACCGACACGCGACAACCGACTGCTGCGCCGCATCATCCGCGACTACAACAAGGGAGCCTACACGGCCAAGGAGACCATCAGCCAGTGGAAAAACGTCTGCAAGGCCGAAGACCAGTGGATATTCCCCTATCAGGAGACGGCCGACGTGATGTTCAACTCGGCGCTGAACATTGAGTTTGCCGTCCTGCGCACGCATGCCGAGCTGATTCTGAGCAGCGTGCCCAAGAACTGTCCTGAGTACGCCGAGGCCTTCCGGCTGCTGAAGTTCATCCACTTCTTCCTGCCCGTCAGCGACAAGGAGATACCGCCCACCAGCATCATGCGCGAGTTCGTGGGCGGCTCATCGTTCAAATACTAAGCGACTGGTAATAGTCACGGAGGGCGCACGCATCCACGTCAGCATCGGTAAAGGCTTCCAAAAGGACGGGACGGTCGCTGTCCATACGGAGCAGCTCGTCCACGGCCCGTTGCAGATGCTGCTGGTCGTGAACCTCCATATAACGGATGTCGTTCTGCTGACAGACACCTTCGGCCGAGGCAGCATGCGAGGCAGCCACCAGACCGTCGCGGGCAGGACTCTGCCCGAGTCCCGGCAGCATATTGAAGATGCCGCCGCGATGGTTGTTCATCAGCAAAATACGCAGGTTGCCACCGAGGTTCTGGTTCCACAGCGCGTTCTGGTCGTAGAAGAAACTGAGGTCGCCAAGCACGCAGACCACCTTGCCGTTGGTGACGGCGGAGAAGCCTGCCGCCGTAGACAGCGACCCCTCTATGCCGTTGACGCCACGGTTGCACCACACGGGGCGACGGGCGTAGATGTTGGCCAGACGGATGGCCGAGCTGTTGCCGTAATGGATGGGCACATCGTCTACGACCTGCTCTAAACATTTCACCACCGCCATCTGAGAATAAGGCGGCACATAGGACTCAGCATGACGGCGCACCCGCGCCACCAGGTCGTCCCACAGCCGGACGAAGGGGTGCGGCTGCTGTTCCAGCATGAAGCGCACCTGGTCGGCCACCACGTCGGCATCGCCCTGTATGACCTGCGTCAGGTTCATGAACGTGTCCGTCACCTCGCCCGTGGCATTGACCACCCACGTCTCCTTAGCCTTACGCAGGAAACGCTTCAGCCGTTTGCTGACGATGCTGCCTCCCGTGTAGAGCACGAAGTCGGGCACGTAGTCGGCATTGTCGGCCACCAAAGCCACGGCCTCGTCCAAATGGGGATTCCACGGTTGTCCGCTGATGAGCATGGGGCGCCGCGACTGCATGAACATGCGGCAGACATGGCTCAGCACATGGGGCGGAATGTCGGCGGGCGTCAGGCTGATGACGCGCTCCTCGGGCAACTGGCCGACGCTGAAGTCGAACAGCGGCTCCGTGATGGGCACATTGATGTGGACGGGAGCCTGCCGCACCATCAGGGCTTCGTTGACCAGCCGGTTGCAGAACCACCGCTCCTCATCGTCGTGCGGCTCGGGCAGCGTCACCGCCTTGGCGACGAAACGGCCGAGGGCATCGCCCTGCGGCAGCGTCTGACCGTCCAGCTGGTCTATCCACTGAGGCGGCCTGTCGGCAGAAATGACGACGAGCGGGCGCCGCTGATAGTAGGCTTCGGCCACGGCGGGAGCCGTATTGAGCAAGGCCGTGCCGCTGGTGACGCAGACGGCCACGGGCTGGCCCAGCG
This sequence comes from Prevotella sp., assembly GCA_017458125.1. Classification (GTDB taxonomy): domain Bacteria; phylum Bacteroidota; class Bacteroidia; order Bacteroidales; family Bacteroidaceae; genus Prevotella. The sequence goes on from JAFTGB010000028.1 coordinate 53,678, forward strand.
CCTGCGTCATGCCTAAGGCGTAGAATGCCGCCGACCGCTCATCGGTGACAGGATAGCACCGTATGTCGGGACACTCGTTCAGGTTGTGCACGATGGGCGCATTGCGACTGCCGGGGCAGACCACGGCATGGCGCACACCGTGAGCGACGAGCAGGGCGGTCAGTATGTTGACGTTTTCTTTATTGCTATACATTATTATATATTATACGGCGCATGGTATCGAGTTTGGCCTCCGTCTCCAGCCATTCCTCCTCCTCAACGCTGTCGGTGAGCAGTCCGCCACCGGCATAGAGGCGGTAGCCGTCCTGGAAAATGCGCATGCAGCGAAGGGTGACGAAAAGGTTGGTCTGGCCGTCAACAAACAGCGGACCCATAAACCCGCTGTAGTAGGAGCGGTCGTGAGGCTCGTGCTGCATGATGAAGCGGAAAGCCTCGCGCTTGGGCAGTCCGCAGACGGCCGGCGTGGGGTGCAGGTCGTGAAGCAGCAGTCCGACAGGCTGGCGGTCGGCAAGAGTGAAACGGAAGTCGCTGCGCAGGTGGGCCAGATGACCGGCCCGTACCGTCCGCGGTCCTTCCTCGCTGACATCGTTAGCATAGCGTTGCAGAATGCTGCTGATGTAAGTCGCCACGAAGCGCTGCTCCTGAATGTTCTTGTCGCTCCACGACACCTGGTCGGCATAGGCCATGGTACCGGCAAGGGCTATGGTCTGCCAGCGGTGGTCGTCGCCGGACAGCAGTATCTCAGGAGTGGCCGTCAGCCAAAGACCGCTGTCCTCCGTATAGGCCAGACTGACGAACATGCGCGGATAGCACTCGCAGGCACGCTGAAACATGTCGAACGGCGAGGCGTGGCCGACGTTACGGACATCAATGCTGCGCGCCAGAACCAGTTTGCGGAAGTCGCCACTGACCAGACGGGCATGGTAATCGGTAAAAACGCTGTGATAAGTGCTGCGCGAATGGTCAGACCATTCGGACGAGCCAGACAGCGGGGACAGCCGACAGGGAACAGGCCTGCCAGACCACTGCTCAACCGTGTCAGGGCGGATGAGCAGGACAGGATGGTCGTGTGAAGGGGAGAAAGGAACGAGCACAAAGCCCGTGCGGAGTCCTAAGTCAGAGAGCGACTGCAGGGTGTGGACTTCGCCGGAAATTAACGTACACTCCGCAGCATACGGCAACCGATAAAGTGCAAACCCCGTCATGACCGTTTTCTCTGCTTGATGATGTAGTTGGTGACACGCACCGTACTGATGAGTTCGCCAGCCGTATTTTTGATGTCCACCTGCCAGACGTGCAGCGTCTTGCCACGGTGCTCCAGACGGGCGAAAGCCGTCACCGTGTCGCCCTCGCCGACGGCCTGCACATGGCTGCCGCTGACCTCGATGCCCACGCAGGCACAGCCCGGACAGAGGGATGAGGAGCCCACACCGGCCACGTTCTCGGCCAACGCCAAGGAGGCTCCGCCGCTCAGAAATCCGAAAGGCTGGCGGTTGCGCTCGTCCACCTTCATGCGCGCCATACAAGTATTGTCCTCGGGCGTGGAAAGGAACTCCATGCCGAGGGCAGTACTCAGGTTGGGCTTGCTATTAATAATCTGATTGATTTTTTCTACGTTCATGAACGCCTATTTAAACAGGGAATACTCTTCCACCTCCCAAGCCAGCGCACTGGCACCCAGCAGGTCCATCTCGTCCTCGGCAAGGACGGAGGTCATGAGCTTCACCTTGCCCTTGATGTTATGGAAAATGTTATTGTTGAAAGCCTCCTCTAACGGGTCGAACAGCCACTGGCCGGCATGGGTCACCGTGCCGGTGAAGATGATGGCCTCCGGGTTGACCAACGAGGCATAACCGGCCAGTGCCGTACCTAATGTGCTGCCGGCACGGCGCATCGTCTCCTGTGCCAGGACGTCGCCCATCTTGCAGAACTCTATAACCTGCGTACAGGTCAGGTCCTGCACCTGGCGCATCATCGACGGCTCGCTGCGCTCGGCAAGCACCTCCCGGGCCGTCATCACGATGCCTTTCTTCGAGGTATACATCTCCAAGCAGCCCTTGTTGCCGCAGCCGCACTGGCGACCGCCGACCTCCACGCAGGTGTGGCCTATCTCGCCCGTAAAGCCGTCCTGTCCCAAGTGGGGCTGGCCGTGCGAGAAGAAGCAGCTGCCCACGCCGCCTCCGAGGGTTATCAGGATGAACGTGTTCAGACCGTGGGCGGCGCCGTAGGCATGCTCGCCGATGGCACGGACGTGCGCATTGTTGCCCAACGCCACGGCCAGTCCCAAACGGTCGCGCAGCATGGCGGCCATGGGGACGATGCCCTTCCACGGCATGTTAGGCGCATTGACGATGCTACCCATCAGGAAATTGCCGCTGGGACAGCTGACGCCGACGGAGCGTATGCTCTCGTAGCCGCCGTTGCCTTCAACCAACGTGACGATGTTCTCACTCAGCCGCGAGGTGTAGTCGGCCACGTTGGGGTTGTCGCCCGTAGGAAAGCTGTCCTTGGCCAGAATGTTACCACGGATGTCAACTACTGCCGTCGTGGTAGTCTCCATGCTGATGTCCACCCCGACAACGCGTGTCTTTACATTTTCGTTTACCATAGTTATATTGAACGCCTAAGAAGTCTGCTATTGAGCCACAAATATAGGAAGAAATATGCAAACGGCCAAATTTTTGTCAAGAAATTAGCAATTATTTAACCTCGAAAAGCAAATAATTCATAATTCAGTCGCTACAATTCACAATTATTTCGTAACTTTGCACGCGTATTGTGATTTTATCAGACAATAAAAGATGAATGTTTTAGAACTCAGTGAACAAGAAATCGGCAGACGCGAAAGTCTGCAAGAGCTGCGCCAAATGGGCATCAACCCCTACCCCGCAGCCGAATATCCCACGAATGCTTTTTCAACGGAAATCCGCGACTCCTTCCGCGACGAGGACGAGCCTCGTGAGGTCAGCATTGCCGGCCGCATGATGAGCCGCCGCGTCATGGGCAAGGCCAGTTTTGCAGAGCTGCAGGACTCGAAGGGCCGCATACAGGTCTATATCTCGCGCGACGACCTCTGCCCGGGCGAGGACAAGGACCTATATAACAAGGTGTTCAAGCGCCTGTTAGATATCGGCGACTTCATCGGCGTCAAGGGCTTCGTGTTCCGTACACAGACAGGCGAAATCAGCGTGCACGCCAAGGAACTGACGCTGCTGAGCAAGGCCCTGAAGCCGCTGCCCATCGTCAAATACAAGGACGGCGTGGCCTACGACAAGTTTGACGACCCGGAGTTGCGCTACCGCCAGCGCTACGTCGACCTGGTGGTCAACGACGGTGTGAAGGACACGTTCCTGCAGAGGGCAACGGTCATCCGCACCATCCGCCGCGTGCTGGACGAGGCTGGATATACCGAGGTGGAGACGCCGACGCTGCAGATGATAGCCGGCGGCGCCTCGGCACGTCCGTTCATCACCCACTTCAACGCGCTGGACCAGGACATGTATATGCGCATAGCCACCGAGCTGTACCTGAAGCGCCTCATCGTGGGCGGCTTCGAGGGTGTCTACGAGATTGGCAAGAACTTCCGCAACGAGGGCATGGACCGCAACCACAACCCCGAGTTCACCTGCATGGAGCTCTACGTACAATATAAGGACTACAACTGGATGATGTCGTTCACCGAGAAACTCTTGGAGACGGTATGCATAGCCGTCAACGGCAAGGCTGAGCGCGAGATTGACGGCAACATCATCTCGTTCAAGGCGCCTTACCGCCGACTGCCCATCCTCGACGCCATTAAGGAGAAGACGGGCTTCGACTGCAACGGCAAGACGGAGGACGAGATACGCCAGTTCTGCCTCACGAAGGGCATGGACGTCGACGAGACCATGGGTAAGGGCAAGCTCATCGACGAGCTGTTCGGTGAGTTCTGCGAGGGAACGTTCATCCAGCCCACCTTCATCACCGACTATCCCGTCGAGATGTCGCCGCTGACCAAGATGCACCGCTCGAAGCCGGGACTGACCGAGCGCTTCGAGCTGATGGTCAACGGCAAGGAGCTGGCCAACGCCTACTCGGAGCTGAACGACCCGATAGACCAGGAGGAGCGCTTCGTGGAGCAGATGCGGCTGGCCGACAAGGGCGACGACGAGGCCATGATTATCGACCAGGACTTCCTGCGCGCCTTACAATACGGCATGCCGCCGACCAGCGGCATCGGCATCGGCATCGACCGTCTGGTCATGCTCATGACGGGTAAGACCTTCATCCAGGAGGTGCTGTTCTTCCCGCAGATGAAGCCTGAGAAGAAGATTCCCCAGTCGACCGCAGCCGAATGGGCTGCCATCGGCGTCGCCGAGGAGTGGGTTCCCGTGCTGCGCAAGGCGGGCTTCAACCTCGTCCAGAACATTCAGGGCGAGAAGGCTCAGGGCTTGCAGCAGAAGATTGGCGACATCGTCAAGAAGTACAAGCTGGAGATGCAGAAGCCCTCAGTGGATGAGGTTGCTGCCTGGATTGAAGGCGCGACAAAAAATCCGTAAATCGTAAATCCGTAAATCGTAAATAGTAAATAGTAAATCGTAAATCGTCAAGAGGTGTACGACTGCGGACGCATAGCAATCATCGGTGGCGGAAGCTGGGCAACGGCCATAGCCAAGATAGTGGTGGGCAAGACACACCACATAGGATGGTATATGCGCCGTGACGACCGCATTGAGGACTTCCGCCGGCTGGGCCATAACCCGGCCTACCTGATGAGTGTCCGCTTCGACATCGACGAGATATTCTTCTCCAGCGACCTGAACAAGATTGTGCAGCAATACGACACGCTGGTGTTCGTCACCCCGTCGCCATACCTGAAGGGACACCTGAAGAAACTGAAGACACGCATCCGCGACAAGTTCATCGTGACAGCCATCAAGGGCATCGTGCCCGACGAGAACCTGGTATGCTCGGAGTTCTTCCATCAGGTCTACGACGTACCCTACGAGAATTTAGCCTGCATAGGCGGACCGTCGCACGCCGAGGAGGTGGCGCTGGAACGCTTGTCCTACCTCACCGTGGGCTGCTTCGACCTGGAGAAAGCACAGTCGTTCGCTGACATTCTGGCCAGCGAGTACATCAAGACCAAGACTTCGACAGATGTCATCGGCATCGAGTATTCGTCGGTGCTGAAGAATGTCTATGCCATTGCCGCCGGCATCTGCAACGGACTGAAGTTCGGCGACAACTTCCAGGCCGTGCTGATGGCCAACGCCGTACAGGAGATGGCACGCTTCCTGAAAGTCGTCCACCCCATAGAGCGTAACATCGTGGACAGCGTCTACTTAGGCGACCTGTTAGTGACGGGCTACAGCAACTTCTCGCGTAACCGCACCTTCGGCACCATGATAGGCAAGGGCTACAGCGTCAAGTCGGCACAGATAGAGATGGAGATGATAGCCGAGGGCTACTTCGGCACGAAGTGCATGAAGGAGATTAACCGCCACTGCCACGTCAACATGCCCATACTGGATGCCGTCTACAACATCCTGTATGAGCGCATTTCGCCACAGATAGAAATCAAACTGCTAACAGACTCATTCAGATAAATGAAAAAGGACGAAAAATTTGTCATACTCATCAACCGCGAACTGGGTTCCGGCGGACGTACCATCGGTGAGAAACTGGCCGAAAAGCTGCATGTGCCCTTCTACGACAAGGCACTGATACAGTCACTGGAGAAGAAATACAGCCTGACGACGGAAGAGATAGAACGGCTGAAAGGACAGGAGCACAACTGGTGGGCCGACCTCAAGCGCAGTATGAAGCTGATGCCGGGCTACATTACTCCGCAGTACGTGCCCAGCATCTCGACACTGCCCGACTTCCTCATCACCGACGACATCTTCCTGGCTGAGACGGAGATACTGAAAGGCATCGCCGAAGACGGCTCGTGCGTCATTGCCGGGCGTAGCGGTTTCTTCGTGTTCCGCGACCACCCCAACCACCTGAGCATCTTGATTCAGGCCAAGAAGGAGTCGCGCATAGCACGGCTGGTCAGGAAAAGGGGCATCACGAGCGACGAGGCGCAGAAGATCATTGACGAGGTGGACCTCGGCCGCGAGAACTACGTGAAGAAGTACACGGGCACGTCGCGCTACGACACGCGTAACTACGACCTGGTCATCAACATGAGCGACATCACCGAAGACGATGCCGTTGACCTCATCATGGACTATATCAACAAAAGCAATCAATAACACCTAACAAACTACAAAAACAAGATGAAAAACATCAGCTTAGACATCACAAAGGCAGCATGCTTCTTAGAAGCAGGTGCCGTGAAGGCTTTTGAGCCGAAGGTGAAGGCCGCACAGCAGGCCTTGGAAGAGGGCACGTGCCCCGGTAATGACTTCTTAGGATGGCTGCACCTGCCGAGCAGCATCACGCCGGCATTCTTAGACGAGGTGCAGGCCGTGGCCAACACGCTGCGCGAGAAGTGCGAGGTGGTGGTCGTCGCCGGTATTGGCGGCAGCTACTTAGGTGCCCGTGCCGTCATCGAGGCTCTTGGCAACTCGTTCGCCTGGCTCATCCAGGATAAGAAAAACCCCGTCATCCTGTTTGCCGGAAACAACATCGGCGAAGACTACCTGAGCGAGATGACCGAATACCTGAAAGACAAGAAGTTCGGCGTCATCAACATCTCCAAGTCGGGAACGACCACCGAGACAGCCCTGACCTTCCGTCTGCTGAAGAAGCAGTGCGAAGCTCAGATGGGCAAGGACGTGGCCAAGGAGGTCATCGTGGCCGTCACCGACGCCAAGCGCGGTGCTGCCCGCACCTGTGCCGACAAGGAGGGATACAAGTCGTTCATCATCCCCGACAACGTGGGTGGCCGTTTCTCAGTGCTCACACCCGTGGGCCTGCTGCCCATTGCCTGCGCCGGCTTCGACATCAAGGCACTGGTTCAGGGTGCTGCCGACATGGAGAAAGCCTGCGGCAAGGACGTTCCCTTCGAGGAGAACCTCGCCGCTCAGTATGCTGCCGTACGCAACGGCCTGTATGGCGCCGGAAAGAAGATTGAAATCATGGTCAACTACCAGCCCAAGCTGCACTTCATCAGCGAGTGGTGGAAGCAGCTGTACGGAGAGTCGGAGGGTAAGGACAAGAAGGGCATCTTCCCCGCCAGCGTCGACTTCACTACCGACCTGCACTCCATGGGTCAGTGGATTCAGGACGGCGAGCGCACCATCTTCGAGACGGTCATCTCCATCGAGAAGCCGAACCGCGAACTGCAGTTCCCCAGCGACGAGGAGAACCTGGACGGTCTGAACTTCCTCGCCGGCAAGCGCGTGGACGAGGTGAATAAGATGGCTGAGTTAGGTACCCGTCTGGCTCACGTGGACGGCGGCGTGCCCAACATCCGCATCAGCGTGCCTGAGCTCAACGCCTATTATCTGGGCCAGCTCATCTACTTCTTCGAGATAGCCTGCGGCATCAGCGGCAACGTGCTCGGCGTCAACCCGTTCAACCAGCCCGGCGTGGAGGCATACAAGAAGAACATGTTCGCCCTGCTCGACAAGCCTGGCTACGAGGCCGACTCCAAGGCCATCAAGGAGCGTCTGGCCAAGGAGAATTGAGAATTGAATATGGAGAGTTGAGCATTGAAATTGAAAAATTCCATTCAACAGTACTTTAATAAGCACGGCTTCAGGCAGTTCAGCCCGAAAGCCGTGCTTTTCGACATGGACGGCGTCATCTACGACTCCATGCCTAACCATGCCGTCAGCTGGCATGAGTCCATGGCGGCCTTCGGCCTCGACATGCCGTTAGAGGGTGCCTACCTGTATGAGGGCATGCGCGGCGTGGAAACCATCAAGCTGCTGGCTCGCAACCAGTGGCAGAAGGAGCTGACCGACGACGAGGCAGCACGGATGTATGCCGCCAAGTCGCAACGGTATGCCACCTGCCCGCCTGCCCGCATCATGCCCGGCATCCGTGACGTCATGCAGCAGATCAAGGACGGCGGAATGAAGATATGCGTCGTGACGGGCAGCGGACAGCATGTGCTGTTAGACAAGCTGCAAGACGACTTCCCCGGACTGGTCACCAAAGAGCTGATGGTGACGGCCTTCGACGTCACGCATGGCAAACCTGACCCTGAGCCATATCTGATAGGTATGCGCAAATGTGGCGTGAAACCGTGGCAGACCATCGTCGTCGAGAATGCGCCGCTCGGAGTACGCGCCGCCGCTGCCGCACACTGCTTCACCATCGCCGTCAACAGCGGTCCCCTACCCGACAAGGTACTGTGGGACGAGGGGGCCGACCTGGTGTTCCCCGACATGGTCAGCCTCAGCACGCAGTGGGCGTCGCTCATGGCCATGACACCACAGAAGCTGACGCTCAGCCAGAAGGAGCGGTGGGAGCAGAACTATAAGGAGCTGCGCGACTTCATCATCACCCGCAAGCAACTGCCCTCCAAACACCGCAAGGAGGAGCACGACATGCTCAACTGGATGAAGTACAACAGGAAGTGCATTGCCGCCGGCAAGCTGTCTGCAGAGCGCATAAAGAAATTTCAGGAACTGATGGACATGGCTCGCCCGTTCCTGAAAGTCAATCAATATGCCTACGCTGCGAAGCAGCAGGGCAAACGGTGATTTTTATTTACGATTTACGATTTTCGATTTTCGATTTACTATTTTCAATTTTCGTCTTCCTCTATGTCGCCGTTGGTGTCCATCTGCATATCCTGTTTGATGACCAGCTCACCCATACGCGACAGGCGGACAATGAGAGGAATGTACTCGTCGGTCTGCGGAAGTCCTACGCTGGCCCCGAACTCCAACCAGTCACCATCGGCCTTGTCGAAGACCAGTCCCTCCAGAATGCCGGCACGGCGATAGCTTTCAGGGACATGCTCTGCGAAGCTGGACTTGGTGAACGTGCGGCGGAAGAACACTGAGCCGTCCTGGCGCGACACCGTCATCGTAAACATATTATCCACAAACTTCTGGCCCGTCTCGTCCTTCACCATCGGCAACGAGTCGGCGGGCTGACGATGAACATTCACATGGTAGGTCTTGCCTATCCACGCCACGTCGCGCTCGTCGGTATAGTCCTGCATGCGCACCGGCTCCTTGGGCTGCACCTTCACCACACGCTGCGTGATAATATCTTCACTCTGCTTCTTTTCGCCACAGGCAGCCAGCATCACGGCAGCACAGATGGCAGAAACCACCATTAATTGTCTTTTCATTACTATTCTTTTGTCAAAATGTCCTGCAAAGGTAACAAATAAAAACGAACTGACAAAGGACTGAACAAAAAAAGACAAGTAAGTTTTGCTGTCTCCCTTTTTCTTTGTACCTTTGCGGGCTGTAAAAACAATAAAAATAAGTATATACGATGAACTATCTTGATAGAAACGAATTTAATTTTGAACCCAGCCAGAAGGTTATCGAGGCCGTCAAGAATTTCGACCCCAAGGACTTGTGCTTCTACACCCGCATCTACGACCAAGGCAAGAAGAGCGTCATCTCCGTCCGCGTCAGCGAAATCTACGGCGTACCCGAAGAGCAGGTGCTGCTGGCCTACGGCGGTGAGGACATACTGAAGAATGCCATCCACTACTTCCTGACCAAAGGCAACAATACGACCATCCTCATACCCGAGTTCTCCTGGTGGTACTACAACCGCGTGGCCAGCGAGTGCGGAGGCACCTTCGAGATGTACCCCCTGCACGAACAGGAGGACACCTTCGCCTACGACGTCGACGAGGTCATCGAATACACCAACCGCATCCATCCCCGCATGCTGCTGCTGGCCTCGCCCAACAACCCGACGGGCAACAGCCTGACCAGCGAGGAGATAGGGCGCATCATGGAGAATATCCCCGACGACACCATGGTGCTCGTTGACGAGGCTTATGCCAGCTTCATCAGCACAGACACCGACTACATTGCACCGCTGGTGAACAAGTACAACAACCTCATCATCTCGCGCACACTGTCTAAGTTCTACGGACTGCCCGGACTGCGTTGCGGCTTCGGCTTCATCGGCAAGGGTCACGACCAGTTCCTCAGTTACATCAACAAATATCTGGGCTTCAACCGCTTCTCCGAGGCTGTGGCACTGGCTGCCCTCGACAGCGACGAGCACTACCGCCATGTGGCCGATGACATGGAATGGGGCCGCCAGCTCTACAAGCGCGAACTGGGCCCGTTGCCCGGCTTCAAGGTCTACAAGTCGGTGGCCAACTTCATCCTCATCAAATATCCTATAGAAATCAAGGAGGCACTGATGGAAGCTCTGAAAGTGCAGGACTACAAGATTAAGTTCATGGGCGACAAGGGACTGGAGTCGTGCCTGCGTATCACGTTAGGACGCAAGGAGCAGACGCAGGTGGTCTGCGACACCATCAAGGCGGTCTATAACCGAGTTAAAGGGTTAAAAGGTTAAAGGGTAAAGATTGTGAACGAAAATATTTCTGCCACACTGAAATCATCAGAGACGGAAGACTGGCTTGACCTCCATGTCATCCGTCCCTTCTGTTATTACTGCGCACTGGCCTTTGCCAAGTTCGACGTACACCCCAACACCGTCACCATCCTGTCGATGATTATCGGTGCTGCCGCCACCGCATTCTTTGCCACCAGCAGCTACTACTACTCGGGATGGTGGGGACTCGGCATGAACCTCATCGCCATACTGATGCTCATGGTGGCCGACATTCTCGACTGCACCGACGGACAGCTGGCACGCATGACGGGCAAGAAGAGCAGGCTGGGACGCATCCTCGACGGTGTGGCCGGCTTCGTCTGGTTCGTACCCATCTACCACGGACTGACCTACCGCTTCTACCTGCACCACGACATCGAGTTCTCCTTCCTCGGCATCGCCGACACGCAGCAGAACGTCATCATTGCCACGCTGGTGGTCTATGCCTTGGGCGTCATCTCCGGCGTCATGGGACTGGCCGGACAGCAGCGACTGGCCGACTACTACATCCAGGTGCACCTCTTCTTCCTCAAGGGCGAAAAGGGCAGCGAACTCGACAACTCCAAGCGTCAGCAGGAAATCTACGACGCGATGGATGCCAAGACACCCTGGGTGGAGCGCTACTTCCAGAAGTCGTACATCGACTACACCAAGAAGCAGGAGGCCGTGACGCCACAGTTCCAGCGCCTGCTCGCCTGCCTGCGCCAGAAGTTCGGCACTACCGACAACATACCCGCCGAGGTGCGTCAGGACTTTCTGCGCCAGTCGCGCCCCGTCATCTTCTGGAACGGTCTGCTGACATTCAACTTCCGCTCCTTCTGGCTCTTCCTGTTCTGCCTGCTCGACGTGCCCGTCCTGAACTTCGTGTGGGAGATTGTGGCCATGGGCCTACTCTACCTCTATGTCAACCGCCGTCACGAGGCTTTCTGCCGTCGCCTGGCCCTGAAAATTGATAATGAATAATTGATAATTGACATTGGGCAGATGTCTAAGCGGCTGAACAACATCTTCTTCTTCCTTGGCTGTGCGGCATGCGTGGTGATGCTGTTCACTTTCGACGTCAGCTTCGTCGAACTGTGGCAACACATCTGTCATGCCGGCTACTGGCTCATACCCATCATCGGCATCTGGACTGTCGTCTACGGACTTAACGCGCTGGCCTGGCGGGCCATCATCATCGGAAACGTAGGCAAAGAAGAAACAGCAAGCCGACAGTTGCTAAGCGGCAGATTCTTCTGGCGCATCTACCGGCTCACCATCACAGGCTATGCCCTCAACTACGCCACACCCGTGGGCGGACTGGGCGGCGAACCATACCGCATACTGGAACTTTCGAAGGACATCGACAAGGAGCACGCCACCTCCAGCGTCATACTCTACGCCATGATGCACTTCTTCGCACACTTCTGGTTCTGGTTCATCTCCATATTCATCTATCTGGCTCTCGTCGCCGCCGGCGACATGCCCATCAGCACGGCCATCGCCACCGTACTCGCCATCATCGTCGTCTTCTGTCTCGTGGCCTTCTACATCTTCTCTAAAGGCTACCGCAACGGACTGGTCATCTATGTGCTCGGACTCATCGGCAAGATTCCGGGGCTGAAAGGCTGGAGCAGCCGCTTCCAGCAGCGCCACGCAGAGACGCTGCACAACATTGACGCGCAGATTGCCGCCCTCTACCGTCAAGACTCGCGCGCCTTCTACAGCAGCCTTGTGCTCGAATATTTCTCGCGTGTGGTGCAGAGTGCCGAAGTGCTCTTCATGTTGCTGCTCTTCGGCATCGACAACGGCGGCGGCTTCTACGGCATCCTCATCACCTACCTGCACAGCATCCTCATCGTAGCCTTCACCACGCTCTTTGCCAACCTCATCGGCTTCCTGCCCATGCAGCTTGGCGTACAGGAGGGAGGCTTCGTGCTCTCCATAGCCGCCCTCGGCCTGTCTGCCGCCCTCGGCATCTTCGTCAGCATCATCTGCCGCGTCCGCGAAATCATCTGGATAGCCATCGGCATGGCGCTGATGAAAGTCAAGAATGTTTAAAATATCGAACCTATCGCTACGCTCATTTCATTCTTTCGGCATGGAGATAGCGATAAACTGGTTGGTATCCTCTGCCACTCCTATCAAACCTTTTGAGCATGCTTCGTCCCATCCGAAATAGGTGTAGTATTCTCCGTCTATTTCCTTTCTAAAAGAAAACCAAAGGTCTTTATATTCAATCCGTGTGACGTTCTCCTTTTTAGAAAGGTCATAGATACCACACTTGCCATTTCGCCACACAACACCATACCGGTCAGCAGGCGAGCTTACCATCAGACTATCGCACTCGTCTAATGGAATCTGAGGAACAGGAGGATTGGAAACATTCACCGTGTCAACAGATGCTGTATCAACAGCAACACTTCCATTTGCAGGATAAATAACTCCCGTATTCACATCGATGGAGTCCATTTGCTCTACTACCTGAGCGTTTACACCTACAGCTATAGCCACTAATAGGACAAAAACAAAATTTCTCATATTCTTAAAAATTTTATATGTTTACTGAATAGAGTATGAAAAATCTCAAAATCTATCACTCCGTTTATCCAAAAGGTGTCCAATATTTCCATTTCTGTTGAAATATACATCTGGCCTCCTTAGCACGTTGTCGTCTTATGGATGAGTCACCCATATCTTCAAACTTAGTCAGCAGATGAAGGTTCTTGTCAATATAGGCATAGATGGCCGTCTCGTTAATGCAATGTGTCTCAAAAGTATTTTCATCGATGGTATATCCATCCTCATATAGCTGCCATTTCACCAGAGCGATGTCAGCAATGAATGGCTCAATCTTAAACTCGCGCATTGCTCTCAACTCGTATGCATCATCAATGTTCGGCAGTTTCTCTATTGAGGCGAAGTCAATGTCATTCTTGGTTATAAACAGCAGATTCCCATCATGGTTCGATATTTGGTAAGCCCTTTGGTTACCTGCATTTACAAGGTATCTCGTCTTGTCTTGGTCACAAAGAGGCTTGTAGAAAAGCATTACCTCGTCATTGAGATAATCAAAGATAAATCCTTCATCATTGAAACTCTTGCTCATTAAAGACACATACTTTTGAGTCGCTGTCATCATTTCAAAATCTTCCATATTTCACCTTACAATATACAACTCTATCTTGACCATTCCTCTTGGTTAATCATAGTCGTTGATGTCAAGACCTATCAGTTTATTCTGCTCACCCTTCTCAATCTTCTCTTTGTACCGATTAGCCAAACAATCCAAAGCCTCTTGTGCTGTTATTGTCTCCATTGTTTTCACCCCCTAATAATGCACAGAATATTCAAACTTGATGTCTTTCTCTTGGCACCACCTTTCAATGTATAAGTCGGCAGAGCCTTTATACTTTCCAAAACGCTCATACATGGCTTGCATCATGTCCTTGGCGTTATGTGTTCCCGTTCGGAGCATGATTTTCTTGGTGTTCTCTTCATCAAAGTTCCACGTCATCTCCACCTCTCCATCTCTGGAACGCTCCCAATCCTCTTCTGCGCCCCAGTTTATTTTAACCATATAGAACTTCTCGTCTTGGTATCCGATGGCGAACAGCGTTCCGACTTCAACACTACCAGTCATTGCATCATCACGGAATTTGATGGAATAACGTTCTTGTGGCTTCTTGTAGCCATAATACTTTTTGTGGCTCATATTGTTTTCTTCTATTGTGCGTAAGTGTTACAAAGCTATCACTCTTCAATATGTTTTACACAGACAGATATTTCATCAAGTGTATTTGGCATGTTTCTTCTATAGTCAAGTTTGTCGGCATACCCCGGCTTGGCATTCGCTGAATAGAATTTCAACTCGCAGATAAAGTCATTTGTTTCTTTCAGTAATGTTTCCTTATAAACAATCTGCCCTGTCATATTGGCAATAAGTAAAATAGCCGGATTCAAAGCAATTGCTGCGCCAATACCTACAGTAATAGGGACGTTGGAGGACACAAGAAATGCGGTTTTCCTATCTTTCATATTAGCAGTAAGACTTGCTCCCTTAGCCTTGAATCCGAAATGACTCAAATGATAACGTATTGCATCAAAACTAACTGAACAAACATCCGTATCGGTTTTAAGTATGCACGATGCCAAAATCTGAAACGCTTCGGTTCCTTTCTTCGCAGTTATATTTTCACGAATTCCATTAACAATTTTGATTTCTCCACCTTTGTAATTCAATCTTCCATCTGTCTGTTCACATCCAGTTGGTTTTGTTTCTCCGAGTATATAATCATCAATTCTGAATGCCTTGCAATCATCTAAACGCTCTATACGTTCACGCAAGCACAAAAGTTCTCGCTCTTTGCGTTCAAATTCTTGTTCAAGTTCTTTTTTATGAAGTAACATTTCCCACTGGCTAAGGCTATGAAACTTTGACAAGAAAGGCAAATCTTCAATTTCTTTGAATAGCTCTTTCGCAATATAGGATGATTGATTTATGAGATAATTGCTGAATACTATGATTTCAATATTATCTTTATGCTCAGAATGGAAATTCTTTATCTTGTTTATGATGTTAGGAATAATCGTATCGAACAAATCACTATCTAAAACAACGACGTTGCCTCTTTCTTGTAAGTCCTTGCCTACAGCTGCATAGTACTTGTTATCATGTGAAGCAAGCCAATCTACATATTCTAGGGGAAGCTGAAGTTTAGCTGTGGTCTTTCCTTCCAGGAATCCTTTTTGCAGAATATCTGCTAATATCCGATACCATTCCGTCTGGATGCCCTCATATGCTTCAGGGTTATATTCTTTAAAGTCGTACAATAAATTCCCAACAGGATTAATAAGACGATAAAGTGATGTACCTTGTGCATCTTTCAAATCACCAACTAAAGCATCGCCAACAAATGAACAGAAATCATTGAAATATTGGCAATCCAACACTTCGATATCCTCGGCACATTTTTCTGGCAAGGGCTTATTATCTATTTGGATGTATAATATCTTTTTCATAAATTACACCTATTTTACTAACCAAATTATGGAAAACTGCTGGCATAAGCGTTTTTTATTCAGTCATTGGCTTTACCCCCGCTGCCTAAATTCTCGTAACCCCGCAAGCTTAGTACTATTGAAAGGGTTTAAACTTAGAGGGCAAGGCGAAAGCCGAGGTCGTTGCTGCGGTAAGACGGCGTGTTGTTGCAGCGGCACGAAGTGCGGCAGTTCCCCGCGCCGAAGAACCAGCTACCACCACGGTTCACGCGGTTAGACCCACTTGCGGGTCCTTTGGGATTGGTTTGATTACCGCTACTATAGTCCCCCCACCAATCTTGGCACCATTCAAACACATTACCGCTCATGTCATAGATATCCAGTTCATTGGGTTTCTTTTGTCCTACCGGGTGTGTCGTCCTACCATCGTTGTCACTATACCATGCTACTTCGCCCAAATTGTCGCTGCCAGCATATTTATAACCTTTGCATAGTTTGCCTCCACGGGCGGCATATTCCCATTCTGCCTCAGTGGGCAGACGAAATTGCTTACCCGTCAGTTTATTTAGTTTGCGGATAAATTCCTGGCAACTATACTTTGGATGGCCAAGGTCGTCCCAACAGACATTCTCTACAGGAAGATTTGCCCCCTTGAAACGAGAAGGATTATTGCCCATCACAGCTGTCCATAACTCCTGTGTTACAGTGAATTGCCCTATGTAAAAGTCGCTAAGCGTCACCTTGTGAGGTGGTTTTTCATTGTCATAGGCATCACTGCCTTGTTCCGGTGTGGCTCCCATAGTGAAAGTGCCACCCTCAACACGAATCATTTCAAAAGGAACTCCATTAACGACAAATGACTTTGGTTCTTCACAGGAATGGCGTGATAACGGCATTCCTGTGAAGAACCATGACTTTGGTCGTTTTGCCTCTTCTTCTAACTGTCGTATTACTATTTGCTCCATCCAACGATCATAACGTAGAAACTCCATGTCGACGATTTTTACTCTTTTTACAACATAAGAACTGTTACGAATTATTGGATTACTAAATACGACAAATGAAATATCGTCCTTTCTTTCATGGAGGGTATGGCTAATCTTGTAAGTCAAAGATGCCATAACATCATCAATAACATCTTCTGATGAAATGCTAATCTTTCCTCTCTTCTTTTGCAACTCCTTTCCTACGTTTTCATAATACTGGTTGTCGTTCTGCAATAACCAGTCAACGTATGTTTGTGGCAATCTTAGCGTCAGGTCATACTCCAAGGTTCCTTTATGTAGTAGTTCTCCCAGATAGTCATACCACTTAGAGATTACATCATTGAACGCCTCTTTATTAATTGTCTTGAAATCCATAAGCAATTGCCCAACAGGATTTATCAGACGATAAAATGGCTTCTCATTCTCGTCTTTCAAATCACTAACCAATGCATCGCCTACCATAGAGCAGAAGTCATTGATGCAACGGCAATCTAACACCTCAACATCCTCACCACATCCTTCTGGCAAGGAATTGTTGTCAATCTGAATATATAATGTTTTTTTCATATCCGCTCTTATTATCTTTCAACATACTTTTTGCTGTTTCCGTTTCTATCCTTTATAATATATATATGGTTGAGAAGTGGTTTGCTTACCTGTAGCCCATCAACAGAATATATTTTCCCTTCACTTTCCACTAAGCCAGAAACGGAGTTTATTCCCTCTGTTACTATATCATCTACAATTTTCGCAAATTTATCCCAGTTTTTCTGAGTGTATTCTGTTACGCAACCTGCTGGTACGTGTAAGGTACAGGTTGCACACTCTGGATAAAAAGCATAACTATCCATATCCGAGGACAAGCTGGGGGCGGTGGTTGAGCAACAATAAACGTCTTTCAAATTGTAGCATTCGTAGAAAGAGTAAGTCCCAATAGAGCGGATGGTTTTAGGAATGACTAAACTCGTAATACCATCACATCCTCTGAAAGCCATATTCCTCACCTTTGTAACACCCTCAGGAATAACACATTCTCCTTCAAAGCTCCCTAGGCAGCTATATACAATCTGTCCGTTTAGACTCTTCAGTGTTGATCCTTCAAACTTGAACACATCGTTATTTTCCGCAGTAAAATGATTCATTTTATTACTTCCAAAAGGATTGTCACCAATAGATGATAACGTTGAAGGGATGCTCACGTCATCCAAATATCTACAGAAGAAGAACGCATAGTTGTCAATATCTTTAACATTGGGGAATTCGATATTAAGCAGATTATAGCAATAGCTAAACCCATGTCGCCCGATTTGTTCCAAATTTGACGGAAGTTTGATATATTGCAATAAATCACAATATTGAAATGAATAGCCGTTTAATGCATTTTCTTCAATTGCTGCCTCGGAGAGATCCAAATAATAAAGTTGTCCCTTTCCGTATTGGGCCATTCCTTTCAACGCAGCAATATCACTATCGTTTAATGTACCTGTCAGTTTTAACTTTGTGACGGTTGTACTCTTGTCTGCTAAGTTTGCAACCAAAGTACCAGCGGATGACAAATGAACAATCACAGGGTCTTCAACGATTACGTCCGGTGTGACACCAACCAAGATGCTGATATTGTCGGCATAAATGGAGGCATCGTCAGGAGATAAATACGAGTCAGCTCCATCACGGATAACATGCAATAATCCTTCAGAATTATAGCCATCTATGATATAAACTTCGTCATAGCCAGAATTAACACATTCAACCATTACTGGCGTGCCTTCTGAAAGTTCCTTATAGACCATCTTTGTCCATTCTTCCAATTCATAGAAACGGGAACTTAACAGGTGCATATCAGGATTAAAGCCAAAGAACTTTTTAAGCGCAGAAGAGCAATATTCCAACTGCGTCGCGCCATCCTTATTTGCTGGTAACTCCTTGTCGAATGTCGCTACAGCACAATGGTACACCAATTCTGCCACAGCATTCCGTTGCTGGGCATTCAGGTTATTAGCATTACTGCAATTATCCACCATGTTGTTCCAATCATAATGTGCAGAAGAGAAATCTGCAGAGAACATTGCATCTCCCTTATTGTGTTGAGCAAAAAACAACTTATCTTTTCCACTAATACGCGCCTGCCAATAATTCATGACTTGTGCCATTGAAACAGCTCCACTACTTGGAGTGATTCTTTGAGTTGTTGTTCCATCATTATTTTCGGGGAACTTTGCGGAAAGCACCTCGTCATTTTTTGACCATTTTGTTTGAAGCAAAGGGGGTACCTCTGCCTTAAATCCATTTTCAGCAATGATGTCACTATTTGTTTTCTCAACATCGTCAACGATTTGCGCGAACATTGTCCATCCTTTTTGTTGATATTCCTCAATACAGCCAGCAGGGACGTGAAGAATACAATTGGATACAGAGGAATCGAAGGAATCTCCTTCTATTTTGGGAGCTGAGGTTGCATGGCAAAAAACATCTTTTAAACTATAACATTCCCCGAAAGAATTTGTCCCTATTTGCTTTAACGTTGCAGGAAGCTCAACAGATGTCATTTTACAAACTTTATAAAAAGCTTCATGGTTAATTGTTTCTACTCCTTGGGAGACGATATAGCCACCAATACATTTCACTGGTAATGAATACAAAGTCTTTCCGTCTTTGCTTATAATTGCATTATTGATTTCTTGAAAAAATGGGCTTGTTTTATCAACTTTCAAAAGATTTGTTTTTGTATAAACAAAAGGGTTTCTTACAATTTGTTTTAAATGTGACGGCAAGTTTATCTCCTCCAAATATCTACAACGATAAAAAGCATTATATCCTAAATACTCTAAATCATTAGGAAAGTGTACTTTCCATAATCCTCTGCAATCATTAAAAGCGTATTTTTCTATCCGTTTAATACTGTTAGGCAATACGATTTCTTGCAAAGTGTAGTTTTGTTCGCAACAAAGTTTAAAAGATGAGTCCAATATAGCATCACCTTCAATGGTACATTGAGAAAGGTCTAAATATGATAATTGTCCTGTTGTTGTTCTTGTAAGTTCTGCAAGCCATTCAATGTCACTACTATTCAAATAGCCAGATATTTTTAGCCTACAAATTTTTCGACTTGCAACTTCACCTCCTAATTGTTCGATTAGAGTTCCTGGGGAAGTAACATTTACCGTGACAAGATTTCCCTCTAATGTTTCAGGACATATGCCTATAATCATTCGCATATTTCTAGTATAAGTTTGGTCTGTACGAGTTAGGTCATAATAAGTATCCTTGTTAAAACCTATATCTGCCTTACCCAAATTCAAATGGACATTTCCGTTTTCGTCATAACCGTCTGCTACAAAGATGTGGTCTGCGCCCATTGGTGCCAAATCTCCTTGATATCTACCTCCCATTAATACAGGCCTACCTTCTGAAAGTTCCTTGTAAATCATAGTTAACCATTCATCCATTGTATAGGCACCATGAATGAATCGAACAAGTTGGGAATTCTTATTGTAACCAAAGTATTTCTTTAATACTGTGTGTATATACTCTATTTGGGTCGCTGTAGATGTGCTATAATTCATTTCCAAAGCCACTCCTATATGGAGCATTAACGTACTAACTGCATCTATTTGCTCTTGCGTTGCAGATGAGTTGTTTTTGTAAACAGAAATCATATTATCCCAATCATAATACGTATGTTCGAAATCAGCATAAAGTACAGATATCTTGCCATCAGGAGCTGTCCATACATAATAATTATCACCATTGCCATGAATGGGATACTTCCAGAAATTCATTATTTGTGCTGTAGCTGTAGCTCCACAACCAGTTACAGCTCGTTGACTACCTTCTCCATCAAGCAAAGGAAGCTGTGAATTCTCACCTCCATTTTGCGACCAATGGGTTTTGAGAAGTGGTGCTACACTTGATTTAAAACCATGCTCTCTTATAATTTCTTTACCCGTCTTCGCATAAATTATGCACCAAGTTGATAACACTAAAATAAGAACAACATACTTTCTCATAATTCAATAATCTTTTACACAGTTTATTTCAGACTAACACTGATACTATACAAAGTACCATTGACCTCAGAAGCAGAAGTGATACTTAAATTTGATACAGATCCATCCTGAAAATACAGTTGGCAACTGTATTGTTGCGTTTCTAAACTACAATTAGCTCTAAACCAAGTTGTTCCAATGGAATAGTCCCATTTTGGCGCACCAATATTGCCACCTATTGATTTTAGCCTTCGTACTATGGAGTTATAATTGCAATCACTATTCTTACAATCTTTGCCCATAATGATTGAAAGGAATGTATTAAACGCCTCATCGGATCGAGTCACATAAAGATGATCCCATATTCCTCCTTTGAACCATATTTGACACCCTTTATAATGACCACATCCATCCTTCCCGACATTCCCAAGTTCATTAATTCGAGTGACACCTAATGTTAGATTATCTATTTTGAATGCACGATAATCTACCAAAGACAGGAAACGCCGCTGAATTTCTTCATAGATGATATTTCTCCATTGCTCCAAGCGCAAAAAAGAATAGGAATCAAAA
This sequence comes from Prevotella sp., assembly GCA_017458125.1. Lineage (GTDB taxonomy): Bacteria > Bacteroidota > Bacteroidia > Bacteroidales > Bacteroidaceae > Prevotella. The sequence continues at coordinate 74,685 of JAFTGB010000028.1, forward strand.
ACTGTTTTCAGTTGTTTGGCTATATACGAAGAGTTTCCAATTCTTTCGTTACTAAATACGATGTATTCTATTTCATCTTTTTCTTTATTCAAGAACCTGGTAATCTTCATGTGTAAAGCAGAAATAATGTCTTCAGAAATGCCCTCGATATCCAAACTAACCTTACCATCATTTGCTTGCAAGGACTTTCCTATTTCGACGTAATAGTCATTTTCATTGTTTAATAGCCAGTCCGTATATTGTTGAGGGAAACGAATGGTGAATTGCTCATCGCATTGAGTAACGCCTTTATGCAATATTACGTCTAAAACATCCAGCCACTGTGCAATGATTAGGTCATAATTTGCCTTATCAACCTTTTCAAAATCGCTTAACAATCGTCCCGCAGAATTGATTAAACGATAAAGAGGAGTTCCATTCCTGTCTTTCAAATCGCCAATTAGTGCATCGCCGACAAAAGAACAGAAATCATTAATCTGCTTACAATCCAAAGGAATGTAATCATTATCAGCTTCTACTGGGGCTGGCGTGTTGTCTATCTGGATGAATAACGTTTTCTTATCTACCATTGCTTAATTGAAATTTATTTGACAGAAGTCTAATCATAAAAATATACGTACTTTTAGCCTTTTCAAATTGATTACTCCAAATATAGGCCAAACATGTGTATATGCATTTTTTGATTTGTCCATAAATAATATCTTTGTCTGGTGCAAGATTTAATTTATCAACGATAGATGGAGCATACCTATAATACTCTTTAATCAAATCTTTCCCATTGGGCTGATAGCACAACCAATTATCCCTAAATCCTCTAAGTATAGTAAGTTCGTAACAATCATCTTTTTTAGCAAGATAATTGCACAGTGCTGTTGTAATATAACATCCACCAGAACTCTCACTTTGATTACTTTTTTCAACAATTGGATCATATATTTCCCAAATACTTTGAAGGCTTTCTTTTAAATTTTCCAGACAATGAAACCTATAATAATAAAGTAATCCTTTGTTGAGATCTTCAAAGTAGCGATTTGATTTACCAGTCGCTATGTTGTTTACACTATTAAAAAATAATAGTTCATCTAAATGCGTATAATTTTCGTAGTAATCTACAATAATATCTATAAAATTCTTAATGGCTGTATGGTAATCTATGGGGAAATAATAATGCTCAAAGGATTCTCGGGCAACCGGATGAAATTCGACACCCAGAGTTCTGCAAATATCTTGCTCGTAAGTATTAAACACCTTAAATTCGTTCTCTTCCCTAAAATTCTGAACCTTGTTAGAAATGTTGTCGGCAAGTTGCTTTTCATATTTATAAAATGTAGAACGGAAGTCTTGGTCTTCAAATAATTGTCCGATTTTATCTCTTTTCCACAGCGAAAAATTAGCGAAAAAAGAATACCCTTGAATACATTTTAAACCTTTCATTACTTCTTCAAATGTAGAAACTATTTGTTGATTAATGAATGATTCGTTTTTTTTATAAAAACTGTCATAAGTCAAACTGCTATTTAAATACTGTCTTCTTTCCTCTACAAGTTTCCCCCAATCTTCTAATTGGCTGTATGTAACAAAATGAGTATCATTAACATCTACTGACAAATTGTTTACAACAGAAGTCTTAGAAGTAATATACGGATTACTGAATACTATAAAATCAAAATTACCACGAGCAAGTTCTTCTGAAATGTTTTTGGAGATTTTACGAAAGATTATCGTATCATAAACATCTACTGTTGATAATTCAACAATATTGTTTCGATTTTGAAGTTCATTCCCGATATTGCAATAATACTCATTGCTGCTTTCTTGGAGCCAATTGGTATATTTTTGAGGAAAAGGAAAAAACAAGACAGATGGCAAGTTGTTGTCTTGTATAAGATGCGCAACTAATTCCTGCCAACTTTTGACAATTGCCTGAAATGACTCTTCATCAGCTTGTTTATATTCACTTATTAAGTTACCAGCAGGTTTGACTAGTTTATAATATAATGTTCCATCAGCATCTTTCATTTCACCACATAGAGCATCCCCAACAAAAGAGCAGAAATCGTTAATCTGCTTACAATCCAACGTGACATAATCATTATCTACCCCTTTGGGAACTGGTGTGTTATCTATTTTGATGAATAAAGTCTTCTTCATAGATTGTTTTTCATTTGTGTTGTAGGTCAAAAATTCTCGAACCAATACGTTGGTGTAGTTTTCGGTCGTTTGCCACCCCATCATAAGTCATAAGGTCTTTAAAGAATGCGATGTGTTTTTCATCCCAGAATTCAATGGATTTATTGATCGCTTCTTTGATCGTTGATGCTTCAATGTTGAATTGTCTTCTAACGTATTCGCAAGTATTCTCAGTGATTTCCTTCAACGCTTCATCGGAATTGGACAATTCGAGCAAGTTCTTTACATTCGTGGTTTGATTACCCCTTATTTCCCTCATTCCTTCTATCTCTTTTTCTTCTTTGCGAAGCTGCATGTAAGCCTCTTCGTATTCCTTGAATAATTCCTTACGCACCAATTTGTCTGCATACAAAGTTGGAAAGTATTTTTCAGTCAGCAGCGTCGGAAGCTTTGGATTTCTATCATACGAGCGTAAATGATGGATGTCTGCCAATACAGCAAGGTTCAGACCAATGCGTGCAGAAAGATAATCGGCCAAAGTGGCAAGGTCTTGAACTGGCTCAATCTTGAAGATGTTGTAGATGCCAAGAGCTTCTATCTCCTCCATCCTGTTCTCCTTCATCCGTTCCTCGATATGAAGTGCTTCGAAGAGGTCGATGTTTCGTTCCAACTCTCGCTTCTTCATGCCAAAGCCATATTCGTTAATGTCTAACAGACCGTCTATTTCTTTGATAGCATCCAAAGCTTTCAACGAGCGATTATAGACTGACAAGGCCAAAACTGCATCAATGTTGATGGGGAAACTCAGCTCTATACGATGATGAATTGTGGAATTGTAGCCAAGCCCCCATGAGGAAAACATCATGCGGAAGGTGGTGCCATCGAAGCGAGGCTCTATGACGACACAGGGAAGGTCTTTCAAGAAATAGTGCAATGTCTCGGCAGCATGCATACCAGGATTGTACTTGTCGTTCCAGGCTGTCGGGTAGAAGATGACAGGATGGTCGCTGCTTCGGTTATAGTTCAATGTGAAAAAACTCTCAATACGCTGATATACGGTATCCCAAATCTGATCGCTGAGCACCTTTCGGTTCTTGATTTTAGAGTCTACATGCACTGGAGCAACAAAGATATTGAGGGCATCAGGACGCTTGCGAATGGCTTCCACTTCCTCATAGGCTTGTGCTATTGCACCCTCGGACTTATAGAAATCAGAGTCAGAATCAGAAAATGCCAGCAAGTGTCCTAACGGCTGCAACTGATTTTTCAGCAGTACCAATGGCGACACATTCAACGGGAATGTCCTGAGTGCATCTTGAAGCAGATGGTCCTGCAAAGTGTCCTGTGCATGTTTTTGAGCCAACAGCATTTGCGTTTGGCGCATGGCACGTGCCTGGAACAAAGCGATCTCCTTGCTTGCCTCTATCTGGTTTTTCTGTAGATACTTCTGTAGTTCTTCGCGTTGCTCTTCCATTCTTTCCTGGAAGCGCATGCGCTGGGACTCTATCTGCCATTGGAAGTTCATTCGCTTTTCCTCCAGTTCGTTCTGCCATTCCTTTTGTGCTTTGAACAACTTTCCCTGTGGAGAAGACTCAAACGGCACAAAATAGTCAATCAACTTTGAAGCAACTATACCACCGCCAATGCCTCCTAAACCTAACATCGTCAAAATATCCATAGTAGTGACCTTCTATTTATTTGTTATCTGCATATCTCGATTTACTTATACATTCATCACCTCTTCTGCGCCATTTCTCGGCCTGTTCCAAATCATGGGCTTTGTCGGATGGCTTTTCATCACGCTGCGCCTTATCGTAATATTTGTCAGCCTCCTTATAGCAGTTTTCTGCCTTGGCAACATACTCTTCTTTGCTATAGGCTGAACCGAAAGAAACTTCTGAGGCGTGGTTTTCCGACAAAGCATCTGTAGAAACCATATTTGTCTGCCCGGCTTGAAAATCCTCGAATCTGTCAAGACAGTATTCAAAGCTTGGAGTGATGCCTTGGGCCTGCATCTCTGCGGCAATCTGCTTGCCAAACTCAATGGCATCAACCCGTATGGCACCATCAGGATGCGTTGTGCCGCCCTTAGTCTTGCCAAGTGCTTCTTCAAACTGGTCAGCGTCTATATTATTGACTCCGGCATGAATACCTGCGAAATAGTCGCAGACCAGTTCCTCCTGCGGGCCTTCATAGGAATTGTATTCTTGTAATGCCCGATGAGCACATTCGTGGGTGTATGCCAATTTCAGGGAGTCGGAACTTATGATGCCCATGTCCGACAACTGCTCACGATTGACACCTATCACATCATCGAAAGTTGTGTGAACATCATTCGGCCACACGCAAACCCCATCACTGTTAACAATAGGTACTTCCGGCAAGTTGAAGAACTCGCAGGCGTTACTTACTGCAGCTGTTATCGCTTCGTCGGGTAACAAAAACTCATATATATCCATGTCAGTAAATTTTATTAGGCTACCAACTTATATCGTCCATCTCAGACGACATCACAGTGTCGTCAAATCCCATTTTGTCATTCTCGCTATAGAGGTCGTTTGATGCAAGATTATCATCTGAGCCAAACAAGTCACTGTCATTGCCGAAGTCCAAACCGTAGTTCTGATCTTGTGACACCATATCAAGTGCGTCTATTACAGGCGGGAGTCCCATTTCCAAGAATCCATAATCGCCATCGTAAATATCCCAATCGGACTGTTCTCCGAAGGATATGCAGTCGCTGACAATCTCGCAGGCTTCCGATAACATAGAGTCACCATTGAGGGAATTTTCTATCAGTTGATTCTCACTTTCTGTCGTATTGCCGTCAATGTAGGCAGCTAACAACTCATCGGAGATTCCGCTATCCAAGAAATCGTTGAAATCTTTCATACGTAGTCCTCCTTTCTGCCCATCACGAGGCGAAGCTGCACCAATGCGCGGCGGTGAATGTTATACAAATTATCTACTGTCACGTTCATTTCTTCTGCTAACTGTTCAGGACGAACATCTTGCAAGTCCAGTACCTCAATCACTTTACGATAACGTTCATTGGGCATTTTATTTATTGCCTCACGAATGTCTATCCGTTGCTCAAGAGACAAGACTGTGCTGTGTATCTGCCCTTCTTGATCGTTTAGAGAGGTTGATAAAGGTGAATCTATCAGTTGAGCACGCTTAGCGATAAAGAATCTCACAGATACTACGCTGACGTATGTCATGAGTGTGCTTCGGAACTGAAACTTGCGGAACACTTGCCAATCATTTTGAGCCATAAAAAGATAAAGTTCACTGACGAGTTCACGTTTGTCAATGTTCCCATCAAATACGTTCATTAGTATATAGGCAAGGAGTCCAGAGCATTTCTTCGTGAAGAAATACTTTATCAATGGCTTGTCATTATTGAGTATGCCATCGACTAATTCGTGGTCATCCAAGAGGTCATAGTCCATACTTATTCAATATGCGTCACGGATGCTACATATAACGCAAAAAGTCCGTCAACGTCTGCTTTGTTTGGGCAGAACGTTGAGGACTTTCTATATCCCTGCAATCCTTGAAGGATTCCTATGTGATTGAGCGCAAGCGGTACATCCATATTTGCTCTTTGTTTTTGGTTAGTTCTCTCGTTTATGGTTTCGCCTGAACTAACCTACCTGCATAGAGAAAGCGCAGACAACTGCCATATCTCACACCAGGTTCAGCACGACCCCAAGTATACCATGGATGAAGCCTACGCTTATAAAGCGTGCTTCAACGTATACTTGGTTTTGCTCGATAATTTCTCTTTCGAGGTGCTGATTCGATGTGAGAATTTGAGCAAATATGTCTTTTTGACAACTCTTACAAGAAATCGGCTTCAAATTTACAAAAAAAATCTTAGGGTAAAGAAATAAAATGGCAAAAAATAATAAATTTGATGCAAAAAAGGCATCAAATTAGGGTAAAGTGGCACAAAACGGTATTCCTGTGCCGAATTGTGCGCTCGTCTCAAGTCACTGATTACAAAGGAAACACACGCAGAGTTCGTGTGCTTCCTCAGTAATTCAACTATGTCAATTATAACGCATATCCTACACGTACCAATAATTTGTTGTTGAAATAAGTGTTGTCGCTGTCATAGATGGAAACGAAGCCTCTCTGATAAGAGAAATCATCTGGATAGCCATCGGCATGGCGCTGATGAAGCTCAAGTAAGTCTCATCGCACCACTTTCCTTGCTCCGTCAGGAGTCAGCACGATGCGCAGGCCATGGGTGTCTGCAGACACAGGATGTCCTTGAAGGTCGAAATAGCGGACAGCCCCTCTTTCGTCAGTACACTTTGGGGATATCATGCCTGTCGCGGCAAACTCGCGGATAGTGCCAAAGTAGCTCCACGGTGCCAGGTACCGATAGTTGTCCGCACAGCCTGCGGGCACGTAGAGCACCGACTCCTCCATCGTCCAGTAGGCGAAGGCGCGCAGATGGGTGTCAACCGGTGGCCGCTTAGCATACATATAAACGGTATGCGACGAGAAGTTAGGCACGGCAAAGGCTCCCTCGCCAATGTGCTGCACGGATGCCGGGATGTGCCACTCCTTCAGATGGTCGGCACCGGCCAATGCATACGAGCCTATCTCCTCCAACCCGACGGGCAGGCGGCAATCCTCCAGACGATAGCAGGCATAGAATGCCGACCGTCCGATGCGCTTGAGAGTATGGGGCAGGATGATTTGCCTTGTAGACTGGATGCTATAGAACGTCGCTATTGGTATGCTGTCGAGCGGTGCCTGAATGTCTATCGTATCAACGTCAACATCCGTGAATGCCCACTGGTCGATGCGTCGCACACTACGGGGAATTACGAGTCGCGACTTTCTCAGTCCTAAGAGCGCGCGGCCCTCCACGACTTCCAGTCCGTCGGGCAGCTCCAGATTGCGCATCCTGTTATTGTTCAGCGCTGCATAGCCGATATGCTTTAGCTTGGCAGGCAGGTGGATGTAGTCGATGGAGCAGCCCGAGAAGCAGAAGTCGCGCAGACTGTCCACACGGTCGGAAATGATGACGGAGTCGATGAGGCAGTGTTCAAAGGCCCCTGCACCGATATAGGTGACACTCTCTGGGATGACCAGTTTCTTCTGATGCGGCGCCATATTGTCGAGCGCATACTTGAAAGCCTCCTCGCCGATATACTCCAGCCGGTCATTCAGCGTGATGTTATAGCTACGGTAGCAGTTGAAAGCCCTGTCGTCGATGACCCTGACTTCCGGCCGTATGGTGAAGCTCTTGGCCCGCTCGTTGGTCGGGGGAAAGTAAGACAGCAGTCGGCTGTGGTCGCGGGTATAGAGACAGTAGTTCTCCATCACGAAGGCAGGGTTGTCGGCATCGACGGTCACCTCTCTCAGCCGACCCCCGTTCAGCGCGCCGTTGCCTATATGCACCAGCGAGGCCGGAAGGTGCAGCCGCTGGAGCAGGTTCTTCGTGAAGGCATGGTCGCCCAGCCATGTCAGCGTGGACGGCAGCTCGATGCTCTCGCCACAAAAGCCCAAGGCATAGTCGCCAATCTTCTTCAGCGTCTTGGGCAATACCAGACTTTTCAGTTCCTTGTCCGCAAACGTATACGACCCTATCACGTCGTCCTCCGTGCGGTAGTCCTCATAGTAAGGCTCGCCGCCTGCCACGATACGGCAGTCACGCAGGTCCAGCGCCTTGGAGGCATTGGCCCATCGTCGCAGCATCTTCACGTCGCTGCCGTTGATGGTACCAATGAGGATGAGGTCGCCCTCACGGGCAAAGTCGTCCATTGTATACATCCGCGGCAGACTGCCCGCTGTGACCCACAGTGTCTTGGCAGCATGGGCCTGCATGCAGGTCATCAGCAGGCCACAGATAATTAACCGTAGTGATAAAAACATACTGCAAAGGTAGCTATTTATTTTTACACCGACAAACATTCACACAACATTTTATCATAAAACAAACAACATAACTTTTCGTCAGTTTGGTTTATTGAGGAATAGTTTGTATCTTTGCAACATGGAACAGAAAAAAATCACCTTCGACAGCTTTATACGAGGCGTCCTCGCAGTCGTTATCTTCACAGGCATCATCATGCTGCTCAACAGGCTCAGCAGCGTGCTGCTGCCTTTCTTCCTGGCCTGGCTGCTGGCCTACCTGCTGTTTCCGCTGGTCAAGTTTTTCCAGTACCGCTGCCGTCTGCGTTTCCGCATTGTAGGCATCCTGTGCTCGTTCATCGTCGTGGGTGCCGTGCTGACGGGCCTGTTCATGGTCATGATACCCCCCATGATAGAGGAGGGCGCGCGCGTCAAGGACCTGATAGTGGACTACGTCACCAACCACCGCGTGATGAGCAACATACCCAACATGATAGAGGACTTCATACACCGCCACCTGACGGTGCAGGACGTCAAGGGACTCATCACGCAGGAAGGGTTCATCGACACCGTCAAGCAAGGACTGCCCAAGGTGTGGGAAATGGTGACCCAGTCGGTGAGCATCCTCTCCAGCGTCTTCACGCTGACCATGGTGCTGCTCTACACTTTATTTATACTGTTAGACTACGAGAAGATTTCGGGCGGTTGGGTCGACCTGCTGCCCGTACGCTACCGCCACTTCGCCCTGCAACTGGTGCAGGATGTGACACAGGGCATGAACCTCTACTTCCGCGGGCAGGGCGTCGTAGCCCTTTGCGTCGGCGTGCTGTTCAGCATCGGGTTCCTCATCATCGACTTCCCCATGGCCATCGGCTTAGGCATGTTCATCGGACTGCTCAACATGGTGCCTTACCTACAGCTCATCGGCTTCATCCCCACCATCCTCCTGGCCATCGTCAAGGCTGCCGACACCGGCGAAAGTTTCTGGGTCATCATGCTGGGGGCACTCATCGTCTTTGCCGTGGTGCAGATTATCCAGGACACCATACTGACGCCCAAAATCATGGGCCATGTCATGGGCCTCAACTCAGCCATCATCCTGCTCTCGCTGTCGATATGGGGCAGCCTCTTAGGCATCCTTGGCATGATTATCGCACTGCCCATGACCACCCTGCTCATCACCTACTACCAGAAGTATATCATCAGGAAGAGTTGACATATTTCTGCCAAATTCTGCGCCAAAGTCAATAAAAGACACCATCATCTATCCGTCTGACACCGACGGCTACAACACCTATCGTAGTCTCTCGCCACGATGCAGCAAACAATAAGCCGTGATAAGGACTTTTATTCCATATTTGCATCCCCTTTTTTCAATCTTATAGGCGTTACGGTCTAAAAACATCATCGACAGTGGTAAGAAACATCAGCCGCGGTAGCGACTATGTACTATTTTTCACTAATTAGCAACTTTTCTTCATAGAAGTTGCTTGATATGAAAACTTTTTTTGTACTTTTGCATCCATGAATCGTGAAAGAATCATATCGGCATACAAGAACTACTTCAAGGACTTCATCAGCTCGCTGAGTGATGCCGAGGCCCGTAAAGTATTCTATGTCATTGATATGCTGAAGACCCAAGAGCGAGTGAATGCAAAGTTCGTCAAGTATCTGCGCGATGAGATATTCGAACTACGAGCTGAGCATGGTGGCAACATCTTTCGCGTATTCTTCATCTTCGACGATGGCAACGTGGTGATGCTTTTCAATGGCTTCCAAAAGAAGTCGCAAAAAACGCCAGAGAAGGAAATCAACAAGGCAATACAATTAAAGAAGGAATATTATGCAGGAAAGAAATGACATTATGAGCGTTGACGCCATGATGGACGAACGCTATGGAAAAGTCGGCTCGTCCGAACGTGAAGCCTTTCGCAAGGAGGCTTATGCCTATTGCGTCGGACAGATTATAAGTGATGCCCGCAAACGCGAAAAGGTCACACAGCAGGAGTTGGCCCAGCGCGTTGGCACCAACAAGTCATACATCTCTCGCATTGAGAACGGCAGTGTTGAGCCTGGTGCAGGCATGTTCCTCCGCATCCTCAGTGCCCTCGGCCTTCGCTTTGAGGTGTCCCAGCCGCTGGTTTTTGGATAGCCTTTGGAATATGGCTTTTGGATAGCCGAGCGCGATGCCTCGTTTATGGAGAAGCTAAAGCAGATTCGCCGCATTGCGGCCATCTTCTAAGAGACATAATATAAGGTGTAACTCTAAAAGAAGATATGCCAATAGACAGATAAAGATATTTGAGCGTTCCCGTTAATCGGGAAGCGGCTTAAGCCTAAGGGCAAAAGAGCAAAGAACGTCCACTCATAAAAGAACATTCATTTTTTGCATCTATAGCGGAAAAAGAAGCAAAAGCTAACATATTTCTGCCAAATTCTGCGCAGAAATCGATAAAAATCACTATATTTGCAGTGTCGAACTAAAAAAAAGCATGATGATGACGGAACAAAACACCTTCAAGCGCTATGACAGCCCTGAGCAGTATGCCGAAGCTTTCCAGCAAATGATAGATGCCCGCGAAAGATGGCGTGAGCAAGTACGCAAACAAGAGAACAGACTTCAACAAGGTTAGTACGTACAAAGACACGATATTTATGGACGATGGGGCCTATCACTTCTTCATCATGCGACACGACCATCCTCTTCACGACATGATACTCTCGTACTATCAGGACTTCTTGAAACACGTGCCGCAACTGTACGCACCGCGAGATAAATAAAAGAAAAGGTTACCAAGGGTTCCCAGATGTGAGATATACTATGGTTTGATAATTGGGGAACTGCAAAAGATAGCAACCAATTTACCCTCTATCCAGCAAGCATACTAATAATAACATAGAAGAATTATGAACACAATGAATATTACCAAAGTTAATTTGAATTTCCATCACCCAATCACTTTAATTGATAGAGACGATGGAAACAAAAAGAACAAAACTTTGGAGAAGGAAGCAAGGCTTCCGAGTGTTTAAGGCTCGCATGGTGTACTACGCATCATTTGAGCGTAATTATTGGTGTGTTGACGGCAGCCAACATGTTCCCCAACACTGGTTTGAACTGGCAAAGGAACACTGGACACAGGTCTATCGTTCAACAGGAACGCCATGTAGTTGTTGGATGTGTCGCGGCAATGAGTACGATCGTTTAGCGTATAAACGTGATACTCGCCGCATTATCCGTGAATCAATGGACTAACCTCAATTACGCCCCACTTCTCAGTAAGTTGGGGCGTTTTAGTTGCCACATGCCTTCATGGTAATCGCCAGAGGCAAAAGTAGCCTTTGAAGCCTCGACCTTCTTTATCAGACACAGCACAGCATCTTATTACTAAATTTCCACCACTTTCTGACATCTACGGCAGAAAAATTGCCAATTTGCAACTTCATGTAACATATTTCTGCCAAATCCTGCGTCAAAGTCAACGAAAATTTGTAATTTTGCATTCCTGTTATGGAAACAACAGAGACCACGATAGAGTCACTGATAGCTGTAGTGCTGTGCGATATACGCCAGCAGGGCTATTCGTCCGTTCAGCCCTTCTGCATTGGCAAAGTGGAGGAGCGCATGATGCTTTTTGCCCAGAACAATGCCATTACCCTTGCCAGCGACGCACTCTATATGAGTGCCAAGCAGCTGCAGCACTGCATGAGAGCATCAAAGGCATCAAAAGGCTTGGTGGTCGACGATGCTGACCTGATAGCCTTTCCGCAACAGCGCTTTCAGATGGATCTTTATTATGACGGCGAATGCTTCATCTACACTGACTGTGTGTCGAAGTTCATCGTTCATCCAAACTACAAAATGAAAATCAGTCGTGAGCTTGTAGCACATGTGAACTTCATTACGGCTACAAGGGTGAAAGACCCAGCAGAGTTCACGCTACCAAAATATCGCAAAATATAAAAGCTGGCCAACACGTGACCAGCTGTAACTAGAGTGAAGGAAACCAAGCGGCAAGGTCGAATTGCTCATCATCTCTGCGTTTCCGCAGCCATGCCACCGTTCCGCACATCGTGGCTCTACTTGGTTCCACCTTTCACGATGCAAAGATACGAATAAACGAGCAAACTACCAAATTTTTTCCACCACTTTCTGACATCTCCGGCAGAAAAATTGCCAATTTGCAACTTCTCCCGTCATATTTCTGCCAAATTCTGCGCCAAAGTCAACGAAAATTTGTAATTTTGCAGGCAAGTATTGCTGAAAGTGTCGTAAACGGCACAGGCCTCGCCCGCGAGGCACAGAGGTCCCTGAGCGCAGGGTGGCAGTATGATCTTTGTTGGAAATAAACATAGCGATTGTGCTATTCGGTGATGTCCCTGAACCTAGGAAATTCAAACGACACTCACACGACGAAAAGTACCATCTCTACGCTGATAGGCGTGGACTGGACTTATTTCGTGTGAATGGGTTTTCCTAGGACCTTGGGACATCGATAAGGGCGGTATCACGCTTTTTTCGTGTCCTGAGGTCTTACAGCGAAGACCCATTATCATCCGAACAAGTCCTTTCGCTCCTAAGACTATAGCGTAGATATGGCAGACATACCTATCAGTTCTCATTTCTTCACTAACAGGGATGGGAATACATTGATGAAAGAGTTTGAGGGTATCTTGGAGAACAACCCTCAAGTGAAGAACCTTGATGCTGTGGTGGGCTTCCTTCGTGCATCGGGCTATTTCTCCCTGCGCCCGTTTCTCGACGGCATCAACAAGGTGCGCATACTGATTGGCATCGATGTCGATAAATACATCGCCCGTGCCCATCAGAAGGGCGAACTTTTCTTTGGTGCCGAGGAAGAGGTAAAGGAGGAATGCCTCAGGAAACTGAAGGAAGACATCGAGCAGTCGCACTATTCCAAGCAGGTGGAAGATGGTATGCTCCAGATGGTGCAGGACATGATTGACGGCAAACTGGAACTGCGAGCGCATCCGTCGAAAAAGATACATGCCAAATTGTACATCCTCTACCCTGACAACTACAACCAGCACACCTTTGGCACAGCCATTACAGGCAGCAGCAATCTGAGCGGCAACGGCCTGGGCATTGGCGAAGACAAGCAGTATGAGTTTAATGTCAAGTTGACGCAATACGAAGATGTGGCCTTTGCCAAGCACGAGTTTGAACTGCTATGGGAAGAGGCCAAGAATGTGCCTATCAATGCGGAGGACTATCAAGCCACACTCGACAAGACCTACCTGAAAGGCGACGTCACGCCCTACGAACTCTACATCAAGATGCTGATGGAATACTTCTCAGACCGCGTGCTGGAGGTCGATCAAGACGATCCGTTTGATATGCCGGAAGGCTATGAGAAATTCGAGTATCAGACGGATGCCGTGATTGAGGGCTATCAGAAACTGATACGCTACGACGGGTTCTTCCTGGCCGATGTGGTGGGTCTCGGCAAGACGGTCATTGCCACGATGATAGCCAAGAAGTTCCTGATTGAGAACGGGCGAGACAACACGAAGATCCTGGTGGTCTATCCACCTGCCGTCGAACAGAACTGGAAGACGACCTTCAAAGACTTTGGTATCGACAAATATACGCAGTTTGTCTCGAATGGCAGCCTGTCGAAGATACTCGACGACGAGAACTACAACTATTGGAATGCCGATGAATACGACCTGGTATTGGTGGACGAGGCCCATAAGTTCCGTAATCATACCACTGGAGCCTTCCAGCAACTACAGGAAATCTGCAAGATGCCTCGCGTGGAGACTGGCAACATCCCAGGCTATAAGAAGAAGGTGATGCTGATATCCGCAACTCCCATGAACAACACGCCAGCCGACCTGTATTATCAGATACTGATGTTTCAGGACCCACGTCATTGCACGATAGACGGCGTGCCAAACCTGACAGCCTTCTTCTCGCCCTTGGTAGTGGAGTTCCGCAAATTCCGCAAGCAGGAGAACTTCGACATCAAGCAGTTCAAGAAACTGGCAGAACGAGTGCGCGACAGGGTAATCAAGCCCTTGACCGTCAGGCGAACGAGGACAGACATCGAGAGCATTGCCCGCTATCATAAAGATGTGCACGGATTCCCCAAGGTGGCTGATCCCATCAAGAAGGATTATGAGTTGAATGACCATCTGGCCAGTCTGTTTAAGGAGGCCATGAATATCCTCGACAAGCAACTGACCTACGCCCGCTATCAGGCTATTGCCTATCTGAAGCCGGAAGCCTCCAACGGTCTCTACGACAATGCAGAACTGATCAGCCGCAGTCTGGCTGGCATCCGCAAGAACGGACTGGTGAAGCGATTGGAGAGCAGTTTCTATGCTTTCCGCAAGTCATTGGAGAACTTTCGCCAGGCCAATGAGAACATGCTGCAGATGTGGGAAAATGACAAGATATTCATAGCACCTGATATGGACATCAACCTGCTCTACGAAAAAGGCTATACCGATGATGAAATAGAAGAGAAACTGAACGAAAAGGCAGAGACGAACCCCAAGAATGCCGTCTTTAAGCGTGATGACTTTAAGCCTGAATACATTGACATGCTTCGCCGAGACCAGCAACTGTTGGACGAGATGTGGCTGCAATGGGAACACATTGACGACGATGACGACTCGAAGTTTGCCAAATTCGAAGACCTGCTGAAGCATGAACTGTTCAAGAAAGAGCATAATCCTGAGGGAAAGATCGTGGTGTTCTCAGAGTCTGTCGATACGATAGACTATCTGGCGCGTCGCATCAATCGTAAGGATGCAATGGTGATCTCGTCGCAGAACCGCAGTTCGCTGTTCAAGACGATTCGTGAGAACTTCGATGCAAACTGGAAGCAGAAAAAGAACGACTACAATATCATCCTGACTTCTGACGTGCTGGCTGAGGGTGTCAACCTGCATCGTTCGAACATCATCATCAACTACGACACGCCCTGGAACTCTACGCGACTGATGCAGCGCATAGGTCGTGTGAACCGTATCGGTTCTAAGTCGGACACCATCTACAACTATGTGTTCTATCCTTCAGAGCAGGGCAACAAGGAAATCAAACTCAACCAGATAGCCCTGAGCAAGATTCAGACCTTCCACACGACCTTTGGCGAAGACAATCAAATCTATTCTACGGAGGAAATCATCGACAGGGATTTGGATAAACTATTCAAGGAGGGCATCAAGCGCGAACAGGAAGATCGCAACCTGGAACTGCCGTTCTATGAGGAGTTGCGCTCGCTGTATCAGCAGAATCGCGAGGAATACAAGCGCATAGAACGGCTGTCGCTGCGCAGTCGTACTGGCAGAGAGGCGCGAGAGGTGGGTGGTGTCACCCTCTCTGGCGACACATTGGTATTCTTCAAGACCAACTTCAGGAAACTATTCTATCTGGTAAGCGATGAGCAGACAAGAGAAGTCTCCGTGCTGGATGCGCTCAACTACTTCAAGGCTAAGCCCGACGAAAAGCCTGTGCCGAGAATCGCCCAGCATCACGAGCACGTGGAAAAAGCCGTCAAGGAGTTCTGTCGTGTGAAGGAACAAGAACTGCATGAAGAGGAGCAGAACCAGAATCAGCGCAGTAATCTTGGTGCCCAGGTGACCACAGCGGTCAGTCTCATCAACAGCATGATGCCACATATAGAGGATGGCGACACGCGCCTGAAGTTGGTGCAACTTAAAGAACTGGCAGAGCGAGGCACCATCACCTATATTGCCAAACGACTGCAGCGCATCCAAAAGGACTTGCAGCGCCAAGGAGGAAGCAAGGCTAAGATGACCTTTGAAGATGCACTAAAACAGGTGCTTGAGATGGCCAATCACTACAATGCGTATTATCGCGACACTCAGCATGCAGAGGAGGAATCCGATGCCACAATCATATTATCAGAAAGTTTTCAAAAATAACGAAGCCTTATGGACTACAGACCTATCATCGAGTCAAAATATAATCGCCAGAACTGGCAGTCGCTCCTTCACGATATCTTCGGCAACAAAGCGAGGTTTTGGAATACGCCATCAGTAGTATCAACCAACAGCCAGTTTGCCAAGCAAGCCCTATGGCTGGGCACCATCACGCTCAGTGACGAACAGACCATCAGCATCTATGAAGTGGAACTGGCAGACAGCGTGGATATAGAGCGTAATCGCCGAGGCATCCGTGACATGCTGCTCACAGCCTGGCGCAGCAACGGCAATGCAGGAGCCTTTATGTTCTGCTATCGCAAGCATGAAAGTGTGCTCCGTTTTTCCTACGTCAGCGAATCATGGACTTTTGCTGAAGACGGAACGTATCAGAAGGAATCGACAGACACCAAGCGTTTCACCTATCTGCTTGGCGAAGGTCACAGAAGCCGTACTGCCATTCAGCAGTTCGAAAAACTGCGTGACAGCAGTCTCTCGCTGAAAGACCTGACGAAAGCATTCTCCGTGGATGCCGTCAGCGACATGTTCTTCAAAGGATACAAACAGCAGTATGAAGACATTATTTTCTACATCACAGGCAAGCGGATGGTGAAGGTAGCCAACAAATGTGAAGAGCGACAGGAGGGCGAACCTAATGCGTTTATCATGCAGCAGTTCGCCAAATTCCCCAATCCAGAGAAAGCCGTCCGAGACTATGTCAAGAAACTCATGGGCCGCTTGGTGTTCCTCCAGTTCCTTCAGAAGAAGGGCTGGCTTGGCGTACCTGTTAATAAAGAGTGGGGAAGTGGTGACTCTGAATTTATCCAAACCCTGTTTGCTGAGTGTAAAGACAAAGATCACTTTATCGACCATGAATTGGAGTCGCTATTTAATGACCTGAATAATGAAGAACGAAAGGAACTCACAAAATATCGTACGCCTTATTTGAATGGAGGCTTGTTCGAGCGTGATGCCTCTGACGAAACGGAGTTCCCGTTACCCGCAAAATACATGCAGTCGCTGCTCAACTTCTTTGCCTCCTATAACTTCACCATCGACGAGAACGATCCAGACGATGCAGAAGTAGGTGTTGACCCAGAGATGCTTGGTCGTATCTTCGAGAACCTGCTGGAAGACAACAAGGACAAAGGAGCTTTCTACACACCCAAAGAAATCGTTACCTATATGTGTCGTGAGAGTCTGATAGCCTATCTCCAGACGGACATCGAGGACGAAGCCACCAAGGAATCTATCCGCCAGTTCGTCACCACTCACGATGTTTCAACGCTTGGCACAAATGAGAAGTTCCGTCAGCAAGTAGATGAGGCTCTTCGTAATGTCAAGATCTGCGACCCAGCAATCGGTTCTGGGGCCTTCCCGATGGGCTTGCTGAAAGAACTCTTCCAATGCCGCACAGCCCTCGAAGGCATCACTCAAAGCAAAGCCGCAGAAATCAAGAAACATATCATCCAGCAGAACATCTACGGTGTTGATATCGAGCGCGGTGCCGTTGACATCGCCCGCCTCCGCTTCTGGCTCTCCTTAATTGTAGATGAAGAGACCCCACAGGCGTTACCAAACCTCGACTTCAAAATTATGCAAGGCAACTCGCTGTTGGAGCAATACAAGGGTGTTGACCTGTCAACGATGACAGAGAAGAAGTACGATAAGAACGAAGGATTGTCTTTCTTTGACAATATGGTAGATGTCTATCGTAAAGACTTACGTGACATGCTTGCCAAGTATTACAATTGCACAAACCACAAGGAAAAGAAGGAACTGCGCACTAACATTATAAACAATGTAAAGAAGCAACTTGCCGAGCAAAGAATCAACATTGACTTTGGCGACCTTGACCTCTCAGGCAACGACCAGTTCTTCCTCTGGCACACTTGGTTCTATGACGTATTCTCGCAAGGTGGATTTGATATTGTTATTGGTAATCCGCCGTATGTGGTTATGGACAAGTCAAATCCCTACAAAGATTTTGTCACTTATAAGTGTTATGAAATGTATGCCTATTTTTATGAGCAATCTCTGGCAATCTTAAAAGACAGAGGCATTTTGTCCTTTATTACTGCTTCGCTTTATGTGAAAGGTTTGAAGTTTGAGCCTTTAAGGAAAATGTTAAATTCCAAAACACACTTATTAACATATCAGATTGAAGGAGATAAAGTATTTGAAAATGTTCAGATGCCTACAAGTATAATTCTGTTAAGATTAGAAGAACAACCTTGGACATTCGAAGACCTGTCAGATAGTGGGATGATTACAAAGAAAATTTTAAGAAATTCTGTTTTGTTAAAGGATGTTTCTTTGATACAACGTGGTTTAGAAATAGGTAGAAATTTAGTAAATAAAAGGTTCTTCATAGGAATGGCGTGATACCGGCATCGTGCAGGGCCAGCAGACGAAGTTTGAAGTAGCGGTCGTCTGTGAAGCCATAAGCCTCACGCTTCATCACCTTGATCTTGTTGTTGATTCCTTCCACCATAGCTG
>JAFTGB010000029.1 GCA_017458125.1 Prevotella sp.
GCAGCCCGGCGAGCCGTCGGCCGTCATCCGCGAGCGCGTCATCCGAGCCCGCAAGATTCAGGAGGAACGTTTCAAGCCCTTCAAGGGCATCCACTCCAACGCCATGATGACCGAACGCATGCTCCACGAGTTTGCCGAGCCAGACACCGCCAGCCTCGACATGCTGCGCATGGCCATGGAGCGCCTGAAGCTCTCCGCCCGTGCCTACACCCGCATCCTGAAAGTTGCCCGCACCATCGCCGACCTCGCCAGCAGCAAGAAGGTTGAGGCGATGCACATCGCCGAAGCCATCGGCTACCGCAACCTTGATAGAGGCGACTGGGCGGAGCGTGGGATATAAATAAGAATTTTATATAATCAAAAGTATGGTTCTGAAAAAAATTAAATTTACAGATGGTACTTGCATTTTCTATAAAAAAGAGAATGGGAGGATACATCGGTATATTGAGTATGCCTTAACTCCAAGTGACATAAAGAAAATAAAAGCAAAGCCTATACTAAAAAAATTTTTAGAATCAAAGGTTAAAATGCATAATGCCGGTAAGTATTATTATCTTAATGTGCTTTATGGTATCAAACTAAAATTGAATGATGAACAAAAACATCTGTTATATAACGAATTGAAAGAACTTCATGATAAGGTGGAGCAAGAATATGACCCTATGATAATTAATAAAGGTTTTCTTTCAACTTTTGGGAAATATTGGCCTGACAATAATATACAATGTGCAGCATTCTTCACGACTATATATCTGGCAATGCTTGATTTGGAAGAGAATAAGTACAATTATCCAAATGCCCTAGGGAAATCAATGGTTCTGAAAAGTTGCGAGGCAGTTATCTTACATAATGTTAACCCAAGGGATGCGGCTATTATGTTTGAAAGAAAAGGAGAAGCTATATACGATGATATGCCTTAGACAAAGCATATTCCTTCCAGACATGTTGTCATGGTATTCAACACTATCGACTCTAACTGCGAGAGAATTGCCAATGCTATAATGGAACATTTGGCAAATACGAGTGATGACAATGGGAGCATGTCAATTAGTGTGGGTAGGGATGCTGTAGAAGAAGCCTTATTCCATAACACTGAGTATATTGACGGCATAAACAAATACTTACAAAACTGTAAGGCTATACAAATAAGGTTTGATTCTTCAGACTTAAAAAATGTAATTATAAAATATGAAAGAAATAAAAAAACAACTAGAGAATTGAGACTGTACGGCTATAGGTATCTGATAATAACATGTTCAACATTGTCAGTGATAACACAGTTGTCGTTTTGGAAAATGTGAAATTACAACTCAACAAAAACTCCACAATTGCGGAATGCCACTTCACTTATGAAATCAGATAAACATAGAGAAGATATAAGATTTTCAAGTCAAAACTTGCCGATATCGGCAAAAAGTTGTACCTTTGCGAGTAGAATTCGGTATATAATCTTGCCGATAGTCAAGTTATGGAGTACATATCGGTCACACAGTTCGCAGAGAAATTCGGCATTTCTGAGCGGACAGCACGTAACTATTGTGCAACAGGGAAAATAGAAGGAGCATTCTTGACGGGTAAGACGTGGATTATACCCGCCGATGCCGTTCTGCCCAAACGGAAGGCATCCAGAAAAAAGTTCTCTCCTTTGTTGCAAACACTGCAAAGAGAGAAAGCTGCACATCTTAAGAATGGTATATACCACCGTACCCAGATTGACTTGACGTACAATTCAAATCATATTGAGGGAAGCCGCCTGACTCACGAGCAGACACGCTTCATCTTTGATACAAACACGATTGGAGTCACTGATGTTGCTATCAATGTGGATGATGTGCTGGAAACCATCAACCATTTCCGATGCATCGACTATATCATAGACCATGCCGAGGAGAAACTGACCGAAGATTTTATCAAGCAGCTCCACCTGATATTGAAGAATGGTACATCTGACAGCCGCAAGGATTGGTTTGCCGTAGGTGAATACAAACGTTTACCGAATGAGGTTGGCGGCATGGATACTGTCCAACCTCAGGATGTGCATCGGGAAATGAAGGCTCTGTTGAAGAACTATCATGCAAACAAAAGGCATCACTTCAAAGACATCCTTGACTTCCATGTCCGCTTTGAAACCATCCATCCTTTCCAGGACGGAAATGGACGAGTGGGGCGCCTGCTGATGTTTAAGGAATGTATGGCAAACAACTTTATCCCTTTCATCATCACAGACGAACTGAAGATGTTCTATTACCGTGGGCTGCGCGAATGGGGTCACGTCAATGGTTATCTGACAGATACCTGTCTCACGGCACAAGACAATTACAAAGCTTTGTTGGATTACTTCAAAATTGAATACGCTGTATGAGCATGAATTGAGAAGAAAACAAAACGAGAAGAAAGGGAAGAGCGATGACGAATAAAATGAAACGATTTACCTTCTGTGTGATGTTTGCCTTGACAGCTTTACTGGCAGGGGCGAGTAACGGAGTCTATAATGTGCGTGACTATGGAGCTGTGGGCGACGGCAAGACGCTTGACCACACGGCCATCAACAAAGCTATCGAGGCTGCTGTGACAGATGGCGGCGGGCGGGTAGTGCTGCCCGCAGGCACATACCTTTGTGGCAGCATACGGCTGAAGAGCAACATTGAACTGCATCTGACACCCGGGGCCACCATCCTGGCAGCACCAGCTAAGCTGAAGGCTTACGACGAGAGCGAGGTGTTTGGCGCCCCTGAATATCAGGACGGCGGACACACCTATTTCCACAACTCGCTCATCTGGGCTGAGAAACAAAGCAACATATCAATAACGGGCCACGGACGGATAGACGGCGAGGGGCTGACGAAACGCGACACGGAGAGGGCCGGCAACCTGCAGGGCGGTTCCATCGGCACTGGCGACAAGGCCATCGCGCTGAAGCTGTGCCGCAATGTAACCATCCGCGACATCACCATTTATCGCGGCGGACACTTTGCCATCATCGCCACTGGCTGCGAGATAGGCACCATCGACAATGTGACCATCGACACTAACCGCGACGGCATCGACATCGACTGCTGCAAATACTTCACGGTGAGCAACACAAAGGTGAACACCCCCAACGATGACGCTATCGTGCTGAAAAGCTCGTATGCTTTGAAGAAGCCCGTGCTGTGTGAACATATCCTCATCACCAACTGCATCGTTACGGGCTATAAGCTCGGCACCTTCCTCGACGGAAGCTACGTGCCTGAGAAAGTGAACTGGGTGTGCGGCCGCATCAAGCTGGGCACTGAGTCGAATGGAGGCTATCGCAACATCACCATCGCTAACTGTACCTGCATGTGGAGCTCCGGTCTGGCTTTTGAAGTGGTCGACCAGGGGCGCATGGAAAACATTGTGGTTGACAACATCTCGATGAGTCATGTGCACCACTACCCCATTTATATCACCACAGGCTGTCGCAACCGTGGCCCGAAGGAGCGCACCGAGGTGTCAGCGGCACGCGACATATATATAAATAATGTGATTGCTGACGACTGCGACTCGCTGGCAGGCATCATCGTCACCGGCATGGAGGGCCATCCCATACGCAACGTGTCGCTGAGCAATATCCGTATCCAGTATCGTGGTGGCGGACGGAGCGTGACGAAACCCTATCGCGAACAAGGCACCAACTATCCGGAACCCCGTTGGGCCGGCCCCACACCAGCTTACGGACTCTTTGCACGCCACGTCGACGGGCTGCGCCTGCATAACGTTGATTTCGAGCTGATGCGCCCCGACGAGCGTCCTGATATCGTTCTTGAGGATGTCCGGACCATTGATTAGTCATTTTTATACAAACAGATAAAAATCATGAAAAGAAACATCGTAATAGTAGAACCTTTCTCTACCGGGTTCAATCTGATAGACGACGTAAAAACAAGGGGATATCAGCCCGTGGTGATGAGTGCTATCCCTCCAGGCAGTGAGGAAGACCGTAAAATTATTCATGAAGCCAAAGCTATGTTCTTTGCTCGCATCCCCAAGGACGTTCCCGTCATTGACGAGAACCCCAACTACGACGAGGTGCTGGCTCAGGTGCGCAGCTACGACCCGCTGTTAGTCATTGTCGGCAGTGAGTTTGGAGTGGAGCTGGGCACTCGCCTGGCCAGCGACTTAGGGCTGCGCGGCAACAAGTGGGCCAACATCGACAAGATGACGAAGAAGAGCGAGATGCACCGCGCACTGGCCGACGCCGGCGTGCGCCACATCCGCGGCCGCATCGTGAAAAGCGAGGCAGAGGCAAGAGCTTTCTACGAGGAGTTAGGCACCACGCATGTCGTCATCAAGCCCACGCGAGGAGCAGGGACACAGGGGGTATTCTTCTGCGAAGGACTCGACGAGACGCTGGCTGTCGTGCGCCGACAGTTGGCACTGGCACAGGACAACCCGTACATGGGCGACTTGCTGATGCAGGAGCGCATCATCGGCAAGGAGTATATTGTCAACACCGTGTCGTGCGGCGGCAAGCACCGCCTGGTATCCATGTGGCACTACGACAAGCTGGTCATGAACGGCTCCTACATCTACAACTATGGCATTACGGACACGCGCTTGGACGTCGGCCATTCGCGGCTGGTGCACTACGCCTTCAGCGTGCTTGATGCCATCGGCATTGAGTGGGGTGCCGTCCACGGCGAATACATGATAGACGAGCGCGGGCCCGTGCTCATCGAGGTCAACTGCCGTCCGATGGGTGCCAGCATGTCGCGCCAGTTCCTGGAGGCCATCAACGGCCACCACGAGACCGACGTGCATCTGGATGCCTATCTCGATCCGGAAAAGTTTGAACAGGAGGCACGCAAGCCCTACCGCCCCAAGCGCATGGGTGCCTTTAAGCCGCTGATTGTGGCTAACGACATGAACCTACTGTCGGCTCCCATACTGCAGATAGCCAAACAGCTGAAGAGCTACCACAGCGCCTCGCTCGACCGCATGGCTGGCGACCCTTTCATCAGCCGCACCCGGGACTTCGAGACTGCGGGCGGACTCATCTACCTGCTCAGCGACGACGAACATCAGGTGAAAGAAGACCTCAACTTCCTGCACCTGATAGAGATGAAATATCCGCAAATGCTCTTCAACGAACTGAAGGCCACCGACGACCCGCTGGTGAAGCGCAACTCCCTGGAACAGATGCTTGACGAGACGGACATGAAAGGCTGCACGCTGGTGTTCAGCGACAGTGGTGAGGAGTCGGACCGCGCCACCATGGTCAACAGCCATCAGCTGGCCGACGCCTACGACAGCTACGAGCTGGGACTGTTAGACATCAGCCGTCAGAAGTCGTACGCCGATGTGGAGAGCCTGCTGCAACAGATATTCCTCTTCCTCGGCAAGCTGCGCGAGGGTGCCCGCGTCTACGTACCCGAGAGCACCTACTGCCACCTGCCCTACGGCATCGACGGCATGGAGATTATCTTCCACGCCGCCGGCCTCAGCATCGAAGCTCCACGCCCCAACGACTCCAACATGTTGATAGCAAGCAAGTAACACCAGACCATGAACATAAGAAAAATCATCACCGCGTGCGCCCTGATAGCCGCCATGGCCGCAAGCGCACAAAACGTAAGAGAGAAGATACGCATGGACGAAGGCTGGAAGTTCGCCTTCGGCCACGCCGCCGACCCGCAGAAGGACTACGGCTGCGGCACGGAGTATTTCAACTACCTGACCAAGGCCAACTCCATCCACAACGCAGGCCCCTACGCCATGAAGTTCAACGACAGCACATGGCAGCAGGTAAGCGTACCCCACGACTGGGTGACCACGCTGCCCTACGCCCGCGAGGCCAGCCACTCGCACGGCTACAAGACCGTGGGGTGGAAGTACCCGGAGCACAGCGTGGGCTGGTATCGCAAGGTGTTCCAGATACCCGCCACGGACCTGGGCAAGCGCATCAGCATTCAGTTCGACGGCATCTTCCGCAACGCCTCGGTATGGTTCAACGGCTACTACATGGGCACCGAGCCCAGCGGCTATGCCACACAGGTGTATGACGTGACAGAGTACGTCAACTACGGTGGCGACAACCTGCTCTGCGTACGCGCCGACGCCACCTTGGAGGAGGGGTGGTTCTACGAGGGCGGCGGCATCTACCGCGACGCATGGCTGCTGAAGTCGGCAGCCGTCAGCGTGGCCCCCTTCGGCACCTTTGTGTGGACCGACCTGAAGGCACCCTACAGCCAGGCCACTGTCCACGTCGACACCGAGGTCAGCAACAGCTCACTGGAGACACAGCAGTTCACCGTCACGCAACGCCTGCTGGATGCCGACGGCCGCGAGGTGGCACGGCAGGAGTCCACACAGCAGCAAGAGCTGGCTGGCAAGCAGACAAAGACCGTGCACGGCGCGCTGACCGTCAGCCATCCCCATCTGTGGAGCACCGGCGACCCCTACCTGTATAAGGTGGAGACCACCGTCATGGTGGACGGACGCATCACCGACGTCTACGAGACCACGACAGGACTGCGCGAAGTGGCGTTCACGGCCGACCGCGGGTTCCTGCTCAACGGTCAGCCGCTGAAGCTGAAGGGTGTCAACATGCACCAAGACCATGCCGGTGTGGGCGCGGCCATCCCCGACGCCCTGCAGGCCTGGCGCATCCGCCAGCTCAAGGCCATAGGCTGCAATGCCTACCGTGCCTCGCACAACCCCATGACACCGGCACTACTCGACATCTGCGACCGCGAGGGCATGCTGGTCATCGACGAGAACCGCCTCTCAGGCATCAACGACGAGCAGCTGCGGCTCTTAGAGCTGATGATACGCCGCGACCGCAACCACCCCAGCGTCATCCTGTGGAGCAACGGCAACGAGGAGTGGGGCATGGAAAACAGCGTGGCAGGACGTCGCGTGGCCGAAGCCATGCGTCAGCACACCCGCCTGCTGGACCCCACACGCCAGTCGACCATGGCTAACGCCGGTGGTGCGGAACTGATTAAGGGACTGGACGTGGTAGGCTTCAACTACATCATGCAGAACGACGTGGACAACCGCAAGCGGCAGAACCCGTCATGGAAGATAGTGGGCACCGAGGAAACCACGGGCTGCGGCACGCGCGGCGTCTACTTCAACACCCCCGACAAGCCCGGCCACATGGCCTCGATGAACCGCGACACCACCCACCACCATGTGGAGAACGTCATAGAACGCGGCTGGAAGTTCTACGCCGAACGGCCGTGGGCGGCAGGTGTCTTCTACTGGACGGGCTTCGACTACAGGGGCGAGCCCAACCCACTCTCCTACCCTGCCCACGACTCGGAGTTCGGCATCTTGGACTACTGCGGTTTCCCGAAGGACGAAGCGTGGTACCTCAAGGCGTGGTGGACTGACGAAACCGTGCTGCACATCTTCCCGCACTGGAACCTGAGCGGGCACGAAGGCGAGGAGGTGGAAGTGTGGGCTTACAGCAACTGCGACGAGGTGGAACTGACAGTGAACGGCAAGAAGTTAGGCCGGCAGCGCATGCCGCTGAACGGTCATCTGAAGTGGAAAGCCGTCTACAAGCCCGGTCGCGTGGTGGCCACGGGTTACAAGAACGGCCGCCGCGTCATGACAAAGACCATAGAGACCACCGGAGCACCCAAGCGCATCGCCGTGAAAGCCGACCGCACCAGCATTACTGCCGACGGCCGCGACGTGGCCGTGGTCACCATCGAGATACTGGACAACAAGGGTCGGCTGGTGCCCGACGCCTGCCCCCTGCTGACCTTCCGGCTGGAGGGCGACGGCCGCATCATCGGCGCAGGCAACGGCGACCCGGCATACTTAGGCAACGACCATCCCTTGCAGCAGGATTGCCGCGAGTTCAGCATCCCGACCTTCAACGGCATGGCTCAGCTCCTCGTGCAGAGCAGCCGCCAGCCGTCGGCCATCACCGTGTCGGCAGTGTCCGATGGCTTGCTGTCCGGCAAGACCAGCGTGCTCACCATAAAGCCATAAAGCAGCGAGGCACGGATTGATGCGTCTGCATTCTCCGTGCCTCGCTGCTTTATGGCTTTCGTTGTCCAAGGCGGATTCGAACCACCACAAACAGAACCAAAACCTGTTGTGCTACCATTACACCATTGGACACTAACCATGTTAGCGGGTGCAAAGGTAGTGGTTTTTTAGACCACTACCAAATTTTTCCCGAATTATTTGACAATAAGCAGGTAGTAATTCTTCTTACCCTTCTGTGCCAACAGGTACTTGCCGTCAATCAGGTCGTCGGCAGTCACCGGACGATTCTGGTCGGCGAGCTTCTCCTTGTTCAGGCTGACACCGCCTCCCTGCACCATCTTGCGCATCTCACCCTTCGAGGGGAAGACGGGAGCAACGGTGGTGAACAACTCGATGGCGGGCTGGCCTAACTGGTCCTTCGCAATCTCGAACTGGGGCACACCGTCGAAGACGTCAAGGAACGTCTGCTCGTCGAGCTTCTCCAGTCCCTCCTTGGTAGACTTGCCAAAGAGCAGGTTGCTGGCCTCGATGGCGGCATCGAGGGCCTCGCGCGAGTGCACCATGACCGTGACCTCCTCGGCCAGACGCTTCTGCAGCACGCGGCGACCCGGGTCAGCCTTGTGCTCTTCGACGAGGGCGTCGATGGTCTCCTTGTCCAACGAGGTGAATATCTTGATGTAACGCTCGGCATCGTCGTCCGACACGTTGAGCCAGAACTGGTAGAACTTGTAGGGCGTAGTGCGCTTGGGGTCAAGCCAGATGTTGCCGCTCTCGGTCTTGCCGAACTTCTTGCCGTCGCTCTTGGTGATGAGCGGGCACGTCAGGGCGAAGGTCTCCACCTCGTTGCCTAAGGTGCGGCGAATCAGCTCCGTACCCGTGGTCATGTTGCCCCACTGGTCGTTGCCGCCCAACTGCAGCTTGACGCCGTAGTGCTGGTAGAGGTACAGGAAGTCGTAGCCCTGCAACAGCTGATAGGTGAACTCGGTGAAGCTGAGACCGTCGCGCGCCGTACCGTTCAGGCGCTGCTGCACGCTCTCTTTAGCCATCATGTAGTTGACGGTGATGTGCTTACCCACCTCACGGGCAAAGTCGAGGAAGGTGAAGTCCTTCATCCAGTCGTAGTTGTTGACCATGATGGCGGCGTTGGCTTCCTTCGACTCAAAATCCAAGAACTTGGCCACCTGAGCCTTGATGCACTCCTGGTTGTGGCGCAGCGTCTCGTCGTTCAGCAGGTTACGCTCCTGGCTCTTGCCCGAGGGGTCGCCAATCATACCCGTGGCACCACCCACCAGAATGATGGGACGGTGTCCGCAGCGCTGCAGGTGACGCAGCATCATGATGCCACAAAGGTGGCCAATGTGCAGTGAGTCAGCCGTAGGGTCAGTGCCCAGGTAGGCCGTCACCATCTCTCTCTGGAGCAGTTCTTCCGTGCCGGGCATCATCTGTGCCAGCATACCGCGCCATTTCAGTTCTTCTACAAAGTTCTTCATTATCTTCATCTTTAATTTTTATTCTTTCATTTTTTATCTTTAATCTCCCTACGGCACCGGGTCGTAGCCGGAGCCGCCCCACGGGTTGCAACGCAGGATGCGCCAGACTGCCAGACAGAGTCCCTTGAACGGTCCGTGCTTCAGTATGGCCTGGCGGGCATACTCACTGCACGTTGGCGTGAAGCGGCACGACGGTCCTAACAGTGGCGACAGGCAGAGCTGATAGAAACGGATGGGCATTATCAGCAGTTTTGCCAACAAAGACATCAGTGCACGCCATAGCTGTTTCATAGCCGTTCGCCCAAACGTTTCAACAGACTGACAACACGCTCACGCACTGCCTCAGAAGGCAGATGGCGGTCGCTCAGCCAGACAAAAGCCAACAGCAGGCACTCGCCGTCAGGCATCCGTTCGTACAACAGCCCTTTGTTCAGCCGGTAAGCCTCCCGGATCTGACGCTTCACACGGTTGCGGTCGACGGCATGACGGAAACGCTTCTTGGGCACGCTAATCAGCAGCTGGACAGGAGCGTCACCCTGCTGACGCGGCTCTTTCCGATAGACGGCCCGTACCGGAAAAGCAGCCAAGGAACGGCTGCCTTCTCCTTGAAAGAGCGTATCTATCAGTCGCTGACTGACCATCCGCTCCCGTTTGCTGAACGTGGAGGCCGTCATATCGCCTATATTATAAATAAGGTGTACTTACCCTTGCTTCTCTGTCAGATAGTGCTGCAAGGCACCGGTCATGGAAGGATACTTGCCGGACGGAGCCTCGATGTCGAGACGCAAGCCGGCATCCTTAGCGGCCTTGGCCGTAGCGGGACCGAAGGTGGCAATGGCTATGTCATCCTGCTTGAAGTCGGGGAAATTCTTTGTCAGCGACTCAATACCTGCCGGACTAAAGAAGACAAGCATGTCGTAGTCGAAGTTCTTAACCTCGTCGGCCGTGAAATCGTTGCTCACCGTGCGGTACATCACACACTCGCGGTGCGTCAGCTTCTTGGCGTCCAACAGCTGCGACACATGGTCGTTATGCACGTCACTCATCGGCACCAGGTACTTCTCGCTCTTATGCTTGGCCATGGTGGGAATGAGGTCGTCTATCTTACCCGTCGTACCGAAGAAGACCTTACGCTTGCGGTACTGGACATACTTCTGGATATACAGCGAAATGGTCTCCGTCACGCAAAAATACTTCATGTCCTCAGGAATGGCTACACGCAACTCCTTGGCCAAAGTAAAGAAGTGGTCGATGGCATGGCGCGAGGTAAAAACAATAGCCGTATAGTCGAGGATGCTGACCTTTTGGGCACGGAACTCCTTGGCCGTGATACTCTCCACCTTGATAAACGGGCGGAAGACAAGCTCCACGCCAAATTTTGATGCGAGGTCGTAGTAGGGCGACTTCTCACTGGACGGCTTTGGCTGAGAAACCAAAATCTTTTTGATCATCGTTGTCCTAAAAATTTATTTTCAAATTATTCGCTGTTATCACCAAAGCACCCCAAAAGGCGAGCAAAGGTACGATTTCGAGGGTGCAAAAGTACAAAATAATCTGCAATTTAACGACACTTTGGCGAAAAAAGATGACATAGCACTTGTAAATCGTCAGTATTTTAACGATTATGAGCACTATAATGAAATAAATTTCGACATTTTGTATGGACAATCCGAAGTAAGCCTGAAGGATGACGGCGGGAAAAAGAAGCACGCCTTCGATGGAAGTGATGAAGAGCAGAGCCTTCAGCCACTGTCCATTTCTTTTACCGTCGAAAAACACCATGTTGACCGCCGTGTAAAGCAGGCCCTTCACTAAGAAGAAGCCCACCACCATCGCCAGATAAATGGCTATCAGGTGGTACTGCGACTGCAGCACAAAGGTGTCGCCGTAATGGCTGAGGGTGTAGAAATAGAACAGCAGCGACAGCAGAATGCTGGTCAGCAGGACGAGGAACCCTTGGAAGCGCAGCTCGTTGGATGTTTCGACAACCTCCGTCGTGCCGCCGTGCGACACGTAGAAGAACGACTTGGCCTGGCGCACGATGAAAGTCCGTGAGTTGGCGAAGGCGATGACGGCCATGACGAAGCACACTAACAGCAGCGACGTGATGACGTTGTCGCCATGCACACTGTAAGGCACGGGGTCGCCAGCCACGCCGTAGCGCCCGCCCGGCAGCTCGGGGTGGAACAGCGTATCCTTGGAGAAGAAGCCCTCGCGGTAATACTGCGGCAGCTGCGTGTCCAACAGGTTGCGCCCCTTGTCGTGACCGGGCAGGTGCAGCGTGTCAGGGCGTTGGCTCCACCGTATCTCGGAAGGCTTGAAGTGCGCCTGTATAGCCGAGTCCTGCTGTGCCGGCGTGGCACTGCGCGGCAGCCAGCTGAGCACCATGGCCGGCGTGATGGGCGTATGCTTGGGGGCTACTGAGTCGCCCTGCACAGCCACGCCCTCGTGAACGACAACGCTATCCTGCTGCAACATCATCGCTTAGATGCCAAATTCGCGCTTGATGTCCTCTACCCTGTCCAATTTCTCCCACGTGAACAGCTCCACGTCGATGGTCTTCGTCTCGTGGTAGCGGCTGGTGAACGTCTTCTTCACCACCTCGGGCTGACGGCCCATGTGGCCGTAGGCGGCCGTCTCCAAATACATGGGCTGGCGCAGCTTCAGCGTGCGCTCAATGGCCTTCGGCCGCAGGTCGAACAGTTTTTCTATGCGCTTGGCTATCTCGCCGTCGCTCATCTTGACGTGTGAGCGACCGTAGGTATTGACGTAGATGTTCATGGGCTTGGCCACACCGATGGCATAGCTGATCTGCACCAGCATTTCGTCGGCAACACCGGCGGCCACCATGTTCTTGGCAATATGTCGGGCAGCATAGGCGGCAGAACGGTCAACCTTCGAAGAGTCCTTGCCTGAGAAAGCGCCACCGCCATGGGCACCCTTGCCGCCATAGGTGTCGACAATGATTTTGCGTCCTGTCAGACCTGTGTCGCCGTGGGGACCGCCGATGACGAACTTACCCGTCGGGTTGACGTAGTATTTGATGTCGTTGCCGAACAACGACAGCACACTGTGGGAGTGAATTTTGCTCTTGACACGGGGTATCAGGATGTTTATCACATCGTTATAGATGGTCTGCAGCATCGCGTCGTCAGCAGCAAACTCGTCGTGCTGCGTCGATACGACGATGGTGTCAATGCGCTCGGGGATGCCGGCATCACTATACTGCACCGTCACCTGGCTCTTGGCGTCGGGGCGCAGGTAGGTCATGACTTTACCTTCCTTGCGGATCTCGGCCAGCGTGCGCATGATGAGATGAGCCAGGTCGAGTGATACGGGCATCAGGTTCTCCGTCTCATTGCAGGCATAGCCGAACATCATTCCCTGGTCGCCAGCTCCCTGCTCGTCCTCGTCGCCGTTGTCCACGCCGCGATTGATGTCCTCGCTCTGCTCGTGGATGGCCGTCAGTATGCCGCACGAATTACCGTCGAACTGGTATTCAGCCTTGGTATAGCCTATCTTCTTGATGGTGTTGCGTGCAATGGTCTGCAGGTCGATGTACACCTCGCTGCGCACCTCACCCATAAGCACCACCTGTCCGGTGGTGACAAACGACTCGCAGGCCACGCGGGCATGCTCGTCGTAAGCCAGGAACTGGTCGAGGATAGCGTCACTTATCTGGTCGGCCACCTTGTCGGGATGGCCCTCTGATACTGATTCAGAAGAGAAAAAATAGCTCATATTACTTTCCTTATTTCGTTTTCGCCTGCAAAGGTAGTGCAAACCGAGCGAAATGCAAAATTAATAGCTATTTATTTTCATTTCCGAGGTGCCGACACCTTCGATCGCCAGATCAAAGGTACTGCAAACCGAGCGAAATGCAAAGAAAAATAGTTTTTTTCTTTTATTTCCGAGAAGAAGGGGCCGTAATAAGCAGGGAGAGAGGATGAAGCAAACAGGGATTTAGCATACCGTTGTATCCATCGTACATCCGTCTGCTGTTCCATGTTTCAAGCTTTTTATACCCTACGCTGCAAAATTAGGAACTTTTTCTGAATATTCCAAATTTTGATGCCTAAATCTAAATTTATTCTTATCCACGGCCATAGCCACTGCACATCCTCGCTTTTCGGCCCATAAGAGTTGGAGTTAGAGAAAACAATCACCTTCTCCGACCCTAATGATTTCTAATCATTGTTACAGACTGCTTTTATAAAGTCAAAGATCGTTATGCTTTGGGCTATGATGTTGGCCTTAGGAACCTGTGAAGTCCTCCAACCATCATCAACGGAAAATATCCGCAGTGCAGCTATAGCGATTCCGCACAACCTTGTGGCGAACGCCACACAAGCTAAGATTTTT
The DNA here is from genome assembly GCA_017458125.1 of Prevotella sp. Lineage (GTDB taxonomy): Bacteria > Bacteroidota > Bacteroidia > Bacteroidales > Bacteroidaceae > Prevotella. The sequence continues at coordinate 13,821 of JAFTGB010000029.1, forward strand.
TAAGCCGGAGAACCAGTTAAATAATTCAAATTCGACGCAAACGTTTACACAGCAAAAATTGTGTCAATTATTTGATTTTCCTTTGAAGTTCATGTTACTTTCAGTAATTTTGCACCCGCGCAAGCATAAATGGCATATAAGAACATAATTATTTATTCAACTAATAAAGCATTATTTATTACCCCAGTTCGGGATAAGATATTCTAAAACAACATGAGTTGTTTTGTATTTTCAATGCAATATCCCTTCAGTGGCTGCGGCTTGTTGTCGAAGAAACAGTATGCAGCGAGTGCTGCAATCATACTCACAAATTAGGATAAACTGTAAACAAAAATTATAATTAAAAAAAAGCTATGAAAAGACTATTAACTTATCTTGGGTTGCTGGCTACATTGCTGGCAATGCCTTATCATGCAAAGGCAGACGACACATGGGCCTACTATTTGTATGGTGAAATAAACGGGTGGAATTCGGGCAATGCAATGACAAACACCTACAAATTTGGCGAAACCAGCAACGACAGTGACCAGCCGTCATGGACCAAGACTTTTACGGGAGCTCAGCTTGACCCAAACAATGATGGAAAAGCTTACTTCAAGATTATCGTTACTGACGGAACGCAGAACATGCAGCTTGGGCCTGACAACGCAAACGACGTTGAACTTACTATAAACGGAGGAGAAACAGGGTTGACAAGCAACAACGCTAAATCTTTCTACATTACAGGGGTTAGCCAAACTGCAGAATATACAATCAAGTATGTCTCCAGCAGCAGAAGTGGCGGTACTATCAGTGTGACAGAACCTGCCCCCGAAATCACTCCACACGACTACTACTGGGTGTCACCCCAGGTGACGAACGGTCAGAAGCTTCCCTACTTCAAGATGGTGGCCAGCCGTAACCGTTCTGGAAGCTTTGGCGATGGTAAGATTTCAGACAAGTACTTCACGTTCACGATGAAGGACGACGACTTCCGCGACTACAACGGCAACACCATATCTGACGGAACGACTATTCAATGGTATATCGTTCGCGACGACAACAAGGTGTTCTATCGCCCAAAAACGGAACTGGCCTATGATGACACACCAGCGTCATACGGTAACGACCATGCCCATGACGGTTCAGGCGATTTGGACAACTACGTTAAATACAAGAACTACTGGAACGGCAACAGCTATGCCGGGGCTGACGCCTACAAGACTACCGATGCCAGGCGTGCTGGCTCGTTTGCCTTCCGCAAGGGAGACCACAAGTCGGTTACGTTCAACATGAACGCCGACAAGGGCCATATCTTCTTCAACTATGTGAATACAGGACTTGCCAACCCCAGCACTAACAGCGAGTTCTACCTTATTGGAAACTTTAAAGCAGCTTCAGAAACAGAGAGTATTAGCATCTCTGACACCAGCCATAAGCTGACGAGACTATATTACACAAACGGCATAGGGTCTGAGAACTATTCCGAGTCGTGCGACAGCGTGGTATACGTCCGTACCGTAAACAAGCCTACCACGGGAGACAGGAGCTGGGGTAACCTCTATCTTGATGTTAACCCATCAGGCAACGGAAATTGGGGAAGTGTATATCGTCCACTCATCAACCTGTATAACGGCCTTGACGGTCGCGCTCTCGTGGGCGGACTGACCACGGCAGGACAAGGTGGTGATAATAACAAAGGCGACCAGTCGCTCAACCCAGAGACCTCAGACAAATACACCAGCTATGAGTTCCGCTTCAACGCTACGACGATGACCTATCGCATAACGTTCCACACGTCGCTTTACCTCGTTGGACCAGGAGTATCGTCGTCGGAGGGTGCCGGCTCATGGGACATGAGCAACGTGGAAAGCAGAGACCCGCGCATACGACTCACCCCAACACAGGAGGCGGGTCACTACCGCAACTACGTCTACTTCACTGAGGGACAAAAGTTCCGCTTCATTCAGAACACCGATGAGGCAAGCCCCACATACCAGACCACATGGCATGAGAACGGAAACGCACCTAAGTTCCGCTCTGCCACAACGGACAGCGAGTACACTCCGGGCAACGAGACGCAGTACAAGAACGTCCTCACCTTCCAGAGCAATGGCAGCAGTAGCAGCACCGAACCGGATGGCGAAAGCGTAACCTTCGACCTGCCCACGGGCTGGTACTACGTGAACTTCTATCCCAATGCTGGCACACCTTATTATACTATAGAGCACAGCATGGAACTGCGCGACTTCAACGAAGTGTACTATCGCACAGCGGGGATAGCCGAGGAGCGCAAAGTGAAGGGACGCAACGGCTACAACTTCCTACGCGTGTGGAGCGACCACATTGCGTGGAACAAGCCCGACAACATCGACGTGTTTGTAGTCAGTGCGTTCGGCCGCAATACCGAAACGCACGAGACAACGGCAACACTGACAAAGCTCAACGTCGACTATATACCTGCCAAGACTGGCGTTATACTGGGCTGCAAGCTCAGCAAGGACAACCTGACCTCCGGCCTGGTATATGACAACGCCGCAACGTTGGCTTGGGACAATGGGGAAAACGTGAATTACTACAACACGCTCACTGCCGAGCTGACTCCATACTCTACTCCCAAGACATCATATTCGGGAGAAAGCAAACTCATTCCGCTCTACGAAGAGACATCGCTTCAGCGCTTCAGCGACGAAACTGGTATCGGCACGGGTGATGGCTATGCTAACTACCTGTTCGGCTTCTACCGATGCAAGAAGTATCAGAAGAACTACACTGGCGATCCCAACGTCTTCCAGATGGGTTTCTGGCTCACTACCGGTATCGGAATGACATACGCTAACAGCGCGTTCCTGCATCTGACGAAAGAAGAGGCTGAAGACCTCGGTGTCGGCACAGCCTACGACTTGCCGTCTGCTTCTCGAGCTTCTGCACCAGCGTTCATGCTGCTGTTCGACGAAAGCGATGACAATGTCATAACCGGTATTTCGGATATAACTACCGCCAAAGGCAACAGTGTTGCATCCCAAGGCTGGTACACCCTGCAGGGCGTGCGTACACCCAAGCCAACGCAACGTGGCATCTACATCTACAATGGCAAGAAAGTTATAGTAAACGATTAAGACGGCTAAGCCTACTTAACCGAATAATGAATTCAATAAAACAGTAATTCAACTTTCTGAAGTTCCAATATGTTGAAGATAAAGCCGTTAACAAACACATCGACTCCCCTCCTTGGAAAGGAGGGGCAGGGGGTGGTTGATTTCTCGTCAACTTATGCGGCTGCTTTTATCAACCACCCCTAACCCCTCCTTTCCAAGGAGGGGAACAAAAATGAACATGCGAAACTTAAAACAGTAATTACATGAAACGCAAATATATCAAACCAACTACTGAGGTCTTAGCCAGCATAGAAGAACCAATGATGCTCTGCTTCTCTGGCATTGACAACTCTTACCAGAGCGCTGACGGCGGCGCGGGAGCCCGCGGCACTGACTTCATGGAAGACGAGAGCGAGGACAACGCCATGGGCTACCGCCGCTACAACCTCTGGGAAGAATAAGTAATCTATAGACTATTTGGTGGCGACGAGGAGAGGCAACACCGAAACGGCCTCTCCCTCACAGCCACGATCACGGGGTCGGTTCTACTGATCATTCACTATGGAATATCACAGGATAATATCAGTACCGTCATCTAAAAACATAAACGGCAGTGAGAAATAATATCAGCGACTGTGCGAAATAATATGTCTGACAGAGGTAAATAATATGCCCCGATTTACCTCTGCGGGGCATATTATTTACCAAAACGGAATATAAAATTCGATGCCGACAGACATCAGATTCCAAAACAGGGGACATCAAATGTGATGTGAAGGTACATGGAGAACGGGGCCCCGTGATCCTAACTTCTAATCAGCAGCAGAGAGCTTGGTCACTTCGATGCGATGGGAGCGCCATGCAATAAGGCTGGGTGTGTTGTGCGGAAATGCCTTAAGTGCCGTTCTAAAACATTGAAAGTGCCGTCCGAAAGTTAAAACAGCGTCAGTGTTTGTTAAAACTACGTCGATGTTTACAAAAACAATGGCGGCGTTTACAAAAACACCGCCATTGTTTTATGTTTTTCTTTGTCTTCAGCAGGGTCGTTGCTTCTAAATTTGGCGATTCACATAAATATTCCACCAAAAGGAGTGATTTTCCCAGATTTTATGTTTACCTTTGCTGAGGAATTTAGGTCATGGCAAAAGATATTCAGTCATTTCTTAGTCAGCGGGATCGCAGCCTGCTGTCGCTGCTGAGTTATTCGCTCGGCCAGGATGTCGTCCTCTCTCGCTTTACTGCCGAGGAGTGGCAGCGGCTGTTCGAGGATGCCACTCGTCACTCGCTGGTGGGCGTGCTCTTCGAGGGCATCAAGAGGTTGCAGAAGGAGGACCGCACGCTGTGTCCGCCACTGCCGCTGATGCTGCGGTGGGCGGGTGATGCCGAGAACATCAGTCAGTTGAACGGAGTGTTCAATGCCGAGGCGGCACGCCTCACCCGCCTGTTTGAGGGCGAGGGACACACCACGGCCATCCTGAAGGGGCAGGCTAATGCCAAGCTCTATCCCAATCCGTGCAGTCGTCAGGCTGGCGACATTGACATCTATGTCTCTGGGGGTAAGGAGCGTGTGATGGCCACGCTGCAGCAGTTAGGCATGGCCGACGGCACCATCGACGTGGGCTACCACCACTTCGCTCTGCCGCACAATGCGCAGGGCATCGAAGTGGAGGTGCATTTCCTGCCCTCGTCAGGGCATAACCATGCGGCATGCAACGAGCGGCTGCAACAGTACCTTGACGCAGAGCTGATACGCGGGCTGACGCTTACCGACGAGGGGTTCCGCATTCCGTCAATATGCTTTGCGCTGACCATGCAGCTGGCACATATCCGCCACCACCTGCGCCATGAGGGTGTGGGACTGCGCCAACTGACAGACTACTGGCTGCTGCTGCGCCACAGCACGGACGAAGAGCGTCGCGATGTGGCGGGCAGGCTGAAGGAACAGGGATTGTACACCGTGGCAAGGGCGCTGATGTGGGTCATCGGCGCGGTCTTTGGCGAGCACGATAGTCTGCTGCCCGTGCCTCCTGCTAGCAGAAAGGGCCGCTGGCTGTTGGGCAAGGTGCTGCAGACAGGGAACTTTGGGAAGCACGACCGCAAGAAGCAGCAGGTGCTGTGGCGCGAGGTGCTACGTCAGAAAGTGGAGTTGCTGCCGTTAGTATGGTTCGAACCTGAATTCGCGCCGACATTGGCTGCCGAGGAGTGGCGCTACTGGCTGTGCATCGTCCGCAAGCTGCCTGAGCGCATCCGCTACCGCTCGCTGTCGCTCCGCGACCATCGCGAGGCATGGTAAAGTCAGGTAACTGAAGTGTATAAAATAAGTTGACGCTTTTGAACTTCTAAAAGCGTCAACTTATTCAGTATATGTCAGACTTTCTGATTACTTGGTTTCGGGCAGCATGATGATTTCTGCGTGGTTGCCGCTCTTGAGCAACTGGTTCAGGAAGTCACGCACGCTGTCAGTGGTCAGGGCCTCTACGGTCTTCTTGTAGTCGGTGTACATATCCAGTCCGTAGTCCTTGAAGGTGGTGATGGTGTTGATCCAGTAGCCGTTGGTCTTGGCATCGACGTCAATCTGCTTGAGCATGTACTCCTTAGCCTTCTGCAGCTGGTCGGCATCGACGCTCTTGGCCATGTTCTGAATGCCCTCGTGAATCAGGCGGACGGCAATCTCCTGCTTGTCGGGGTTCATCGGACAGTAAGCCTGCAGCTGGACTTTCGGTTGGTGGGTGCTCACGTTGAAGCCACCGAAGGCACCACATGAATAGGCTGCGCTCTCGTCCTCGCGGATGGTCTTCAGGTAGATCATCGAGAGAATCTGTCCCACGGCATCAATCTTGACGCTGTTCTCCAGCGTGTAAGGCATGTCGGCATACCACATCTCGTAGGCAGTAGCCTTGGGCGACTCGGTCTTCATCTTGAAGTTGTTGACGACCTCACCCTGGGCCAGTGTCAGGATCTCATCGAAGTCCTCGGCCTTCTCATTGGTAGCAGGCAGCGAAGCCACATACTGCTCGATGAGCGGACGGAGCGTAGCCTCGTCGAAGTTGCCACAGAAGACGAAGGTGAACTGTCCGGCATTCTTGAAGCGGTCCTTGGCCATCTCTAAGATGCGGTCGTAGTTGATGTCCTTCAGGTCCTTGACGTCAATCTGTGCAAAGCGCGGATTGTGGGCATAAAGCGTGGCAGCCAGTGAGTCGCTGAACACCATGTCAGGCGACAGGCTCTTGTTCTTCAGTGCCATGTCGAGCTGTGTCATCAGGTTCTGGAACTGCTTCTCGTCCTTGTTGATGGCGGTAAAGTAGAGATACTGCATCTGCATCATCGTCTCCAAGTCCTTCGGTGTCGAGTGGGCGGTGATGTACTGTCGTGTGTTGCCCATCGTAGCGTCGGCATTACACTCCTTGCCTGCCAGTGCCTTCTGGAGCTCTGTGCTGGAGAAATTGCCGATACCGCTCATGCCGATAGCCTGGTCGAAGACCTTCAGGTTGGCAAAGTCGGCAGCGCCAAACTTCGACTTACCACCCTTGGCGAAAGCCTGCATCTGTACCTCGTCGTCCTTGAAGTCAGTCTTCTTCAGGATGACGGTAGCACCATTGGAGAGTGTCAGCTCCTTGTAGCCGAAGGTCTTGTTCTCGGTCTCAGAGACAATCTTGCCGGCCTTGAGCTGTGTCACGTCCACGAGGGGTTCGTCCTTGACGTTGTCCACGTAGGCTTCGATCTTCTCTGCACGGGCAGCAGCAATGGCAGCAGCCATATCCTTCTCGGTGAAGTAGGCTTTGCCCTCCTTCTCCTGAGCCATCTCAAACACCACGAGGTTGCTGTCAGTGACGCTGATGAGCTCGGGCAGCATCTGGTTGATGGCCTGCACGGGGATGTTGGGCACAATCATCTGCATGGTCTGGTACAGGTTGTCCAATGGCGGGATAGGCTCGTTGGTCAGATAGTTGTCGCGGTAGGCATCACCGAACTCGTCGTTCTTGCGCTTGTCGCGGTTGGTGTAGCGCTTCTCCAGTCCACTCAGATAGTCGGCCTGGGCACGGGCATACTCCGTAGCGGTAAAGCCGAACTCACGCACACGGCGAGCCTCGCGGTACAGGGTCTGCAGCGTCTCCATGTCCTTACCCTCCTTGGGGTAGCCTACCAGCTCAAAGCAGTCCTTGGTCTTCGACAGTAGGTACTGTCCGTCGTCAGCCATAGCCTGGAAGAAGGGGCACGACTCCTCCTGTGCCATCTCCGACAGGCGCTGGCCTATCATTTGAGAGATAACGCTGATGGCATAGTCCTGAATGAGATAGCCCATGTTCGCCTTGTCTTCAGGAGGCGTAGCGTCGTGCTTCATCATCACGGCCACCTGGCTCATCTGCTGTTCCTTGTCCTTCTCGAAGATGTAGATGGCCTCCTTGTTGTCAGGCACGAGCTCTGCCACCACCTTTGCAGCATTCGGATCGACCTTGATGCCGCCAAACAGCTCCTTGACCTTTGCCTCGATGTGGTCGACGTCAACGTCGCCAACGACGATGATGGCCTGGTTGTCCGGGCGATACCACTTCTGATAGTAGGCACGCAGGGTTTGGGGCCTGAAGCTGTCGATAACCGACATCAGACCGATGGGCAGGCGCTCACCGTACTTGGAACCAGGATACATCTTCGGCAGAGCACGCTGTATCATGCGCATGCCGGGACCTTCGCCGAGGCGCCACTCGTTGTGCACCACGTCGCGCTCCTTGTCAATCTCCTCAGGCTCTAACAGCAGGCCGTTCGACCAGTCCTTGAGGATGAGCAGACAGGAGTCGAGGGCGGTGGCGCGCTTGGCAGGCACGTTGCAGACACGGTAGACAGTCTGGTCTATCGAGGTGTAGGCGTTCAGGTCGCTGCCGAACTCAACGCCCAAGGAGCGGGTGAACTCGATGATGCCGTTGCCCTTGAAGTGCTCGGAGCCGTTGAAGGCCATGTGCTCCAGGAAGTGGGCCAGTCCGCGCTGCGAGTCGTCCTCGTTGATGGAGCCGACGCGCTGGGCGATGTAGAAGTTAGCCACATGTTCGGGATATCCGTTTTGGCGGATGTAATAGGTCAGTCCGTTGTCTAACTTGCCGATGCGCACGGCGGGGTCAACGGGGATGGGTGGCATCTGCATCTGTGCCACCACGGCTGTGGTGCCAAACAGCATCATCGCAGCCAGGAAAGTGTTTCTTAGTTTCATATTCTGTGTGTTTTAAGTGGCACTCCTTTTGAGGAGTGCCACCTTATTAATATATACGCGCGTAAGAGGGTACTGATTAGTTGAAATAATACTTCACACCAATCTGCAGACGCCAGCACTGGCCGTAGCTGTGGTTGTAGTCCCACGTTGACTTCCAGTAGGAGCCGTCGGTATTGGTGGCCATGCGGTAGACGGGAACATTGTTCTCCTTGCTGGCCACGCTGAGCAGACGGATGACGTTGTTGCTCATGCCCGGGCAATACTTGGCTACGCCCCACTTGGAGTTGAGCAGGTTGCCGATGTTCTCGATGTTGGCAATGAGCTGCAGCTTGTGGCGCGTGTTGCCAATCTTGAGGTCGAAGTCGTGGGCGTACTTGAAGTCGAAGGTGTGCACCCAGGGAGAGCGTGCGGAGTAGGCCTCAGCATACTCGCCCTTATGGTTCTTCAGGTAGTCGTCCTGCTCGACAAAGTTCCAGAAGGCGATGCGGTCGTCGTCGGAGACGAACTTGATTTCGCTGTCGTCGCGAGGGATATACATCAGGTCGTAGGACAGTCCGTCGCCGTTGAGGTCGTTGCTGTAGCAGTAGCTCCAGCCCGAGGGCGAGTAGCCGTTATAGTAGAGCGAGAAGTGCTCCTTGCCGTACTTGTAGCTGACGTTGGCAATGACGCGGTCCGGGGTGACGTAGCCGGAGGGGCGCACGTCGGTGATGTTCGGGCCGTTGACGGTGTGCAGAAACTGCCATGCTGCCGAGGCGTTGGAGCCGGGCATGCCGGTGACCTCCTTGTTGACGGTGTGGGTATAGGCAGCCATGACGTGCAGGTCCTTGATGGGCTCGGCGTTCAGCTGCACACTGGCAGTGATGCCATAGCCCTTGCTGTTGTTGGTCAGCACGCAGACGTTCTGGTACTGTGTGTAGTAGTTCCAGTCGGCCTTCTTAGTGGGATAGACATAGCGGTTGTCGGCTCCCTGGAAGCGCTGCCACGTCTCGTCGGGGTTCTTCTGGTTCCAGTTGTCCAAGTTGACGGCATTGATGTGCTTGGTATACATGAACTCACCGGTAATCGTCAGAGGGAAGGGAACAGGCACCTGATAGTCGACGGCCAACGATGTCTTCCACTCCTGCGGCATCTTGAAGTCACGGTCGACGCCGGCCACTGCCGAGGGGATGATGCCACTGGGGTCCATGCTGTAGGGTGCGCCCAACTTCTCGCGGATGCCGTCGGTGGTCGTGGTCAGCCCGCCGGCGAAGTTAGCCAGGCGCTCGTCGCCGGAACGGGCGATGACGAGGTTCTGTATCATACCCGAGTTGGTGGGCATGTTGGTGAAGAACACCAAGGGCAGACGGCCGACGAAGATGCCCGTACCACCACGCACCTTGAGCGAGCGGTCGCCAAAGACATCCCAGGCGAAGCCTATGCGCGGCGAAATCTGGATGTGCGTCTTGGGCCATGTGCCCACGTCGAGGTGACGGCCGCCGAAGTCGAGGTCGTAAAGTGCCTGATTGAAGATGAGGTCGCTCTTGTTGAACGTAATGTTGTCGAAGCGGATGCCGCCGGTGAGCTTCAGGTTGTCCAGCACGTTCCACTCGTCCTGCAGGTAGAGTCCCATCTGGTTGAAGCGCACCTTGGCACGCGGACTGGTCTCGCCGTCGTAGCCGTAGGCCAGTGCCACGCCGGTGGGCGCGGCACCGTCCATGAAGTCCTGCATGGAGGCATAGCGGTAGTAGCCGGTGCCCTGACGCATGTAGCTGTTGTAGGCCACCTGATGCTCGAAGTTCAGACCGGCCGTCAACTTGTGTGCACCAAGATAGTAGGTGAAGTTGTCGTTGATGGTCAGAATTTTGTTCTGCACGCGGTTGTTATAGGTGAACAGTTCGTAACCCAACGTCATGTAGGGGTCGCCATCCTTGAAGATATCAATCATGGGGAAGAGGCTGGAGTTGGTGCCGCGCGGGTCGTCGATGTTGGAGTAGGTGACTAACAGCTGGTTGCTGATGTTGTTGCCGAAACGGCTGTTGAGGTCAGCCGAGAAAGTGGTCACCTTGTTCTCAAGCGAGTAGAACGAGTTGGCGAAGGCCATCGAGTTGATGCTGATGCAGGCCGAGGTCAGGCCACCCACGTCACGCGACGAAGCGCTGGGCGTGAGCCACTTCTCGTTGTTGGTGTGGTTGAAGCGCAGAGCCAGATGGTGGTTGTTGGTGATGTTCCAGTCCAGACGGGCCAGATACTTGTTGTTGGTGATACCGCCAGGATAGACATCGGCAGAACCGGTGTCGTAGCCGTACTTGTCCTTGACAAAGTTGGAAATCGTCTCCATGTCGCTCAGCAACGTGCGCGACGTGTAGGTCTTGCTGTCAGGGCCGTCACCCGTCCTGTCGGGGTGCCAGAAGGTGGGCACGTTCTCCGACTTGGTGCGCTCGTAGTTGGCGAAGAAGAAGAGCTTGTCCTTGATGATGGGGCCGCCGAGGGTGAAGCCGAAGGTCTTCTGCTCGTCGGGGTTTGGCTCCGAGTTCTGCACGCCGTCCACACGGTTGCCGTGCAGGTCCTCGCTGGTGTAATAGAAATATGCCGTACCCTTGAAGGTGTTGGTACCCGACTTGGTGACGGCATTGATGCCACCACCCACGAAGTTGGACTGGCGCACGTCGAAGGGCGACACCACAATCTGCACCTCGTCGATGGCGTCCATGGAGACGGGCATGCCGCCGCCGGGCAGGTCGCTGCTGAGTCCGAAGTTGTTGTTCAGGTTGGCACCGTCCAACGTGAAGTTCGAGGAGCGGCCACTGCTGCCGGCAAAGCTGTTGTTGCCGCCGTAGTAGGGCGAGAGCTTGGCAATGTCGCCAATGCCACGGCCGATGGTGGGGATGTCCTGAATGGTGCGGTTGTTGATGTTGGTGGTGGCACCGGTCTTCTCAGCGGTGAACTTCGAGGCCTTTCCGCTAACCACCACCTCTGTAAGCTCGGTGCTGTTCTCGCTGAGCCATACGTTCAGCTCGTAGGTCTCGGCCAGTTCCAGCTCTATGTCACGGAAGGTCTTGGTCTCGTAGCCGATGTAGCTGACGATGACGGTGTACGGTCCGCCGTTGCGCATACCTTGGATGGTGAAGCGCCCGCTGGTGTTTGTCACGGCATTGTACTTGGTGCCGGAAGGCTCATGAACTGCCTGAATGGTGGCGCCGATGACCTCCTCCTTGGAGTCCTCCATGGTGACTTTACCGCTCAGGGCCGAGGTTGTGACCTGTGCCACAGTCGTCGCCGTGAACATCAGCACGATGGTTAAAAACAATAATAGTCTTTTCATATTCTGTAAATGTTTTTTAATGATTGTCACGTCTTACCTGATACCCATGCGGGCTTCCACCACGTTGACCACATAGTCGCCCAGCTTCTCGCACTCGTTGACGAGGTCCATGTAGATGGTGCCCACGGCGTAGGTGTACTCATGGTTGTTCACGTCGTTGATGTTCTGCGACTTGAGCTGGTTACGGTAATTGTTGATTTCGTTCTCGATGTTGAACGTGCGGTTGACATCGTACGCCTCCTTGCGACCGCCTAACAGGGCGTTCATCTGAGAGAGCGACTGGTCGGTCAGCTCCATCATCTGGTGCAGGTGGTCATACTGCTTGTCGATGAAGTGGTCTTGCTTGCCGTTGTACTTGCGCGAGATGGTACGGGCCATGTTGTAGTTGGCATCGCCGATGGACTCCAGCTCCGAAATCTCGCGCAACATGGCACGAATCTTGGCCTTCGTGTCGTCCGACAGGTGGGCGTCGCTGACGGAGTCTAAGTATTTGGCTATCTCCAACTCCATGTTGTCGGAGATGCCTTCGTACTTCTCGATGCGCGTAAAGAGCTTGTTGAAGTCGCCAGCCTGGCTGTCTTTCTTGTCGGTACTGCTGCTGGAGAGGGTAAGCAGTTCGCGCACCATACCGAACATGCGCTGCATGCGCTCGGCAAACTGCCGTATCTCCTTCTGCGCCTCAAGCACCGAGAGTTCGGGGGTCTTCATGAAGCCGGCCGTAATGAAATGCAGGCTGAAGTCTTCCTCCTCGTCCACTTTCTTGGGCTTGATAACCCAGCAGACAAAGCGCTCTATCTGGGGAATGAACCAAATCAGAACAAACGTGTTGGCTATGTTGAAGCTGGTATGAAAGGCAGCCAGCACGAAACTCAGCTTGGACGAGTTGGCTAAGAATGCGGCCGTACCGGCGGTCTCCTTGGTCATGTCGGTGTCGTAGCCTACCCACCCGCATACCATGTCGACAAAGGGACGGAAGACGAAGAGTATCCAGACGACACCGAACACATTGAAAAACATGTGGGCCAGAGCGGCGCGGCGGGCTTGCGTGTTGGCCGACATGGCCGCAAGGTTGGAGGTCACAGTGGTACCGATGTTCTCACCCATGACCAAGGCGATGCCCTGATAGATAGGCAGTGCGCCGCTGGAACAGAGTATCATGGTAATGGCCATCACCGCTGCCGACGACTGGACGCAGAAGGTCAGCACACCGCCCAAAAACAGAAAGATGAGGGTGGTGAGGAAGCTGTCATTGTCGAACGAAGCAAAGAAGTTCAGCACGTCCTGATTCTCGCCCAAGTGCATATCCTGCCCCGTCGTGCGCAACACGGCAAGGGCAAAGATGAGAAAGGCCAGTCCGAAGAGGAAGTCGCCGATGTAGCGATAGCGCTTCTGGTAGATGAGCATGATGCCGATGAAGAAGGCCGGATAGGCCAAGTCACCGACATTGAACGACATACCGGCTGACATGATCCATGCCGTCAGCGTCGTTCCGATGTTGGCACCCATGATGACCGAAATGGCCTGAGCCAGCGTCAACAGTCCGGCATTGACGAAACTGACGGTCATCACCGTGGTGGCCGTGGACGACTGCACGCTGGCTGTCACCAGCATGCCTGTCAACATTCCCGTAAAACGATTGGTGGTCATAGCTCCCAACACGTGTCGCAGCTGCGGACCTGCCATCTTCTGCAGTGCCTCACTCATGGACTTCATACCGTACATCAGCAGCGCCAGGGAACCCAGAAGCGTGAAAATGACCCAGATAGACATAAAATTCTAATTTACAATTTACCGTTTTCAATTTTATTTTGTACCTTTGCCGAACTCTAAAACTATAACGTTTATGGAACAGCAAATCAAAATCCGTTGCAAAAATACTAAAAAAACTTTAAATATCAGCATCGGAAGCACACTTTCTGAGATTTTTTCTCTCACAGGCCTCAAAATGGAGTACGGACCCATTACCGCACGCGTAAATAACAAGGTGGAGGGAATGCACTTCCGCGTCTATAAACCCAAGGACATCGAGTTTCTGGACCTGCACGACGCTTCGGCCATGCGCGCCTATACGCGCACGCTTTTCTTTATTCTGAACAAAGCCGCCCACGAGCTGTGGCCGGAGTGCACCGTTGTCATCGACATACCCGTGTCCAACGGCTACTTCGTCGACATACGCGGTAAGGGTGACGGCAACGCCATTACGCCGGACGACATGCATGCCGTAGAGAAACGCATGCATCAGATTATCGAAGCCGACCTGCCCATCCACCGCCATGAGACCACCACCGAGGAGGCTGTCAATATGTTCCGTGAGTCGCGCTCGTTCTCGAAGGTCAAGTTGCTGGAGGACTACGGCGCACTTTACACCACGTACTACGACATTGACGGATACGTGGACTACTACTACGGTTCGCTGCTTACCTCAACGGGACAGATACACCTGTTCGGACTGGAGTATTACTTCGACGGCCTGCTGCTGCGCATCCCCTCGCTGCAGGACCCTTCCAAGCTGGGTGCATTCATGCGGCAAGACAAGATGTTTGAGATTTTCAAGGAGCACCACCGCTGGCAGAGCATCCTCGGCTTGCGCACCGTCGGCGACCTGAACCAAGCCATCCGCGAAGGCCGCACCAACACGATGATACAGCTCAGCGAGGCACTGCAGGAAAAGAAGATAGCCCAGATAGCCGACGAGATAGCCCGCCGGCCAGGTGTCAAGATGGTGCTTATCGCCGGTCCTTCGAGCAGCGGAAAAACCACCACCTGCAAGCGGCTCTCGGTGCAGTTAGGTGTCAACGGCATACACCCCATAGGCATCTCGTTAGACGACTACTTCCTGGACCGTGACAAAACCCCGAAAGACGAGAACGGCGACTACGACTTTGAACACTTGCACGCTCTGAACATTCCACTGCTGAACGACCAGATGAACGCCCTGTTCCGCGGCGAGGAGGTGGAGCTGCCACGCTACAACTTCCAGAAAGGATGTAGCGAGCAAAGTGGCCGCAAGCTGCGGCTGAAAGGCAAGGAAGTACTGGTGGTGGAGGGCATCCACGCTCTGAACCCGGAACTAACGGCTCAGATTCCCGACGAACAGATTTACCGCATCTACGCCTCAGCCCTGACCACCATCCTTTTAGACAACCATAACTACATTCCCACTACCGACAACCGCCTGTTAAGGCGTATTATCCGCGACTACAAGTACAGGGGGGTGTCGGCACAGGAGACTATACGCCGCTGGCCCAGCGTGCGCAAAGGCGAAGCCCGCTGGATTTTTCCCTATCAAGAGAATGCCGACGCCATGTTCAACTCAGCCATGCTCTTTGAACTGGCCGTCATCAAGCAGCAGGCCGAACCGCTGCTGGAACAGGTGCCTGAGCGCTGTGTCGAATATGCAGAAGCCTATCGGCTGCGTAAGTTCCTTAGCTACATCAAACCGATTTCTGAAGAGCAGATTCCGCCTACTTCCCTACTCCGTGAGTTCCTTGGCGGGTCGTCTTTTCATTATTAATTTAGTAAATAATTGCAAAAAAGCGCATATTTGTTTGGCGATATGCGCTTTTTTGTATAATTTTGCGGCCAGTTTCGTATAAATATACTGTCATGAAAGTAAAGAAAGACCGTTTAGAGGCCCTTCGCATGATCATCTCCAGCAAGGAGTTAGGTAGTCAGGACGAGCTGTTAGCCGCCCTGAAAGAAGAGGGTTTCCAGCTGACCCAGGCCACGCTGAGCCGTGACCTGAAGCAACTGAAGGTGGCCAAAGCCGCCTCGATGAGAGGAAGTTACGTATATGTGTTGCCTAACGACACGATGTACAAGCGCATCAGCACACCGCACAGCATCCGCGAGATGATGCAGGTGCCGGGGTTCTTGAGTATCAACTTCTCAGGCAACATGGGTGTCATCAAGACTCGTCCGGGCTACGCCAGCAGCATAGCCTACAACATCGACAACAGCCATATAGACCAGATTCTGGGTACCATCGCCGGCGATGACACCATCTTCATCGTCATCAAGCAAGGGGTGCCGAAGGACGAGATTGTCGACGCGTTGAGCGAGGTGGTTCCCAACATGAAGTGAAGTTGAGAGTTTAGAGTTTTAGACATAATGGAACAAAAAGTAGAAATCGAAGTATTGGTGGCAGGACCCGAGCACGAAGTCTACGTCGACACCATCCTGCAGACCATTGCCGACGCTGCCAAGGTGCGCGGAACGGGTATTGCCAAGCGCACACACGAATACTTGGCCACGAAAATGAAGGAGGCCAAGGCGGTGATAGCCCTCAGCAAAGGACGTTTCGCCGGTTTCAGCTACATCGAGACTTGGGGCAACAAGCAGTACGTCACCACGTCGGGCCTCATCGTCCATCCCGACTTCCGCGGACTGGGTGTAGCCAAGCGCATCAAGGACATGACTTTCACGCTGGCCCGCACGCGCTGGCCGCACGCCAAGATATTCTCGCTGACCAGCGGCGCGGCGGTGATGAAGATGAACACTGAGCTGGGCTACCAGCCTGTCACCTTTGCCGACCTGACAGACGACGAAGCTTTCTGGCGCGGCTGCGAGGGGTGCATCAACGTGGACGTGCTACACCGCACAGGTCGCAAATACTGCATCTGCACGGCCATGCTCTACGACCCCGAGGAGCATTTGCCGGCCAAGATTCCCGAGGAGGTTATCTCGCGCATCAAGGAGCTTGACGCGGTCGAAATGGGTAATGAGAAATAAACATAAAGTAAAGAATAATTAAAACAAAAGGATATGAGCAACAAGAAAGTAGTAGTAGCATTTAGTGGTGGACTGGACACCAGCTACACCGTGATGAAGTTAACCCAGGATGGCTGGGACGTCTATGCAGCCTGTGCCAACACTGGCGGATTCAGTGCTGAACAGTTGAAGACCAACGAGGAGAACGCCTATAAGCTGGGGGCCAAGGCCTACGTGACACTCGACGTGACGCAGGAGTATTACGAGAAGTCACTGAAATACATGATTTTCGGCAACGTGCTACGCAACAACTGCTACCCCATCTCGGTCAGTTCGGAGCGCATCTTCCAGGCCATAGCCATAGCCCGCTACGCCAAGGAGATTGGCGCTGATGCGATAGCTCACGGCTCTACCGGTGCCGGCAACGACCAGATACGCTTCGACATGACATTCCTGGTCATGGCTCCCGGTGTAGAGATTATCACCCTGACACGCGACAAGAAGCTGACGCGCAAGGAAGAGGTGGACTATCTGAACGACCACGGTTTCTTTGCCGATTTCACCAAGCTGAAGTACAGCTACAACGTAGGTATCTGGGGCACCAGCATCTGTGGCGGCGAACTGCTTGACCCGACGCAGGGACTACCCGAGGAGGCCTATCTGAAGCACGTCACCGCCAAGGAGCAGGAACAGCTACTGAAGATTGAATTCGAGAAAGGCGAGATAGTAGGCGTCAACGGCGAGAAGTTCGACGACCGCGTGAAAGCCATCCAGAAGATTGAGGAGATTGGCGCATCCTTCGCCATCGGCCGCGATGCCAACGTGGGCGACACCATCATCGGCATCAAGGGCCGCGTGGGCTTCGAGGCTGCTGCACCGAAGCTCATCATCGAGGCTCACCGCCTGCTGGAAAAGTCGACGCTGTCGAAGTGGCAGCAATACTGGAAGGACCAAGTGGCCAACTGGTACGGCATGTTCCTGCACGAGAGCCAGTATTTAGAACCCGTCATGCCCGACATCGAGGCCATGCTGACTTCGAGCCAGCGCAACGTGACGGGTACAGCCATCCTGAAACTGCGTCCCTACAGCTTCGAGACCGTGGGCATTGACTCAGCCAACGACCTGACGAAGTCGAAACTGGGCGAATATGGCGAGACACAGACCGGCTGGACTGCCGACGAGGCTAAGGGCTTCATCAAGGTCAGCTCTACGCCGCTGCGCGTTTACTACGGAATTCATCAGGACGAGAAGAGATGATTAAGGTAGGAATATTGGGCGCAGCAGGCTATACAGGCGGTGAACTCATCCGCCTGCTGCTCAACCACCCTGAAGCTGAAATTGCCTTTGCCAACTCGGAGAGCAATGCCGGCAACATGGTGTCTGACGTGCACGAAGGCCTGATAGGCGAAACGGAGCTGAAGTTTACCGACGAAATGCCTTTCGACAAGGTGGATGTTGTTTTCTTCTGCTTCGGCCACGGCAAGAGCGAGCAGTTCCTGAAGGAGCACACCATCCCGGACAATGTCAAGATTATAGACTTGGCACAGGACTTCCGCATCAAGGGTGACCACGACTATGTCTACGGACTGCCCGAGATTAACAAGGCCGACATTATGAAGGCAAAGCATGTGGCCAACCCTGGCTGCTTCGCCACCTGCATTCAGGCGGCTCTGCTGCCCGCTGCCCACCTTAACATATTAAAGGAAGATGTCAGCGTCAACGCCATCACGGGTTCAACGGGAGCTGGACAGAAGCCCGCCGCCACCACCCATTTCTCATGGCGCATGGGTAACATGAGCATCTACAAGCCTTTCCAGCACCAGCACATCGCCGAGATCAGGCAGTCGCTGCGACAGGTACAAGGCTACTTGGAGGCTGACATCGACTTCATCCCCTACCGTGGCGACTTTGCACGCGGCATCTTCTGCACAGCGGTCATCAGGACGAAGGCTCCCATAGAAGACATCGTCCAGACTTACAAAGACTTCTACCGCGACGCCGCTTTCACACACTACAGCGACAAGCCGCTCGACCTGAAGCAGGTGGTGAACACCAATAAGGCACTGGTACACTGCGAGAAGTTCGGCGACAAGCTGCTCGTCACATCCTGCATCGACAATCTGCTGAAGGGAGCCGTAGGTCAGGCCGTACAGAACATGAACCTCATGTTCGGCATAGACGAGACGGCAGGACTCAGGCTGAAAGCCTCAGCTTTCTAAGCACTTTATAACAGCAAGGCTCGTATTTTCCTACTAAAAAATTTGAATTTTACACGCTAATTTGTACCTTTGCAGGCAATTAATAAAGACTTAACAGATATGAAATTATTCGACGTATACCCTCTGTTCGACGTCAACGTGGTCAGAGGACAGGGATGTAAGGTATGGGACGACAAAGGACAGGAATATCTGGACCTTTATGGCGGTCACGCCGTCATCAGCATCGGCCACTCACACCCCCACTACATCAGCCGTGTGACGGAGCAACTGGGGAAGTTAGGTTTTTACTCCAACTCCGTCATCAATAAGTTGCAGGTGGAACTGGCCGAACGGTTAGGACGCATCAGCGGCTACGACGACTACCAGCTGTTCCTCATCAACAGCGGAGCCGAAGCCAACGAGAACGCCCTGAAGCTGGCCTCATTCACCAACGGACGCACACGTGTGCTGTCGGCGCAGAAGGCTTTCCACGGACGCACGTCGTTAGCCGTGGAGGTAACGAACAACCCGAAAATCATCGCACCCATCAACAACAACGGCCATGTGACCTACCTGCCGCTGAACGACCTGCCGGCATGGGAGGCAGAACTGCAGAAGGGCGACGTCTGCGCCGTCATTCTGGAGTGCATACAGGGTGTGGGCGGCATCCAGCTGGCCACCAAGGCTTTTGCCCAAGGACTGCAGCAACTCTGCAAACAGTACGGCACGGTGCTCATTTGCGACGAGATACAGTGCGGCTACGGACGCTCGGGTAAGTTCTTTGCCCACCAATGGCTCGACATACGGCCTGACATGATTACCGTGGCCAAGGGCATTGCCAACGGGTTCCCCATGGCTGGCGTACTGATAGCCCCCGACTTCAAACCCGTTTACGGACAATTAGGCACCACCTTCGGCGGTAATCACCTGGCCTGTGCAGCAGCCCTGGCCGTGCTTGACGTCTTCGAGGACGAAGGACTGGTGGAGAACGCCCGCATCATGGGCGACTATCTGATGGAGCAACTCCGCTCAGTCTGTTGCAGTACCACAGCAACAAACGGAACTGGCGGAAGCCACATCAAGGACATCCGAGGACGCGGCCTCATGGTGGGGATCGACTTAGATGTTCCCCACAAAGACGTGCGACTACCGCTCATCTACGAAGAACACTGCTTCACAGGCTGCGCAGGGCAGAACGTACTACGCCTGCTGCCGCCACTGTGTCTGACGAAGAGCGACATAGACCTGTTTATCGACAAACTAAAGAATGTATTAGCAAGGATATGAAGATTTCCATCATCGGAGCCGGTGCCATGGGTGGCGCCATGGCTGAAGGGCTCATCAAAGGCGACTATGTCAACAACGAGGATATCTGTGTAGCCGACCCGTCGCGGACGGTTCGTGACCATTTTGCCAACATGGGCATCACCGCCACGCCGAGCAACCAACTGGCCGCTCAGGGTGCCGACATGGTGTGTGTGGTGGTAAAACCGTGGCTCGTTGAGAGCGTGCTGCACAGCATCAAGGACGTGCTCGACTACAAAGAGCAAGTACTGGTCGTCGTAGCTGCAGGTGTGAAAGCCAGCGACATCAAGACATGGATGGACAAGGGCGGCGACATGATACCCACCTTTCTGGCCATTCCCAACATTGCTATAGCACAGCTGCAGAGCATGACATTCATCGTGCCCGCACTGGCTGCCGAACAGCAGCATACGGAGCAGGTCAAAGCACTATTCGACTCGATGGGACAAACTATCATCACCGAGGAGAGCCACCTGGCAGCAGGCACTACGCTGGCATCGTGCGGCATTGCCTATGCCATGCGCTACATCCGGGCAGCAGCAGAGGGCGGCGTAGAGTTGGGATTCAAGGCTGACGACGCCAAACACATCGTCATGCAGACTGTCAAGGGTGCTGTAGAACTGTTGGAAGCCAGCGGTCTGCACCCTGAAGCCGCCATCGACTTGGTAACGACTCCTGGCGGCGTAACCATCAAGGGACTGAACGAGATGGAGCATGCCGGTTTTACCAGCAGTGTCATCCGCGGTCTGAAAGCAGGAGCAAAATAAATTGTAAATCGAAAAACGTAAATAGTAAATATGGCAGATGAACAACTGAAACAGATAGGCGAGCGACTGCGCGGACTGCGCGACGTGCTCGACATTCCCGTCAGTGAGATGGCCGACACCATCGGTATCTCAACGGAAAAGTATGAGAAGATAGAACAAGGCGAGCTGGACATCACTATCTCGAACCTGATGAAGATAGCCCATAAGTACGGCATCTCGACCGAAGAACTCATCTTCGCCGAGACACCTCACATGAAGTCGTACTTCGTGGTGCGCAAAGGTCAAGGCGTCAGCATCGAGCGCACCAAGGCCTACAAGTACCAGTCGTTGGTCAGCGGTTTCGTCAACCACAAGGCCGACGTGTTCATCGTCACCGTAGAGCCGAAGCCCGGCGTGCACACCATCTACAAGAATACCCACCCCGGACAGGAGTTCAACCTGGTGCTGGAGGGTAAGATGGAACTCTACATCGGTGGTAAGACCATCATCCTGGAACAGGGCGACAGCATCTACTTCGACTCCAGCAAACCGCACGGCATGCTGGCCGTAGGCGACAAGGCCGTCCGTTTCTTGGCTTTTACAGTAGAATAAGAAGTCGGAACTCTGGAAGAACGGAATCCCGAAATCCCGAAAAAAAAAACCGCAATGATAGAGAGATTTCTGAAGCAGACAAGCTTCACCTCAGTGGAGGACTACAACAAGAACCTGGAGTTCATCATCCCGGAGAACTTCAACTTTGCCTACGACGTAATGGACGCGTGGGCAGAAGAGAAACCCGATGGTCTGGCCCTGCTGTGGACCAACGACCAAGGCGAAGAGATACGTGCCACCTTCAAGCAGCTGAAA
This sequence comes from Prevotella sp., assembly GCA_017458125.1. Classification (GTDB taxonomy): domain Bacteria; phylum Bacteroidota; class Bacteroidia; order Bacteroidales; family Bacteroidaceae; genus Prevotella. The sequence goes on from JAFTGB010000029.1 coordinate 35,228, forward strand.
GAACAGTCAGACCAGGCCGCCTCCTACCTGCAGTCGCTGGGCATAGGCAAGAACGACCCCGTCATGCTCATACTGAAACGCCGCTACGAGTGGTGGATAGTAATGCTGGCCCTGTGCAAGATAGGTGCCATCGTAATTCCCGCCACCCACATGCTGACCAAGAAGGACATCGTGTACCGCAACACGCGGGCCTCGGTGAAGGCCATCATCTGCGTGGACGACGCTTACGTAGTGAGCCAGATACAGGAGGCCATGGCCGACAGCCCTACGGTAAAACAGTATATCACCATCACCGACCACGGCAAGCCCATCCCTGAAGGCTTCCACGACTGGCAGTCAGAGTGGAAAAAAGCCCCCCCCTTTGCAAAACCAGCCTTTGTCAACGAGAACGACGACACCATGCTGATGTACTTCACCAGCGGCACCTCTGGCGAGCCCAAGATGGTGGCGCACGACTATCTGTATGCCATGGGACATCTGACGACAGGTGTCTTCTGGCACAACCTGCACGAAGGCTCGCTACACCTGACCGTAGCCGACACTGGCTGGGGCAAGGCTGTCTGGGGCAAATTCTACGGACAATGGTTTGCCGGAGCCACGGTCTTCGTCTTCGACCACGAAAAGTTCAATGCTGACACCCTGCTGCGGCAGATGGAGAAATACCACGTGACGTCGTTCTGTGCGCCGCCTACCATCTATCGTTTCATGATTCGCGAGGACCTGTCGAAATACGATCTGTCCAGCTTGGAGTATTGCACCACAGCCGGCGAAGCCCTGAACCCCGCCGTCTTCGACAAGTTCTACGAAAAGACGGGCATCAAGATGATGGAGGGGTTCGGACAGACGGAGACAACGATGACCTTGGGCACATTCCCTTGGATGGAACCCAAGCCCGGATCTATGGGCATCCCCAACGCCCAATACGACATCGACCTGCTGCGTGCCGACGGCACCAGCTGCGAGGACGGCGAGAAGGGCGAGATAGTGGTTCGCGTGGGCGACAGGAAGCCCATCGGACTGTTTAAGGGCTACTACCGTGACGAGGAGAAAACCCGCGAGGCCTGGCACGACGGACTCTACCACACTGGCGACATGGCATGGCGCGACGAGGACGGCTACTACTGGTTTGAGGGCCGCATTGACGACGTCATCAAGTCCAGCGGCTACCGCATCGGCCCGTTCGAGGTGGAGAGCGCGTTGATGACCCACCCCGCCGTCGTAGAGTGTGCCATCACGGGTGTACCCGACGACATCCGCGGCATGGTGGTGAAGGCCACCGTCGTCTTAGGCAAAGAATGGAAGGACAAGGCCGGCGACGACTTGGTGAAGGAGTTGCAACAGCACGTCAAGAAGGTGACGGCACCTTATAAGTATCCGCGTATCGTTGAGTTCGTCGACGAACTGCCCAAGACCATCAGTGGCAAGATACGCCGTGTGGAGATAAGGAACAAAGACGCCAAGCATGAATAAGAGAATCGTCATCAAGGTAGGCTCTAACGTGTTGACGCGACAGGACGGGAAACTGGATGTCACACGCATGTCGAGCATCGTCGACCAGATAGCTTGGCTGCGGCAGCAGGGGTACGAGGTCATCCTCGTATCGTCGGGTGCTGTGGCCTGTGGCCGACGCGAACTGATTGTCGACCACAGGCTTGACAGCGTGGAACAGCGCCAGCTCTTCAGCGCTGTAGGACAGGTCAAGCTGGTAGGACTATACTACGACCTGTTCCGCGAGTTCGGCATTCACGTCGGACAAGTGCTCACTATGAAGGAAAACTTTGAGGCCGGCGAGCAGTACAACAACCAGCGTGCTTGCATGACGGTGATGCTGGAGAATGACGTGTTGCCCATCGTCAACGAGAACGACACGGTGAGCGTCACCGAGCTGATGTTTACCGACAACGACGAACTCAGCGGACTCATAGCCCAGATGATGCAGGCCGACACGCTCATCTTGCTCAGCAACATCGACGGCATCTACACTGGCAACCCAGACGACCCGGCATCAGAACTCATCAGAGAAGTTGCACCGGACCGTGACCTCTCCGAATACATACAGCCCGAGAAGAGCGCCTTCGGACGAGGCGGCATGCACTCGAAGTACACCACGGCATCAAAGGTACAGCAGGCGGGCATACGCGTCATCATAGCCAACGGTGAGCGCGAGAACATACTTATTGACCTGATAGAAGACAAACTGAACGTACCACACACAGAATTCAAGACCACATGGAACTGATAGAGACTTTCCAGAACGTGAAGAAAGCCTGTCGGTCGCTCGGCTTACTGACCGACCAGCAGCGTAACGACATCCTCAACGCCGTAGCCTCGGCTATCGTCAGCCAGAAGAAGCGCATCTTAGAGGCTAACGAGAAGGACCTGGCCAAGATGGACTCCAGCAACCCGCTTTACGACCGGCTTCAACTGACGGAGAAAAGACTCAACGACATAGCCGCCGACATGCGCAACGTGGCTACCCTGCCCTCTCCTTTAGGACACATCACCAAGCAGAAGACGCTGCCCAACGGACTGCGCCTCTGCCGCGTCAGTGTGCCTTTCGGGGTCATCGGCATGATTTACGAGGCACGTCCCAACGTCACCTTCGACGTCTTCTCACTATGCTTCAAAAGCGGCAATGCCTGCATACTGAAAGGCGGGTCGGATGCCAACTTCTCCAATCAGGCCAGCGTGGCACTGATACATGAGGTATTGCAGGAGCATGGCATCAACCCTGACGTGGTCACCCTGCTGCCGGCCACTCACGAGGCTACCGCCGAGCTGCTGAATGCCGTGGGCTACGTGGACCTGTGCATTCCGCGTGGCGGACGACGGCTCATCGACTTCGTACGCGACACAGCGCGTATCCCCGTCATCGAGACGGGTGCCGGAGTAGTGAACACATACTTTGACGTGGACGGCGACTTGGAGATGGGTAAGGCCATCGTGTGTAACGCCAAGACACGCCGCGTGTCGGTTTGCAACGCCTTGGACTGCCTCATCATACACGAGAAGCGACTGGGCGACCTCGTCGAACTGGTTAAGCCCTTGCTCGACCACAAGGTGAAACTCTATGCCGACGCTCCGGCTTACCAGCTGTTGCGCGGACACTATCCAGACATTCTGCTGGAGCCAGCCACCGACAACAGTTTCGGCACGGAGTTCATGGACTACAAGATGGCCGTCAAGACCGTCAGCTCGTTAGACGAAGCCCTGGCTCACATCGACCAGAACGGCAGCGGTCACAGCGAGGCTATCATCACCCAGAACGCCGACACTGCACGCCGCTTCCAGCAGCATGTCGACGCGGCCTGCGTCTACTGGAACGCTCCCACCTCGTTCACCGACGGTGCTCAGTTCGGCCTTGGTGCCGAGATTGGCATCTCAACACAGAAGCTGGGACCGCGCGGTCCTATGGCCTTAGAGGAGATAACCACCTACAAATGGCTCATTGAAGGCGAGGGACAGACACGGCCATAGCGCGAAACAAGAAACGAACAACGAATAGAGCAATTATGAAAACATTTATCAACGTAGAAGATATCGGCCCGATAGAGAAAGCGCTGGCCGAAGCACAAGAGATTAAGAACGACCGTTTCAAGTATCAGCACCTGGGTAAGAACAAGACCCTGATGATGATATTCTTCAACAACTCACTGCGCACACGACTCTCCACACAGAAGGCAGCCATGAACCTGGGCATGAACGTCATCGTGCTCGATGTCAATGCCGGAGCCTGGAAACTGGAGACGGAGCGTGGCGTCATCATGGACGGCGACAAGTCGGAACATCTGCTGGAAGCCATACCCGTCATGGGCTGCTACTGCGACCTCATCGGTGTGCGCTCCTTCGCCGGACTGACCGACCGCGAGTACGACTACGCAGAGACCGTCCTTCAGCAGTTCATCAAGTACAGCGGGCGTCCCGTCTTTGCCATGGAGACGGCTACCGTCCACCCCCTGCAGGCCTTTGCCGACCTGATTACCATCGAGGAATATAAGACGGTGAAGCGTCCAAAGGTTGTCCTGACGTGGGCACCCCACTGCCGCGCCCTGCCGCAGGCCGTGCCGAACTCCTTTGCCCAGTGGATGCGCGCTGCCGACGTCGACTTCGTCATCACCCACCCCGAGGGCTACGAACTTGACCCCAAGTTTGTGGCTGGTGCCCGTGTGGAGTACAACCAGCGCAAGGCTTTCGAGGGCGCAGACTTCATCTACGCCAAGAACTGGTCGAACCCTGGTGTGACCAATGCCGCCGACTACGGCAAGATAACCAGCAAGGACATGTCGTGGACGGTAGACACCGAGCACATGTCGTGGACTAACAACGGTAAGTTCATGCATTGTCTGCCCGTACGCCGCAACCTCATCGTCACCGACGACGTCATCGAGTCGCCCAACAGCATCGTCATCCCCGAAGCAGCAAACCGTGAAATCTCGTGCTCCGTAGTCATCAAGCGCATGCTGCAAGCACTATAAATCGTAAATAGTAAATCGTTAAATCGTAAATAAATTGGTTTCCTTTGAATGCGACTATAACAACGGGGCGCACCCCAAGGTGCTGGAGAACCTGATTAAGCACAACGACGCCAGACCCACGCCCTACGGTTTCGACGAGTTCTCGGAGCGTGCCAAGAAGCGCATCCGTGAGGCTATCGGCATGCCCGACGCTCAGATATTCTTCCTCACAGGCGGCACGCAGACCAACGCTACGACCATCGACTCCATGCTCTACCAGTACGAGGGCGTCATCTGTGTAGACTCCGGTCACATCAACGTCCATGAGGCCGGTGCCGTAGAGTTTACCGAACATAAAATCATTACGCTGCCATCCAAGGAGGGCAAGATGGAGGCTCGCACGCTGAGGAAGTATCTGGATGACTTCTACCACGACGGCAACCGTGACCACGCCGTCCACCCGGGACTGGTCTACATCACCTTCCCCACCGAACTGGGCACCATCTATAGTGCACGCGAGATGGACGACATCTATAACGTATGCCGTTACTACGACATTCCACTCTACGTCGACGGGGCACGTCTGGGCTACGGACTCATGGCTGAAGGCTGCGACATCACCATGCCTTGGCTGGCCCGCCACTGCGACGTGTTCTACATTGGAGGCACCAAGATTGGCGCACTCTGCGGAGAAGCCGTCGTCTTCTGCGGCCGTCAGGCGCACAAGCACTTCTTTAGCATCCAAAAGCAGCACGGTGCCGTCATTGCCAAGGGTGCGCTGATAGGACTGCAGTTTGAGGCTTTGTTCACCGATGACCTGTACTTCAAGCTGGCCCGCCACGCCATTGAGAAAGCAATGCTGATGAAGCAAGTCTTCAAGGAGAAAGGATATGAGTTCTGGCTCGACTCGCCCACCAACCAGCAGTTCGTCATACTGCCTGACGCCACGGTGGACGAACTGGCGAAACGCATGGAGTTTACACACTGGGGACAGGCTGAGGGGCACCGCACCATCTGCCGCTTTGTCACCTCGTGGGCTACGACAGACGACGACATTAACGAGTTGAAGCGCCTCTTATAGGCGCTTCAACAGTTTCTTGGCCTGACGCTCAGACTCCTTGACAACCTGCTGCGGGTTCCACTCGGTAAAGACATTCTTTACCTTATATTTCTTGGCCTCCTTGGATGTCAGAATGGTTTCCACTGTGTTCTTCTCATCCTTTGTCTCAAAGGTCACCACGTTACTCTTGGGCGTAATGTTACGACCGTCTGCGTCTTTTGTGCCATACTCCTTGAAATCGTTCTGCACCGTCCGCATGCCACGCCAGTCGAAACGCGTGGCATTCAGCTTCTCCGGCGTCAGCAGAGTGGTATGGAGCCATATACAATGGGGCGTACTATTCCAGCCACGGACATACTCGAAGTTCGACACTTTGTTCTCAACAGTACAACGATTGAAGATGTAGCCCCAAGACGTCTTCGACGTTTTGGGAGCCGCTATCACGTCACGTCCGCCCTTGCCGTCGGCAGTACGCTGCTCGGTCACAATGCGGCAACGCTCAAACCATACATCACCGTCACCGCAGATAAAGTCTACGGTACCGTGAATCTCTGAATCCTGGAAGTAGAACTGTGAGAGGTCGTTGTCCGAGAAGTAGGTGTCTTGATAAGACAGCAGGCAGACACGGTTGCATACCGTGCGGTTGCCCTTGTCGTGCAGCGTTACGGCACGACCAGCTGACCCGGCAGCATAATAGTCGAGGGCATTCTTCAGTGTCAGGTCCTGGAAATAGTTTTCCGTGCCACGGTTCTGCAACACGGCGGTGCGGCTGATGCCTTCGTTCTTCACGTCGGGCTTGTTCTGTATGACGGTGCCCGCCATACTCTGCCCTATCAGGGCTATACGGTGCCCCGTGATGCGGGTCAGCACCTTGTCACCCAAGTCGTAGACACCGTCAGGTATCAGTACATACAACCGCTCGGCGGCTTTGTCGGCATTCTGCTTATTGGCTTGTTCTATAGTGGTCAGCAGACTGTTTGCGTCGCCTTTCTTCACAATAAGCACCCGCTGTGCCCAGCCTGTCATGACGGCCAGCACACAAAGGGTCAGTAGTAAATAACGTTTCATGTCAGTTTAGTTTATATTGTTTCTTGATCTTCCTGCTCTGACGCTCCAACCGTCTCAGTTGCTTTGCCGGCTGCCAGTCTCCGAAAACAGCCTTGAACGTATATTGCCGAGCCTCATCGGCAGTCATGATGGTTTCAGCGGTGAAAGGCTGCGTCATGTCTCTGAGCGTAAAGGTCTGTACGTTAGTCTTTGGCGTGATGTCACGGCCATGGGCATCCATCGTGTGATATTCCTTGAAGTAATTGTTTGAGACCTTCAGCCCTCTAAGGTCAAAGCGCGTGGGCAGCAGCTTCTCTGGAGTCAGCAGCGTGGTATTCAGCCACACACAACGGGGCGTGGTGTGCCACCCACGACCATAATAGAACGGCGAAACGTCATTCTCTATCGTACAACGGTTGAAGACGTACCCCCACGGAGTCTCGGAAGTACGTGGAGCCATGATGATGTTATGGCCGGAACCGTCAGGGTGACGCTTCTCGGTAACGATGCGACAACGCTCAAACCACACGTCGCCGGCACCGCAGATGAAATCTATCGTGCCGTGAATCTCCGAGTCCTGGAAGTAATGCTGGCACTTCTCGTTGTCGGAGTAGTACGTGTCCTGATACGACAGCATGCGCACGCGGTTACAGATGGTGCGCGTGCCCTTATCCTGCAGACACACCGCGCGACCGTCGTCACCGGCGTGATAGTAGTCTAAGTCGTTCCGCAGGGTCAGGTCCTGATAATAGTTGTTCCTGCCACGGTTCTGCAACACGGCGGTGCGGCTGATGCCCTCGGTCTTCTTGTCGGGCGCATTGCGGATGACGGTGCCCGTCATGCTCTGCCCTATCAGCGACACGTTATGGCCGGAAATACGCGTCAGCACTGTTTCCCCTAAATCGTAGAAACCATCAGGAATAAGCACGTAGGAACGCTCAGCATCTTCTTTGGCATTAAGCCGGTTTACCTCGTCAATGGCTTTCAGAAGGCTCTTCGCACTGCCTTGCTCAACAACGATGACACGCTGTCCGTGGCTTTCAGGAAATGCCAGCACGAAGGTTAGCAGGATTAGGATTTGTCGAAACATTTGAATGCTTTTGATTGCAAAGATAGCCCTTTTTCACCATAGATACAAATTTTTTCACTCAAAAGTACGCATAATTAAAAAAAATAACGTATCTTTGCACCCGCTTTCAAGCAATTATCGGGATGTAGCGCAGTTGGTAGCGCACTACGTTCGGGACGTAGGGGTCGGGCGTTCGAGTCGCCTCATCCCGACCAAAGGCGGCAAGTGAGACCTTTCACTTGCCGCCTTTCTTTTGTCCTAACCGCTATACAGCGTCCTGGATGACGAGGGAAGCCAGCATGAAACCGAAGATGGCGGTGATGTGAGCCACCGTACCATTAGCCCTGTCGGATATCTGGTTCTGCCTGCGCTCCTCGCTGAAGACGCACCGGAACTTCCGTTTCGGGAAACGGTTCAACTTCTTGAAATGGTTCCTTAATGCACGCGCCAAGGGGTCGCCCTTTACCTTCCAGAACTCAGCAACCTGTATCTTCGTCGGGTCCATCTTCAGCGCAGCACCCATAGACGAGAAGAGTCGGGCCTTTGTCTGACAAGCCAGCTCAATGAGCAGTGCCTTGTTCTTCAGCGAGTCTATGGCATCTATGATGTAGTCATAGTCCTCAAGATGGAAGTCCTGTGCGCTGTCTTCCGTGAACATCGTAGACAATGCCGTAATCTCAGCATCTGGGTTGATGCTAAGCAGACGCTCCTTCAGCACTTCAACCTTCAACAGTCCCACGGTCTTGGTCGTTGCCATGAGCTGACGGTTCACGTTGGTCACGTCCACCCTGTCGTAGTCCACGATGGTAAGCTGCCGGATGCCCGTTCGCACCAGCGACTCGGCACACCACGAACCCACGCCGCCAACACCGAAGATGATGACGCGCTTCTGTCCTATCCGCTCCACGGCGTCACTGCCTAACAGCAACTCCGTGCGTCTGAATATTGCTTTGTCTGTTGCCATAGTTCTCGTTGTCTTATACCGTACAAAGGTAAGTGTTCCGCCCGAAACCACCAAACTTTTCAGGAGAAAAACCGACATGTCTGCCTGCGGCGCTCGAAATTAATCAGCCACTCGACCGAATTTAATCAGCTGCAGTGGCAAAAAACATCAGCGACGGTGGCGAATTTAATGCCCCGCGCTTCCAAATTTGATTAGCCGATTTACCAAAACGGATGATACTTTTCGGTGCCGCGGGGCATAAAATTCGATGCCGCGAGGCATAAAATTTTAACACGCTGAATATAAAGTACTTAGAAAAGGGCGAAAAAGAATGTTTTTCCCTTGACATTTACTCAGTCCCAGACATGAGGGAGAGGAGGTGGTGCGACGGGGTGCTGCGCATGTGGACGGCACAAAAAATTGCACTGATATTTTTTTTTTGAAAATAATATTAGTACCTTTGCACTCATATTCCTACGCACTATCATAAAATGTAGACACTGAAACCATTCTGTCATGTACGAGCAGGTCACGGACGATATATTTTTTTATATGCTTTACGCTGCTGTGGCAACGCTGAGCATGACAGCATGTGCATACCTGCTGTGGCGACGGGGCAACGCCTTTGCTGCCGAAGTCACGTCGCCGGCACGACTGCGGCGGTGGACGGCAGCCTTCTTTGCCGCCATGACCATGAGCCACGTGTGGTATCTGCCGACCCTCTTTATCACTACAGCCGATGAGTTGAGGCAGGCCAATCTGGCGGGCGGGCTGCTCGACAGCGTAACCATCTTCCCTTTAGCTGCCGTCGTGGTGCTCACCATGCTGCAAGACCGCAGGCGGCAGCTGTGGCCCGTCTGCATGATGACCGCGCCGCTTGTCGCCGGACTGTCATGGTGCCTGGCCAACGACACCGACTCACTGATGCCCGTATTGCGCATGTACCTGCTGCTGGCGGGTGTTGCCTTTATTATATATATGGTACGCGCAGTAAGGCAGTACGGCCGCTGGCTGCGTGACAACTATGCCGACTTGGAGCACAAGGAGGTGTGGCAGAGCTTCGTGGTGCTGGCCGCCATCCTGCTGATGTTCGGCTTTTACGCCACCGGTCTCGGCGGAATAACGTATGAATACATCATTCAGCTGAGCGGCATGGTGCTCACCTGCTACCTGCTGTGGCGCGTAGAGACGCTGAGCGACCTGAGTGACGTGAGCGCCACGACAGCCCTGCAGCCGGAGCCTGCGGCACAGGAAGAGGAGACGGTCAGCACCGCGCCGCCGCAAGACGACGACTCCACGCCAATGGCTCCCGACAACACAAGCCCGCTGCTGCAGGAGCACTGCATAGACGTACAACTGTACCTACAGCACAACCTGACCCTTCAGCAGTTGGCCAACGCCATCGGCATCAACCGCTACTACCTGAGCCAGTATTTCTCGCGCCGAGGCACGACGTACAACGCCTACATCAACGGGCTGCGCATCAGCCATTTCGTCGGACTTTACCGCGAGGCGACGGCCAGCCACCGCCCGTTCACCACCAAGCAACTGGCCCACGAAAGCGGCTACCGCAGCTACAGCACCTTCAGCCTCGCCTTCAAGCAGCACATGGGGCAGAACGTAACAGCCTGGATGCACGAACAGGAAAGCAAATAACAACAACAACAAATACGAACAGAAATGAAAAAATTCAGACCATGGATGCTTGCCGTCATCCTCATCATCTGCGGCACACCGACCCTGCTGGTATCGTGTAAAACGGCAAAGACGGCCACGGCGGCCAATGCGAAAGTGGAAAGCACGGAACTGATACGCACCAGCCAGAGCTGGGACGGCGTGGAACTGCCTGACTACCTGAAGGGACGTCCCGAGCTGGTGGCAATGAAGTATGTGTTCCCTGCCGGACAAAAGCTGGGCTGGCACCACCACCCTGTCATGAACTACGGCATACTGGTGCAGGGCGAACTGACCATCATCGGTCAGGACGGCAAGGAGAAAGTGGTGCATGAGGGCGAAGCCGTCGTCGAGATGGTGAACACCATTCACCACGGTGAGAACCGCGGCACGAAGCCCGTCATTCTTTATATGTTCTATCTCTCGCAGAAGGGTCTGCCCCTGGCTGTGCAGCACCCTGAAATCCCGTTGGAATAAAGAATGGACTCTTTTGTTTTTTGCGGGTTTAACCTTGACGCATGGATAACCATTGTTACGGTGCTATCCATGTTCAGCGTCCTGTTGTTCACTAAGTTGCGAGCCGACATCGTGTTCCTGGGCGCCATAGCTGTTCTGTATGTGACAGGCGTTCTTGACGCAAAGGAGGCCACCTCGGGTTTCAGCGCTCTGTCAGTAATTGTCGTCGGCGTGCTGTTTATCGTCGTGGCCGGGCTTACCTACACTGGGGTGTTGCAGTGGATAGTGAAACACCTTTTAGGTCAGCCCGAAAGCTATTCCAAGGCTGTTGTCAGGCTGATGGTGCCCGTAGCTGCCCTTAGTTCGTTTCTGAGTAACACTACGGTGGTGACGCTCTTCGTGGGCATCGTCAAGATTTGGTCGAAGAAACTGGACATTGCGCCCTCCAAGCTGCTCATCCCGTTGAGCTATGCCTCTGGCATGGGCGGAGTGTGCACGCTGATTGGCACACCGCCGAACCTGATTATCTCCGGACTATATGCCGACACTACGGGGCAGCAGATGAACATCCTGGCAACGGCAGTGCCCGGCATGTTCTGTCTTTTCGTCGGCATACTGTCTGTTATCGCCATGCGCCGTCTGCTGCCTGACCGCAAGGTTCCCGAGTCGGCTTTCGAGTCGACGTCAGAATATACCGTGGAGATGCAAGTGCCGTCCGACAATCCGTATATCGGGCAGACCTTGGGCGAGGCTGGCCTGTTCACGGTGAAGGGAGGCTCGTTGCTGGAAGTCTACCATTTCGACGAAGTACCCTCGCCGGTCACGGAGGAGGAATACATCATTGGCGGTGACCATCTGGTATATGCCGGAGAGATAGGCGAGATATTGGAGTTGCAGCACACCCACGGACTGGTGAGTGCTGACCACCATGTGTTTTCGCTGAGCGAGATAGACCGCAACCGGCATTTGCGTACGGCCTACGTCACCTTTGGCAGTCCGCTCATCGGCACTACAATCGGCGAAAGTCACTTTGAGCGCAACTACAACATGACGCTCGTGGCAGTAGCCCGTCGTGGAGAGCGCATCAGCGAACCGCCCCGTCAGGTGGTGCTGCAGGCTGGCGACACGCTGCTGCTGGACTGTCCGCCGCGTGTGAGCGTGGACACCGGACAGCTGGAGTCGATGCTGCATTTCTTTGAGAACGACCAGTTGCCGAACATCAGTTTCAAGACCCTCTTGTCATCATGCATCATGCTGGCTATGGTGGTGCTCTCGGCCTTGGGGGTAATGCCGCTGCTGCAGTGTGCCATCCTTGCCGCCGGTGCCATGATTGCATTCAAATGCTGCACGCCCCAACAGGCCATGAAGAGTATTAACGGAGAAATTCTGGCGGTCTTTGCGGGAAGTGTCGTGCTGGGACTGGCAATACAGAAAACGGGCATAGCCGAGCGTATGGCTTTCGGCATCCTTGATGTCTGTGGCTCTAACCCTATAGTGGTTATGGCTGCCATCTGCCTGGTTGGCACCTTCATTACAGAGTTTATCAGCAACACGGCGGCTGGAGCCATGTTTTTCCCCATCATGTATCATGCAGCCGAGCAACTTGGCTACGAGCCGTATCCCTTTCTCATCGCACTGATGATAAGCGTCAGCAGCAGCTTTGCCACCCCTATCGGGTCGCCCACCCACATGCTGGTCTATGGACCTGGCGGTTATCGCTTCAGCGACTTCATACGCATCGGTCTGCCGATGAACTTCATTATCCTTGCAGCTAATATTCTCATCGTTAACATCGTCTTTCCGTTGAAGCCACTTCTATAGCCGTTTTGTCATGTGAAGAACGGACTGACTTTCAAAATATGCAAAAAGCGTTTCAAAATATGCAAAATCTTTAGTATTATGGGCTCCAAGCAAGGTTGTTTGCAGAAATTTAGTTATTTTTGCAGAAATTTGATTATTTGCTAAAACACTAATTCTTGAAATTATGCCACAACTTGAACCACTGATTGCCAACCTTGCGCGCACCAAAACATGAAAAGTAGTCAGTGAGGAACAGAAGCACCAACTACTGCAATTAATAACAACTTAACAATACACTCTATGAATACCAGACAGATTTTAACTTTGTTTGCCACTGTCCTGACAGCTCAGGCCAACGCAGACAACTATCAAGACATGGAACCCCTAACACTGGATGCGCCGGAGATGAAGGCCGAACTGGTGGAATTGCCCGGGCAGTCCTCCGTAAGACTTGACATGGAGGCCCCGACGAGCAGCACCAAGATGGACTTCGACTTCTTCAAGCAGAAGACGAACCCGGGAGTGAAAGCCTACAAGTTCATGGACGACATGACCTTCGTTGGCATCCCCCTCTTCGCAGCCGGATGGATCATCAAGGGCGACAAGGCCATGTTCCGCGTCAACCAGGAAGCCTCAAAAGGCGGAAAGAAGAACACACAACTGCTGACCGACTTCAAGACCGGCATCGATGACTATACACAGTTCTTCGGACCGGCAATGGTGGTAGGACTGAAACTCGGCGGCTATGAGGGCCGCAGCGACTGGCCCCGACTGCTGGCCAGTGCCGGTATGTCGTACGCCATCATGGCCGCGTTCGTCAATGGCATCAAGCATACGGCCAAAGAGATGCGCCCCGATGGCTCCACTGCTAACTCGTGGCCTTCCGGACACACCGCTACGGCTTTCGTCGGTGCCACCCTTCTCCATAAGGAGTACGGACTCACCCGTTCGCCCTGGTGGTCGGTGGCCGGCTACGGCGTAGCCACGGCAACGGGCGTCATGCGCGTGCTCAACAACCGTCACTGGATTAGCGACGTGATGTCGGGTGCCGGCATCGGTATCTTGTCCACCGAGCTGGGCTATGGCCTTTGCGACCTGCTTTTCAAGGGGCGCGGTCTGCTGCGTAACGACCTCCTGTTAGACAACGAGAATCCTTCCTTCTTCAGCATCTCCATGGGTGTAGGCTTAGGCGGCAAAGACCTGGAGTTTGAGAGCTTGGGAATGAAAAAGAATATCAAGTTTCGTGCCGCCACGGTGGTTGACGCCGAGGGTGCCTACTTCTTCAACAAGTATGTAGGTGTGGGCGGACGACTCAGAGTCAGAGCACAGTCGGCCAAGGACTTCGGCGACTTTGCGCAGTATGTGGCCATTGAAGACTTCGATGCATGGAAAAGCCTGATGCCTCTCTATCAGGAAAACTTCCCTGGCGACTACGTGCCCGCTACCACCGAGAGTGCGATAGAGGAGAACGAAATGATTTTCCTGGATAAAGTGGGCTATCAGGATACGGAGAGCGGTTACATGAATAACGCTCCTGTCACCGACATCTACGGCATTGTGAAGAGCGACCACATCACTGAGTTCACTGGCAGCGTCGGTGTCTACTTCAACATTCCCCTCAGCAGCCGCTTCTCGCTGGGTACCAAGGCGCTCATTGGTCGTTCCATCACTCAGGAGCTTGATATCGACGGTCATGCTGAAGGTAACATAAAGGACATCAGCTACACTTTGAACATCGACAACCGCCCAGGAGCAAAGGATGCCAGTGGCGACCCCTCTGTAACTATCAACAACTTGCAGTACCCTAACAATACGGGTGAGAAGTGGTCCGACGACTGGGAGTACCTTACCATCGGTGCCAAGTCATCTACCTCGTTCGGCACCGGCATCTCGCTCACGTACCGATACAAGTCCAATTTCTCATGGCGCATCTTCTGCGACTACGACTACACACGCAAGAACTTTACGGCTAAGTACGACCCCTTCCACTTCATGCAGAAGGGTGTAACTTCAGGCGCAAGTCTTCTGATGGATTCGGCACTGATGCTTGAAGAGGCCGATGGCAGGGGCCTGGAGGCCAGAGAATACGATACCCGCAAGCACATGAACTATGTGACGCTGGGTCTCTCGTTCTTAGTGAACCTCTAACACAACAAACATTAAATAACAAACAACAATAAGAGAATGAAAACATTCAAATGGACATTGATGCTCAGCATTGGACTGGCATCGTGCGGGCTGGACATGCCCAAGGAGACACAGTCGTCGTTCGAGACGATGACAATAAAGAAGTCGGACATTGAGCTTCCCTACAAGTTCAGTGCCAGAATGAAGGGACAGAACGACGTGACGGTAATACCGCAGGTCAGCGGTCAGCTGATGAAAATCTGTGTTACGGAAGGTCAGCAGGTGAAAAGAGGACAGACGCTCTTCATCATCGACTCACGCAACGCCCAGCTGGAGCTGGAAGCTGCCCAGGCCAACCTGCAGGCTGCTCTGGCTCAGGAGAACTCGGCCAAGCTGGAGTATGAGTCGAACAAGAACCTGTTTGACAAGAAAATCGTAAGCAGCTACATGCTCAACAACAGCGAGAACCAGTATAAGCAGGCCAAGGCTTCGGTGGCTCAGGCCCGTGCTTCAGTAAACCGCGCCAAGGTAAACCTGGGTTTCTGCACCATCAAGGCTACCACGCCGGGTGTCATCGGTGAGATTCCCGTCCGCGTCGGCGACCAGGTGTCGCCCATGACAGAGCTGACCATACTGAGTGGCAACACGACAATGTACGCCGAGTTCTCCGTGACGGAAGCCGTCGTGGAGTCCATGGTCAAGGAGGGTGTGAAGGCCGACGACGTGGACGACTACATCGCCAAGCTGCCCGACGCAACGTTTGTGATGAAGAACGGTACGGAGTACCCCCACAAAGGTCGTGTGGTCAGCATAACAGGTGTGGTGAACTCTGAAACGGGTTCGCTGACCAGCAAGGTGTCGTTCCCCAACCCCGACGGTCATCTGTACTCCGGCATTCAGGGCACTGTCGTCATGCCTTTTGCAGAGAAGGGCGTGATTGTCGTCCCACAGTTTGCAGTAGTTCGCCTGCAGGACAAGGCTCAGGTCTATAAAGTAAAGGCCGACAGCACAGCTACGGCTGTTGAAGTGACTACTCAGGAAACTGGCAACGGCAAGGACTTCATCGTGACCAGCGGTCTGAACGAGGGCGACCAGATTGTAACCCTCGGTGCCAACAACGTAACGGAAGGCATGAAGGTGCTATTTCCAAATGAGAAATGAGGAATAAGGAATGAGAAATTCAAATGAAAAATGTAATTACTCATTTCGTAGCAAAGCGAAGTTATGAAGAACAACATATTTATTAACAAATACGTGATGGCTTGTGCCATCTCGATTGTGATAGCACTGGTGGGCTACATCTCAATGAGTACGCTGCCAGTAGAACAATACCCGGACATCGCACCGCCTACAGTGTCAGTCACCACCAGCTATGACGGTGCCGACGAGAACACGGTGATGAAGGCGGTCATCCAGCCCCTTGAGGAGGCCATCAACGGCG
This sequence comes from Prevotella sp., assembly GCA_017458125.1. Lineage (GTDB taxonomy): Bacteria > Bacteroidota > Bacteroidia > Bacteroidales > Bacteroidaceae > Prevotella. The sequence continues at coordinate 51,299 of JAFTGB010000029.1, forward strand.
TGAACGACATGACCTACATCACCTCAAAGGCATCGTCGAACGGTGAGGCGGAAATCAACGTCTACTTCAAGCAGGGTACGGACCCCGACATGGCAACGGTGAACGTGCAAAACCGCGTGACTCGTGCTCAGGCGCTGCTGCCTGCCGAGGTCACCAAGGTCGGTGTGAAGGTTGAGAAGCGTCAGAACAACATCCTGCGTATCTTCGCCGTGAAGAGTGCCGACGGCAAGTACGACGAGGACTTCGTGTCGAACTATGTAGACATCAACATCAAGCCGCGCCTGATGCGTATCACCGGTGTGGGTAATGTGCAGAGCTTAGGTAACACGTACGCCCTGCGTATCTGGCTGAAGCCCGACGTGATGGCACAGTATGGTCTGACTCCCAACGACGTCTTTTCCGCCATCGGTGGACAGAGCTTCGTGGCTGGCGTGGGTACGCTGGGTGAGAAATCAGGCAACTCCTACCAGTATTCCATGCAATATAAAGGTACGCTGAAGACAGTGGAGGAGTTCAACAACATCGTGCTGCGCACCAGTGGCGGCGGCATGCTGCAGTTGAGCGATGTGGCCGAGGTGCAGATTGGTGCCATGAGCTACAACTTCACGTCGAACATTCAGGACCGTCCGGGTGCCATGTTCCTGGTATTCGCCGCGCCTGGTGCCAACGCCACCCAGGTGAATGCCGCCATCAACAAGATGTTTGAGGAGGCCAAGAAGACGATGCCTGCCGGACTGGAGTTTGTCACCCTGATGACGAGCGACGACTTCCTCTTCGCCGCTATCCACAATGTGGTAGAGACACTGGTCATCGCCATCATCCTCGTGGTGCTCGTGGTGTTCATCTTCCTGCAGAACTTCAAAGCCACCATTATTCCGTCCATTTCGATTATCGTGTCGCTGTTGGGCACCTTTGCCGTTGTCGCGTTGGCAGGTTTCTCGTTGAACATCCTGACGCTGTTCGCACTGGTGCTCGCCATCGGTACGGTGGTTGATGATGCCATCGTGGTGGTCGAGGCCGTCATGGCAAAGATGGAGGGCGGCATCAGCGACGCCCGTGAAGCCACCCGTCAGGCCATGAACGAGGTGTCGGTGGCCGTTGTGTCGTGTACGTTGGTGTTCATGGCCGTGTTCATCCCTGTGATGTTCATGCCGGGCACGTCGGGCACCTTCTTCACCCAGTTTGGTGTGACGATTGCGTCGTCCGTCGGTCTGTCGTGTGTCTCGGCCCTGACACTCTGTCCTGCCCTCTGTGCCATCATGATGCGCGTAACAGAAGGAAAGAAGGAAGGCAAGGGGCTGACCTACTACACGAAGAAAGCCTATGAGGCTGGTTACGGTGCTATATATAATAAGTATAGTAAGGCTGTCCAGAAATTCATCAAGCGCCCCATCCTGTCATGGGGTCTGCTGGCACTGGCCGCCGTGCTGCTGGTATTCTTCATGAAGAGTCTGCCTTCAGGCCTTGTGCCTCAGGAGGACCAGGGCGTATTCCTGGCTGAGATTCAGGCTCCTGAGGGTACCACACTGAAGCAGACGCGTGAGATGGTCAAGAAGGTGGAAGAAAAAGTCAAGAAGATTCCCGAACTGGAGAGTTACGCCATTGCCTGTGGTTATGGTATGTTGTCGGGTGCCGGTTCCAACTACGCCACAATGGTGGTGCGCCTGAAGAACTGGGACGACCGTCCTGGCATGAACCATCTGATAGACCTCGTCCTCGGCCGTTTCTACTATGACTGTCAGGACATCAAGAATCTGAGGGTGCTGCCCTTCCAGATGCCTCAGATTCCCGGCTACGGTACGAGTAACGACGTCTCCCTGATTGTCGAGGACCCCACCGACGGCAACCTGTCGGAATTTGCCAAGCATACCGAACAATTCCTGACCAAGTTGTCTCAACGTCCGGAAGTATCTTCTGCTATGACGACCTATTCTGAGCGTTTCCCGAAGTATCAGGTGGATGTCGATGCCGCCCAGTGCGACCGTGCAGGCGTGACTCCTGCTGATGTGCTCAGCACACTTGGTGCATTCTGCGGTGGTGCTTATATCGGCAATTTCAACCAGTTTGGTAAGGTGTACCGCATTATGTCCTCTGCCTCGCCCGAGTATCGCCTTAATCCACAGTCACTGCAGAACATCTTCATGCAGGTGAAGGGTGGCAAAATGGCTCCCATGTCCGAGTTCGTCTCGCTGAGCGAGATTGTCGGTCCGTCCAACATCGAACACTTCAATCTGCTGCAGAGCATCACCTGCTATGTGACGCCCGGTAGCGGCTTTACCGAGGGTGATGTTCACAGGGTCATTGCCGAAGTGTTCAAAGAGGAGATGCCCAACACAGCCACCTACGAGTATAGTGGTATGTCGCGCGAGCTGGAGGAGGCTGCCGGCTCTAATGCCACAGTCCTCATCTACGTCATCTGCGCCATCCTGATTTACCTCATTCTGGCTTCGCTCTACAACTCGTGGTTCACACCGTGGGCCGTGCTGTTCAGCGTGCCCTTCGGTCTGATGGGTGCCTTCGTGTTTGCATTCTTTGGCAGCCAGTTGGGCCTGCCCGGCATGGACAACAACATCTACCTGCAGACGGGTGTCATCATGCTGATTGGTCTGCTGGCCAAGACGGCCATCCTGATTACCGAGTTCGCCACCGAGCGCCGCGCACAGGGCATGACTATCGTTGATGCCGCCTTTGAAGCCTGCAAGGAGCGTCTGCGCCCCATTCTGATGACGGTGGCCACGATGATTATCGGTATGGTTCCCCTTGTGATTACGGGTGGTGCCGGTGCCAACGGTAACCGTGCCCTCGCACTGGGTGTCATCGGCGGTATGAGCATCGGTACCGTGGCCCTGCTCTTTGTCGTGCCGGCCTTCTTCATCGTGTTCCAGAAACTGCACGAGAAGTTCCAGGGAGCACCTGAGGTGAAGAGTGAAGAGTTGAAGGATTGAAAAAAACAGAAGAAAAGAAGAATAGAAGACATGAAAAGACTTAGCAATATCATTGCCGCCGTAGCCGTGAGCTTCCTGCTCACGGGCTGCGGCATATACAACAAGTACGAGCAAAAGACACAAGCGCCGGCCGACGCCTTTGGCACAACGCAGGACATCAAGGAGGCCACTGGCGAGAAGTCCATCGCCCAGGTGTCGTGGCGCGAGTTCTTCACCGACCCGCAGCTGCAGCAGCTCATTGAGCAGGTGCTGGCCAGCAACACCGACCTGAACTCCGCCCGCATAGCTGTAGAAAAGAGCGAGGCCGCCCTGAAGGCCGCCAAGCTGGCTTATCTGCCGTCGCTTTTCTTCTCGCCCCAGGGCACCATTGCCAGCTTCGACAACGGACGGGCCACGAAGACCTACGACCTGCCGCTCCAGCTGTCGATGGACATTGACGTGTTCGGCTCCATCACCAACAAGAAGCGCGCGGCAAAGGCCGTGCTCCTGCAGGCTCAGATGCAGAAGGAGGCCATACAGGCCAACCTTATCTCTACCACGGCTCAGCAGTATTTCATGCTGCAAGTGCTCGACCGACAGTTAGAGATACTGACCATGACCGACAGCCTCTGGAACACTTCGCTTGAAACCGAGAAGTCGCTCTGGGAGAACGGAAAGGCTTACAGCACTGCCGTCAACCAGATGGAGGCATCCTACCTGAGTGTGAAAAACCAAATTGTCGACACACGCCGCAACATCCGTGCCGTCGAGAACTCCATCTGCCAGCTGCTGGCTGTCACCCCGCAGCACATCAGCCGTCAGAAGTGGGGCAACACCATGCTGCACCACGCAGAGGCAACAGGCGACGCCACCGAACGTATGTTCGACACCAAGTACCTGAACGTGGGCGTGCCCGCCATGATGCTGGAGAACCGTCCCGACATCCGCATGGCCAACCATGCCATGGAGGAGGCTTTCTACAACACTCAGGCTGCCCGCGCTGCCTTCTACCCCAGCATCACGCTCAACGGTTCTGCCGGCTGGACCAACTCTGCCGGCGGCATCGTCGTAGACCCCGGCAAACTGCTGCTCACAGCCATCGGCTCACTGACGCAGCCTATCTTTGCTCGCGGCAAGCTGATAGCCAACAAGAAGATAGCCCTGCTCACCGAGGAAGACCTGCAAAAGAAGTACGTGCAGACGGTCATCAACGCCGGCAACCAGGTGAACGAGGCCATGGCCGACTGCCAGGCAGCCCGCGAGAAGCACCAGTATTACAGCCGTCAGGTGCAGGTCCTGCATGAGGCATACACTGGCACTCACGAACTGATGGACAATGGCAAGGCCAGCTATCTGGAAGTGCTGAAGGCGCAGGAGTCGCTGCTTGACGCACAGCTCGGTCAGGCTATGAACATGTTTGACGCTTCCGAGGCCGTCATCGCCCTGTATATAGCACTGGGAGGCGGTTCAAAATAGTCTGACTGCCGTGTCCATCTTCGTCGTCGGCATCATAGCCGACGACGATCCTAATGATGCCGTAGACGGTTGTATCAGCATGCTGGGCAACGGCTTCTTCGCATTGCTCATGGGCGAGATGTTCGGCATCAGCCTGAAGTTGCAGGAAGAGAAGGGTGCTGCCGCTTAACCAGTGACGACATAAGTCTTGGGACGGTTCTCCTGTTCAGTTTGCTGAATCAGAGAACCGTCTTTCTCGTCCCGATCCACGATAAACCGACCTACCGGAAGACATCAGCCGTCCGCGATACAGGTCGTCATTTCACATACGAGCAATCCGTCATTTCCCTCACCGGTTGGTGACGCTTCTTCCCCGTAAAGCGTTGCACTCACGTTAAAAGCCATCACCCCGAGAGCAGCCGCTGCGTGCCCTAACCATCAACGTGGCCAGCAGATGTTCATCAATGATGAACAAGAGCATAGAAGGGCGGCCGAAGTGGCTCTGCATGTTTAGACAGGTTTTAAAAACAGCAAAAGATTGAGATTTTTTCATAAACATTTGGAGGTTTAGATAAAAACACTTAATTTTGACTGCCAAAAAATATTAGTTTATGCATACAATACTCAAGGGATATTCCCAAAACTGACGATTTCCGTAAAAAACAATAAAAATGATACAAGACAAAAACGAATACAACTCTCCGTCGCAGATAGGCGATCATCTGAAGATAACCTATGTTCCCACCTATCTGCTGGCGACAGCGATTTTTCTGTTAATCGCGGCATTCATTGTATGGGGTTTCTTAGGGAATGTGAGCGACAAAGCCTATTATTCGGGTGTGATATTCCCCAAGGAGGGCACTACAGACATCACACTGCCTAACCATGGTGTGGTGCGCAGTATGCTTGTCCACAACGGCGACAGCGTACACGTGGGGCAGACTGTGGCAATGGTCTCCATCAATGGCAGCTACAGCTTTCTGTCGAGTACGGTGAATGGCCTGGTGATTAGCGTGAAAGGCGATAGCGAGCCGTTTGAGGGCTTCGAACCTATAGTGAGTATCGTGAAGAAGGATGCTGCCAACAGGCAGACGCAGCTCATCGCCTATGCTGACAATGAGGCCCAGCGCCACCTGCGCGTCGGTATGGAAGCCCAGGTGTGGCCTGCCAACGAGAAACGTGACGAGATAGGTTACGTGTATGGCCGCATCAGTAAGGTGGTGCGCTATCCTGCCAGACTAACCAAGGTGCGCCAGAAACTGAAGTCGGAGACCTTGGCCAAGCAACTCACAGGCGATGGTGAAGACCTTGTCTATGAGGTACAGATTGACCTGCGCCGTGCCCCCAATGACTCGACAAACTACGACTGGTCGTTCGGCAAACCCGACGATGTGAGCATGGGCATCGGTACTTACTGTTCGGTGCTCACCGAGACCCGTCGCCGCAGCATGTTCGAGTATCTCTTCGAGGCATCGCGTGCACATTTCCGCAACCTCAAGCAAAAGTTGGAGTGATGAAAGGGAAGAACATAAATAAGAAAACAGAATTGTCGATGAGGGAAGCCTTCAGCTACTTCCTGAAGGGCAACTTGATATTTGCCATCAACGGCACAATACTCACGGCCATCGACTCTGTCATCTGCCTGTTCCCACCACTGTTCCAGCAGGTATATACCGACAATATCATCACGAGGAAGAATCCTGAGTGGTTTACGCCATTGCTGACACTTTACATCCTGCTTTTCGCCGTTGAACTCCTGATGTGGATATCGTTCTCTGTATTACGCCGTAAGAGCCAGACCAAGATCAACATCACCACTTCGGCCAATTATATGTGGACAGTGCTCAAGCTGCCCATGACCCGGCTCACCCAGTTTACGCCAGGCGAACTGGTGGCCCGCTATTCCACCATCTCAAAAACCAGCAAACTGATGGACTACTCTCTGCCAATTTTGAGTATAGCCATTTTGCCAATCATCAGTTGCTACTTTGTCATGCTCTTCAACTGGAAACTGGGACTACTGGAGATTTTCTCGATCCTGTTGCTCATATTCGTGATGCGTACCACAACCACGATCCAGAAGAAAATTGCCATGAAACAGGAAGTGACCGACGCACGACTGCAGAACGTCACGATGACAGGCATGAGTAATCTGGAGACCATCAAGTCATTAGGTGGCGAGCGCCATTTCTTCGCACTGTGGGAAAAGGCCTTCGCACAGGCCTTGAATGCCCGCGTGACCACCGTCAGTACCTCTATATATATCAGTGCCATACCAGAAATAGTGCTGCAACTGACCAACGGTGTTATAATATGTCTGGGCACGTGGCTGATTCTGCAGGGCGAACTGACGCCGGGCATGCTGTTGGCCTCGCAGGGATTTATCAACGAAACCATCTATCCCATCAACAGAACCATATCCAGCGTACAGACCTTCTTCCGGCTCAGTTCGTCGATCCAACGCATCAAGGAAGTAGCCGACTGTGGCCAGGAGAGTCCAGACCTGCGCCTGCCTGCGGGCAACGACCTGCCTGATGTGGCCAAACTGGCCGGAGAGATAGAACTACGCGACATCACCTTCGGCTACGACCACAGCCTGCCCCCCATCATCAGCCATTTCTCGCTGAAGATCAGGGCGGGCGAGCGCATCGCTCTGGTAGGTCCCTCTGGCTGTGGCAAGAGCACCGTGCTGAGCCTGGTATCAGGACTCTATGAACCCTGGGAGGGCGAGGTGCTCTTCGACGGCAAACCACGCAGGGAGATCGGCCGCATGACCTTCGTTAATTCCGTCTCGGTGATCAACCAGGACGTGACGCTCTTTGAGGGAACGATTGCCGACAACGTGAAGATGTGGGACGAGTCGATAGAGGACTTTGCCATGGTGCTAGCCTGCAACGAAGCGCAGATACACCATGAGATTATGGAACGTCCTGGAGCCTATCAGGACATTGTGGCCGAGCGCGGCAAGAACTTCAGCGGCGGACAGCGGCAGCGTATTGAGATAGCCACTGCCCTGGCCAAGGAACCAACCATAGTATTGATGGACGAGGGAACTTCGGCACTCGACCCCAAGACGGAGACCAAGGTGATGCAACACCTCTACAACATGGGCATCACGCTCATCATGATAGCCCACCGTCTGGAGACCATTGCCCAGTGTGACCATATCTATGTGATAGAGCACGGTTGCATCACCCAACACGGCACCCATGACGAGTTGCGGCAGACGGACGGCCTGTACAGCAATCTCTTAAAATTTGCTTGACACGATGAATACGAACATATTCCTCCAGCAGTTAGCCCAGCGCATGGACGGCGACCGCAAGGCCATCAGCCAGGCACAGGCCATCTTGCGCTCCATGATAGACAGGAAGCTGTGGAAACAGATGGAGTCGGCCGCGGAACTACCGAAAGACATAGAGCAGGTGGAGACGATGCTGGAGTGCCATAACATCTTCTTCCGCTTCATCACGCTCAGCGACCGCTGGTGGACCCACTGCACGGGCTACATGATGGGATTTATGGCCGATGACAATACTCCCGTCATACTCAAGCCCGGCTTCACCGACTATAAATTCATACATCCGAAGACCAACCAGCCGATGACGGCCAGCCGGCATGCTGACCTGCTGAAGCAGGAGGCACTGATAACGTGTCTGCCTCTGACAGGTAACGACCTGACCATCAAGAAAATGTTACTCTTTTCAGCGAATAATCTCTGCGTGTATGACCTGCTGTACTTCCTGATGACAGGCATAGGCGTGGCACTGCTTACGATGTTCACCCCTTACGTCTCGAAGTTAATCTTCTCGGAGGTCATCCCCTCTGGCGATGCCAACCAGATTGTTCCCATTGCGGTGCTGCTCTTCAGTGCCGCCGTCGGACTGACGATGGTATATATAGCCCGTAACCTGGTAGTGGCACGTATCAAGGACAAGGTGGAGTATGCGCTGCAGACGGCTCTCATGTCGCGCCTGCTGCAGATGCCCACCACCTTTGCCAAGAGGTTTACGCCTGGCGACCTCAGCAACCGCCTGCTGTCGCTGTCGCGCGTGAGTTCCAACCTGTCTGCCAGTTTCCTGTCGATGTTCCTGACCTTCCTGTTCTCGTTCGTCATGGTCGCACAGTTCTTCATCTATGGCGGACCGCTGCTCTACACTGGCATCATCGTCGTTCTGATACGGATCGTAGCCCTCATACTGGAGAGCCACTATACACAAAAAGTGCAGCGCAATGTGAACGCCAGCGGATCACGACTCATAGGCATGTTGTTTGCCCTGTTTTCAGGCATCCAGAAGATCAAGACCACGGGAGCGGAGTTCCGTGCCTTCCATCAATGGGCGAAGGCATACGCCCCCACAGAGGCCTATAGCAGCCGCCAGCCGCTGGTCAGTTTCGTCGTAACCGGCATCGGCTACTGCCTCAGGCTGTTGCCCATGATCGTGACCATGTGGGCAGCCTGGTACTACCAGTTGTCGCTCTCCGACTATATCGCCTATTGCGCCGTGCTGGGAATTGTCTGCCAGGCCGTGTCCAACTTGCAGGGCATTACGTCCCTGATGTCGCGCATGCTGCCAGAGATACAGCTCTGCCGGCCTATCCTGACTGGAAAGACGGAGGTAAAGGAGAATACCAATGTGGTGAAGCAGATTACGGGCCAGATAGACATTCGAGGCCTGAAGTTCCGCTATGCCGACGACATGCCCCTGCTCTTCGACGGCCTCAACCTGACCATCCGCAGTGGCGACTACGTGGCACTGGTCGGAGCGTCGGGCTGTGGAAAAAGCACGCTGATGCGACTGATGCTGGGCCTGGAA
>JAFTGB010000030.1 GCA_017458125.1 Prevotella sp.
CGTCATAGTATAATCCTCATTGCTGTCGGCCCGCGAGTTCTTACACGGTGTGAAGCTCGTCGTACTGGCACTTAGACTACCCTCGACAACCTCCTTTTCGCCCGAACAGGCCGTGACGGCCATTAAGGCTGTAATTAAGATCAAGGGGATGGTTCTGCTGATCCGTTTTTCATTTTGTTGTTTTGCCATATTTCTTTCTCCTTATTATTTATTAGTTCTTTTTGTTACGATTGCAAAGATATGAAATAATATTCATTCGGCCAAATTTTTTAGGGGATAATTCTCAAATGCGCTCCAACTCTACTCGCATTCATGCGTCCCGTTGGCAGTAAGCCAGCAGAGCTGGAGCAGCAATGCAAAGAAACCGCTCTCCCGAAAAACGGATCTGGAGTCCCCTCTATCCCTATCCCTAATCGCTAATCCGTTGGATTCATAAGAACTTCTCTCAACTTCTTAAGAGAGTTTTTAGGAATTTTCATCGGACTTTGAGATGAACAGCTATCTTCAGGGACTATAACACCGCCTAAGCCCGCAAATCCATGACATTCTATTTCATAGGATTTATCCGCAGCAAATACAACTTTTGTTATTAAATAATATGGGCCATCAAGAATACGATATCCAATATGAATATTCTGTAATTCGTCAATTCTCCATTCATCACACATCTTAATCATTCTGTTATTTTCTATTTTCTGCGAGAAAAGATTGTTAAAATGTAGCGAGTCCTTGTCATAATCATAATAGAAATCAGCATAAGTATCATGCATTTTTCCCTTAATCCACAATCGGCCGCGTTTAAATCCATCGGCAACTTCCACCAAAATGAGAGTATCACCGATGTGGACAATACTACTTATATGCTTTGCAATCTGTTCGTCATTCCTCAACATTTTGTTAAGGTATGCTTCGTTCTCAAATATCCCATTCCTGTAAGCAGACTGCACCTTGGCAATTGAATCAGAGATTTCTTGCCAAGAAAATGCGCTCATATCCTGCAGCGCAGAAAGCATGAAGAAGAATAACAAAATCAATCTCATTTTTTTTATCTAATTGAAAGTGGTAAAATCGTCGGCAAATATGGTATAGCCGATTTCGCAAATCTTCCATCATCTATAATGATCAAGGGGACGGTTCTCCTGATCCATTTTTCATTTTGTTGTTTTGCCATTTCTTTCTCCTTATTATTTATTAGTTCTATTTGTTACGATTGCAAAGATATGAAATAATATTCATTCGGCCAAATTATTTAAGGGAAAAATAACAAATGTGCCCCCTGTCCCGGATCAGGAGAACCGTCTCCCTGATCCCCGATCTCGTTGGTAGCAAGAGCGAGCAGAGCTGGAGCGGCACTGCCAAGAAACCGCTCTCCTGAAAAACGGATCAGGAGAACCGTCCCCTCTATCCCGAGGAGAACCATCTCCCTGATCCCCTGATCCCCGATCTCGTTGGTAGCAAGAGCGAGCAGAGCTGGAGCGGCACTGCCAAGAAACCGCTCTCCCGAAAAACGGATCTGGAGTCCCCTCTATCCCAGTTTTGTCTACCAGAACTTAATTACTAAGTAAAATGTCAGAGTATCCTCTTTACTTGGTGTCATAATCGGTGGTTTGAATTTTTGAATACTATTTTTTAAATCATCAACAAAAACTTCATCCAAATTTTTCGGCCACATTTCAGATACAAACAAACTGTCATCAATCATATCTACAACAGAAATGATTCTACCTTGAAAACATTCAAGCCTATCTACCTTTGTAAGGTTCTTCTTAACCTCACTATTGAAGAGAAGATTCTGCTCATAACCTGCAATATAATGATTCTTCCCAATCATTATCATGTCAGAATCGTTTTTAAAGGATATCATTCTACCCTCAATTTTATCATCTGCCTCAAGGGTGTCATTTTTTTGTATGAATAAACGATCACTCCCTTTTATAGAGCAACAGAAAAGATTCCACAACAGAAAAAAAGATAGAATAAGAAAGCTTTTATTTATTATATTCTCTTGCTTCATTCTCTACTATATTTATATGTTTATTTAATTGAGAGGCTCCAGATACATTGCCTGATCCTTCGCTATGTCGAGGATCAAGCCCCAATATTCCAAACAATGCATGACCGTTCAATTCATGGGCAGTGTACACTATTTGCTCAATTGGGGTCGTACCATTACCGTTAACATAAACTTCTACATCTCCAGAAGTTGACACTTGTCCTCCTGGATAAGTAGTTTGCATAGTCAATGGGCGTAAAGTTGCTCCAAAATTACCAGAAACCTCATCTGCATCCGTAATACCTACCTTTAACAGTTGTTCCGACAATATAGCCCTCATAGATTCTTCGCCAGAATAATTATTCATTGTTTCTCTATAAACATTTCTTCTGTCAGGCGAATCGAAATTATAAATTAAGTTATTCCCAGTTTCTGCATTAATGTATGAATATGAGTTAACAGGTCCATAAAACCTTACAGTATGTTTTTTGTCCCCAGCTATTTTTGCTATAGAAATGAGATTATTACTATGTTCATTAATCGTCTTCAATCCTCGATTAAGCAAATGCGACTTGACAAACCCTTGTTTGTTTATCTTGAGATACTTATGTGCCGTTTTGGGTATTACACCTAACAACAAATGTTTTGCTTCATTGTTTGCAACCCATAATTTTTTACCATCAGAATCAATAAATTTCACAGGATTGCACTTAGTATAGCAGTAACTGCTTACATTTGGATATTTTTCCTGTAGGGGGTCAGTGCTATACCAGAACACTCGTTTCGGGTCGAAGTAGCGGGCTCCAAAGTATATCAGCCCCGTTTCCTCATCATATTCCTTGCCGGTAAAGCGGTAAGGAGTAGCCCAAGTGCCGTCGTCGTGCTGCTCTACGAACATCTCGCCATAGGGCATATACTCCACGTGCTGAGTGGTCTGCCCGTTAGCGTCGGTCAGGTAAAGCGAACTGCCCAGGTAGTCCTTGTGATAGTAATAAAGAACCTCCGCCTGGGTTTGGGCCTGACGCGAGAAATCTGGATTGGTGTTGTATTCGAAGTCGTCATAATCCACTGACTTGAAGGGCACGCCAAGGGCGGCATAATTGTTGTCGATAGCCGATTCAAGAGCCTGCTTCTGCTTCCGTAGCTTAGCCAGGCTGGTCTTTCCTTCAAAATTCGCGATATCGGCACCACGCGGGTCTTGCGACAGCATTGCCATCTTCGACACGATACGGTCATGCCCCATGTAGATATGCTTTACGTAGACATGATCCTCGTCAAGTGTGAAGTAGGGGCTGGCATAGAGCGTGTACTTGGGGCGTTCGGTCGTCACAGTCGAATCGCTGGCATTGAGGTAGCTGGCCGTGCCGCCGCCATGCATCTTCACCGTCCGCTCACCGTCGGCATCGTATATGTAATTTGAAACATAGCCATTCTCGGAGATGGCCTGCAGGCGGTTTTCCTCGTCCCAGAGGAACTTGCGCTCTGTGCCGACGGGCTCGTAATGGCCGTCAGCTTTCTGGCGGGCTGTGCGCTCATGGGTCAGGTTTCCATTGTCGTCATACTCATAGGTGCTGACAGTTGAGCCAAAGGTTCTGCCCGATGGGCCCTGATCCCGATAGATGCCGCCATCAGCAATCTGGTCAATCTGGAATGGATGCCTCGTCTTGTAGGAATAGGACATCGAGCTGCCGACATACAAGTCTCCGTCAATATTCATGTCGCTTTGGCTGGCAGCTGTGCTTTTTGCTACGATTCGATACATATCGTCGTAACCGAATGTCTGGTGGTATTGTGCTGCAGCCGTCTGCTGTCCGGTGAACATGCCATCAGCCGCTACAAGCCGGTCAAGGGCATCGTAGGTGTAGCTCTGTGTCAGGGTTCCGCTGAAATGGGGTGCACTGCCATACACCGTGTTCTTCACGCTGTCAATATTGCCGACCGCATTATAGTAATAGTGCCGGTTTAGAGGAAGGTTGTTTGTCACCACCCGCATCCAATTCATACGGTTCGTGGCAGGATTATAGAAGTATTGTGTCAATGCGCCGTTGCCATATTCCATATCAGTCATCTGACCGAATTTGTTGTAATGAATATCACTGACGTATGTGCTGTTATTGTTGCCATTATATCCATTAACCATCTGCAGTTGCCCGCCGAGGTCATAGTAATAGTAAATGTGATCGCCGTCGGGATAGGTCATGCGCATCAACCGGCCAAAACTGTCGTACTTCCAGTCTGTCGTAAAGCTAAAGACACCCTCGTTAGGCACGATGACCGTACGGTCGGTCTCAATGACATTGCCCATCTGGTCATAGTTGTAAGCAACGGCCCCAGAGCCGTCCACGCGCAGGGCTACGCGGCCGCTCTGCTCGTTGCGGCTGTTGGCGCCGCCATAATAGTAGTAGACGTTGTTCTCCGGGTGGAATGGATAGACAATGCTGTCAAGGCGGTTGAAGCGGTAATAATAGCGGATTGGAGACCTCACGGCCGCGAAGGTCGGGTCTACAGGAAACCTATCACCCATGTCAATGGGCTCTAAATCCTGCGTGGTGGCATCGCCAACGACGGAGTTGTACACAATCGTGTCCATGCCGGGCTTAACCGTAACAGACTGGAGAGGCTCGATGAGATTGGGGAGAAGCTTCGTAACGAGGTTTCCTGCGTTGTCATAGCCGTATTCGGTTGTCCCGCTGGCAGGGTGGTTGACGCTCAGGCAACGGCCCAGCATGTCGTAGCTCGTATAAGTGCTGTTGCCCTCCGTATCCGTCACCTTTGTCAGTCGCCCGAGCGCATCGAACATATAAGTGGTGTTCAGCGGTGTGCCGGCGTCATTATACTGGGTCGTCCGCACGGTCTGACCGTTGCCGTTCGTGCTTGTAGCCGTCTTATGGTTCAAGGCGTCGGTCAGCTCCGCCACGACCACATTCTGGCTGTTGACCGATGAGAGGGTGTAGGCCATGCTGGATACCGTGTTGTCAGGGAGGGTGACCTGCGTCGTGCGGTTGAGGACGTCATACAGCGTGCGCGTCGGTGCAACCATGTCCTGGCCGAGCTGCCAATGCAGGCTGTCATTCTGATTAAACGTCGGATAGTAGGCCTTCGATGTACGCCCGAAGGCGTCATAGACGATCTTCCCGCTGAGGATATAGCCACGATTGCCGTCGACGACCGACTCTTTCTTCACCTGGACGGGGCGGCCGAAGCCGTCGACGAAGGTGACGGTCACGATGGGGTCGCCGGGATGCTTGGTGTCGTAGTGGTGTGTGACGGCATAGGCAGGCTTGCTGATGCCACCGGCAGCATTCAGCTGTGCGAAGGGATGATATTCATACTTGACGGTGTACAGGTCGGTCTGCTGTTCATATGACGGCATGTCGCTTTCATAAGGGGCCTGCTCCAGCGGGCTGACATAGCGCACCGGGCGCCCCATGGCATCGAGATAGGTACGCAGGTGCTTGCCGTGAGAGTCCTCGCGGTCGAGAGCCACCCCATAGCGATAGTCAAACCTCTGGACCTCTGATTTCAGTCCGAAGCTGTCTTCTATTTTGTTTGCGTACATATTCATTGTCGTCTCATATTTATAGCTGTAGGCCATCCGTTCGTTCTTATGGTTCGATGGCAGCTGCATCGACATCAGGTTGCCGTAGACGTCGTAGGACAGGTTAGTCTGGGCATATATCGAAGACGTGATATACTTTCTTATTAACGTCGGCAACAACAAATTATTGTTATCGGGATACTGGAAAGTGGTCTTCTCAAGCATGCTTGAGGATGTCAATGAGGAGTATGAGCTGCAGTTGCTGACTCGTCTGAGCACGTTGAGCTCTTCATTTCTTAAATATGCGTATGTTCGACGGAGAGTGAAATTAGTGCCACTTGATGTCATGTTGCCCTTGTCGCTGAAACGATAGACAGACAGAGCGCCAGGGCTTGCATATGTCGTATAGGTCGTATAGTAGGAATAGTGTTCCTGCGACATGATGCGCCCGTTGGAGCTGCCCGCTTCGTATTGTCTGGCTTCCGTGAACTTCAGCGGGCAGTAGGCCATGCCGGCGTCGCCGATGGCAGAGGCCAGGTTGTTGTCTGTCTTGTTAGTGAAAGAATATGTCCCGCTGGAACTTGCCTTGAGGAGGTAGCCGTAATAACTGTTCGTCGTCTTGGTGTAGAGGTTGCCGTCGGCGTCCATGACAGCTGTTGAGAGCAGGTTGCCCTGCGAGTAGACGCTGCTGACATCATACTCCTCGACGGTGCGGCGGTAGGGTGCATTGCCGTTTTCGGTGTCAAGCTCAATGGCGTGTACCTCGCCGAAGCCGAGGAATTCGCGCTCGTGGCGGTCGCGCCGGCCGTCGGCGTATTCGTAGCGTGTGCGCTGTACGGGGCCGTCGTCGTGGATACCGTCGTCGACGGTGACCTCCGAGAGCACCCACTTGCCGCCGGGCAGGCCGTAGGTCGGTGCCGAATGGGCATAGTCGAGCGTGAAGGTGCCGCCGAGGGAGTTGCGCACCGTGTGGAGCTTGTTCGTGCGGCGGATGGCAGAGTAGCGGACGGACATGTCGTCGGGACTGTCGGACGTCACGATGTCAGGGAAGCCGTCGCCGTCGATATCGCGCAGGGCCATAAGCTGGCGGGCGATGCTCCGTGCATGGTTGACGCCAAGGCTGACGGCGGTCTTCATGCCGAATGCGGTGAACGCCACCGTCCCGGCCACGTTTGCCGACGTGGAAAGGCTGGCATTACGGGCAATGCCCGACATCTCCTCCGGGGAAACGGCGGATTCAAAGCCATTGCCGGTGTTGAACGACACGCTGCACCCCAGCCCATTGGAGACAACGAGATCAGGCAGGCCGTCGCCGTTGACATCGTAAAGGCCTGCCGTCTCCATGCTTTCGGTCGTGGCCACGCCAATACCACCAGCAAAACTGGTGTTCCATTTATCGAAGCCGAGCCCGGCACCGATGCTTGGTGAGGACGTGGAACTGGCAGAACGCCCGAGGGTGCTGATGGAAAGTGTCCGCTGCGGGCCGAAGGAGTAGCCCATGTTAAGGCGGACGACGACATTGTCGCCACTGGTGACAAGATAGTCAGGCAGGCCGTCGCCGTTGACATCGGCATAGGTGCTCTTGACGGCATCGTTATTATTGCCTTGGCCGTCATCGAACTGTGGCGACACGTGGGCATTCTTGCCGCTTGCTGCCTGCTGGGTCGACAAGGCGGACGTTCCGTCCTTTCTGTTTTTCCCATAAGTAGAGAACGAATACTGGGCGCTGCCGCCGGTAGAAAGGCTGAAGGCGCTGTTCTGGTTTTCCTGAGCAAACCCTGCGCACACGTCACTGCCCAGGCGGCCGCGGTGGTCGGTATACGATATTTTCTTGTTGCCCACCAGGTCAGGGTAGCCGTCGCCGTTCATGTCGAGGGTCATCAGTTCTGTATGCGACGAGCCTGAAGCCGTGTTCAGTGAGCCGGAGACAGAACCGATGCTGCCACTTGCCATGATGTCATTGCTGCTGGCTTTTGTGACGACGGGGAACCCCATGGCCGCGTAGTTGCCCGACGATGCGCCGCTGTAGGCCTCCAGGGGACTCGTCTGGCTGACGTCGTTCACCACGAGACGGGCTGTCGAGACGGTGTCGCCTTTGATCCAGATCATGTCGTTGGCCCCCGACCAGCCGCCCTGGCCGCTGAAGTCGGGCGACATCTGCAGGAAGGGCTCTTTTGAGGCGTCTATCGTGTCGGTGCGGGCGGAATAGTCGTTCGAGAGCAGGCTTTCGCTGATGGCTCCCGTGTGGCGGCCCTCAGCTGTATTGTAGACGAAACGTCCCCAATGGCGGAACCCCTGTCCGAAGCCGAGCGTGTCGTTGGCCTCAGTATGGCCATATAGGCCGCAGTCGACGGTGATGGTGTCGTCCCCCTGCTGCCAGATCTTTAGCTTGGGGGTGCCGACGACGTGAGACACGAACTCCTCGTCGCCGCATACTTCAACCCAGAAGGTGTCGGTCTGGTTCAGCCAGGCAGTCCTCGGCGTCTGTGTATTGTGGTTGGCGTAGTTGACGGGGAAGTTGTAATTGAGCCAGTTTTTCCTTTTCCTGTTTTCAACGTTAAATGCCTTTAACAATTGGAACTTCTTAAAAATCAATAAAATGACACTTTGCTCGTTGGTGTTTTGGGTTCCTCGCAGTATCTTTGCATCATGTTTGTGCATCGGAAACCCAACAAGTCAGGCTCCTTCAGCGTCATCATAAAGCAGAAGGGCAAGCATTGCCGTGCCAACAAGGTCATCAAGATTATGGGTACAAGCTCCGACGATGGAGAACTGCGGGAGCTGGAACGCAAGGGTTGGGAGTATATCGACTCCTTGCGCGGCCCTCTGCTGCCCATGGACTACCACGATCCCTTCGAGGAAGGCTTGGAGAAATTCCTCTCGGGCATATCCAATGCCCATATCCAGGTGATAGGCCCGGAGCTCATTTACGGCAGTCTCTACGACAGGATAGGCTATGGGGCACTGGGCAACGACATGTTTCGCCATTTAGTGATATGCCGTCTGTTCAATCCTGGCAGCAAGCTTCGCACAGTGGAGTATCTGCGCCGCTACCTTAACAAGGAATACGACGTGGAGGCCATCTACAAGTTCCTTGACAACCTGTGCTACCGCAAGGACAAAGACTGTAAGAAGGATGATGAGGGCAAGCCGATAAGGCCGGAGGGTGAGGACATGAAGGCCAAGGTAGAGTGTATCTCCTATGAATGGACGAAGAAGAAATGCGGCGGTGCTGTCAGCGTGGTGTTCTACGACATGACCACACTCTACTTCGAGGCGGCGCAGGAGGACGATCTGCGCAAGACAGGGTTCTCCAAGGACGGGAAGCACGCCTGCCCTCAGATATTCCTCGGCCTGCTGGTCGCACCGGGTGGCAACCCCATCGGCTATGAGATATACGAAGGTAACATTCATGAAGGCAAGACACTGATTCCCGTCATCGAGACACTGGCCAAGAAACACGGCTTCGACCATCCCATCGTGGTGGCTGATGCGGGGCTGCTGTCGAAAGCGAACATTGATGAACTCCAGAAGAACGGCTACGAATATATAATAGGTGCTCGTGTGAAGAACGAGTCTGATGCTGTGAAGCAATCTATCATCGACATGAACCTGCAGTATGGTGATGTCAAGGTCATCGACAAAGACGATGGGATCCGTCTGATAGTTTCAAAGTCAGAAAAGCGTGCAAAGAAGGATGCCCACGCCCGCAAGAAAGGGATGGAACGGCTTGAGAAACGATTCAACACCGGCAAGCTCACCAAGGCGAACATAAACAAGCGGGGGTACAACAAGTACCTAAAGATGGATGGTGACGTGACAATCACCATCGACAGGGACAAGTACGAGGCCGATGCCGTTTGGGATGGTGTGAAGGGGCACATCACGAACACCACTCTGCCAGAGAAGGATGTTCTTGGAAACTACTCCAATCTCTGGTTCATCGAGCGAGCCTTCAGAATGAACAAAGGAGACCTGCGGGCAAGGCCAATCTTCCACAGACTGCATAACAGAATAGAGGCACACATCTGCATCTGCTTTACGGCCTACACCATCATGCTTGAGCTGGAGCGTCTGCTCAAGGAGGCTAAGTCCGAGATTACCATCTACCAGGCAGGTCACCTCACCAAAACCATGTACCAGCTGAACTATCAGACCCCCAGAACACATCGTCAAAAATCTCTGATTTTGCAAATGGACAGCGAACAGCAGGAACTTTATGACATTGTGTCAAGAAAAGCGGCGGAAAAGTGACGCACTTTTTTTGAGGTGTCAATTGTTTTTACTTTGGGGGTGTTGGGTTCCTCACAAGAGGAAAACAGG
>JAFTGB010000077.1 GCA_017458125.1 Prevotella sp.
ATCGGCTACCGTAACCTTGACAGAGGCGACTGGGCAGAGAGAGGGATTTAACAAAAATGCTATTGGGGCAATCATGAAACGACTACTGATAACCATCACTATCCTATTGATTACTTCCGTCGTCACGGCTCACAAGTCTGAGGAGGTGCGAATCACCCATTTCAGTGAAGCCGATGGGTACGGCCAAGACATTGTGTCTAGTGCCGTGCAAGACCATGACGGGTATGTGTGGATTGGCACATGGAACGGACTGTGCCGATACGACGGCTACCGCTTCCAGAACTATCGCATGCGGCCCGGTGACAACAGTCCGCTGCGCACCAATCGCATTGGCAGCATCCGCGAGCTGCCCGACCACGACCTGGAGTGTACCACCAATGACAGCCTGACTTTCGTGTTCCATCGCAGAACGGGACGCTTCGAACTGACAAGCGGCGACTACAGCAAGCGGCCACGGCCATACAAGGCTGACGATGCCACCTTGGCAAGACTGAAAAGCCTGCCCCAATTCGCCAATGTCTTTACCAGCATTCTCTTGGTAGACCGCCAAGGAGGCATCTGGGTTGACACACACAGCGGACTCTATCGTGTCTGGTTTGGCGCCAAGCCCTTGCAACCTGTGAAATTATCGGGTGCCGCCGAGGAAGAGGTACACTGTCTTTATGTGGACAAAAAAGACCGCACATGGGTGGCAGATAAGAATGGGCATGTTCGCGTTGGCGACAAATATCTCACGCCCAAAGGAGAACTGTCAACGACTCCCGTCGCTTTCGGACAGAATGTATATTGCATCCTTGAAGACTCGCAGGGCGACCTGTGGCTGGGGGCAAAGCCTGATGGACTGACTCGACTCAAGGCCTCGGAAACGGGTGAAGGCTACACCGTCAAGCGCTACGTCCATGACGAGAATGACCCCAATAGTCTGAGTTGCGACAACATCTACGACATGGTTGAAGATGGCCAGCAACGTCTTTGGATAGCCACCTACAAGGGAGGATTGAATATGTACGACTTGCGGCAAAAGCACGACGGCGTGTTCCTCCATAAAAACAATGGTCTGTCTGGATGGCCGACTGACGTGGAGAGCGACAAGGTGCGCTGTCTGCACATTACCCCACAACAGGTATTGATAGCAGGTACACTGAACGGGCTCTACACCTGTTCGCTGGGCGGAGATCTCCGGGACATGAAGTTCTGGCATCATTGCCGCCGACCTGATGACGCCACATCGCTCAGCAACAACTGGGTGATGGATATAGAGCCTCTCCGTAATCATACAGTAGCCATTGCCACCAGTGGCGGCGGCTTTTGTCTGACCGACGACCGGCGACTGCTGAGTGAGCATGCCCCTTTCTGCACCTTCACCACCGATCAGGGCTTGCCTTCTGACGTATGCTTGAGTCTGTTCTTCAAGCCCAGCCACGGACTCTACATTGTCTCGCAGACCTCCATCAGTTGCTTTTCGTTAAGCGACAGCACGGTCACCAATTACACCCGTGGTACATTGGACGAACGCTTCAAGCTTTTGGATACAAAGCCCGTATTCGCCGGTGCCCATTTACTTTTTGGCACCACACAGGGAGTGTTGAGCGTCAGCCCGCAGGACATGCAAAAGAGCAATTATCAACCGCCCCTTGTCTTCGACTGCTCTTCAGACATCAGGCTGTCACCCGACGAGCGCAGCCTCACCATTCAGTTTGCAGCTCTCGACTTCAACAAGAATGTACCTATCACCTACGCCTACCGCATTGAGGGCATGGACAATCGCTGGATCTATATTACCGACAACCACATCACCCTGCCCGACATTCCTGCCGGAACCTTCCGACTGCATCTACGATCCACCAATGGAGACGGTGTTTGGGCTGACAACGAGCACATATTGACCATCCACCGGCGGGCCGCTTTCCACGAGACACCGTGGGCTTGGATGCTCTACGGTCTGCTGCTGGCATTGCTGGTCATCGGCATATATCGTGTAGTGCGTTACATCCGCCTGCTGCAGAATGAGATTAAGGACATCCGCCTGACCAGCAACCAGCGCATTGAGGTGATGAGCGAGCGCATCCGTGAGTTGCTGTCCATCAAGGAAGCGGTAGAGAAAATAGAGCAAGTAGAAGTTGTCGAGAATGAAGAGGACCGTCTGTTTGCCGAACGTGTGAAGACGTTCGTCAACGAGCACTTAGGCGACTCCGACCTGTCAATGCAGGACTTTGCCCAGGCTATGGCAATTAGCCGCACCCTGCTTTTCGCCCGCATGAAGAGCGTCTTCAACACCTCTCCTAACAACTACCTGCTCAATCAACGTATAGAACGTGCAAAAACGATGCTGCGCCAGCCCAATGTACTTGTAGCTGACGTAGCATACCGTTGCGGGTTCTCAGACCCTAAGTATTTCAGCAAGTGCTTCAAGAAACTCACCGGGCAAACACCCAGTGAGTTCCAGAAGTCTTGAGAGGAGTGGAGTTATCTGACAATCATTTTTTTACCATTCAATAAGTATATGCCACGCTGCAACTGGCTGTCGGCCATCTTGCGGCCCTGCAGGTCATAGACCTGAGTTTCGACGAAAGGGACCTGTATGTTCTTTTCGGCCTGAATGCCAGTCGTCATGGCTTCCGTCACTTCAAAATTGGTGCTCTCACCTAAGCTGCCATACTCATTGACAGAACGGAGGGTGTATGTACCTGCCTCGGCAATAGCATACTCATCATCCTTGGTCATTCCCACCACGTTGCCTTCAGCATCCATCACCAGATAGCAGATGGCGTATGGGACAGCTTTCCAAGTCAGTTTTCCGTTGGCATAGACAACCTCAGCCGGTGCTTCTACAGGCTCAAAGAACTTGCGCG
>JAFTGB010000031.1 GCA_017458125.1 Prevotella sp.
ATAGAACTTCCTGCTGTTTGTATTGGTCGGCAAGCATCTGTTTCTCCTGTTCCATCCATTGGTTATGGAGTTTTTGCATCTTCTCCCAGTCATCATCAGACACATTCACCGTTACCTTCAACTTTGTGGGTGCATCTTCCATAACTTGGTCGATGTGCTCATTTATGGAATCAACCTTTTTGCTGATGGTATTCACGGCTGCACCAAGCACTCCTTCTTCACGCTGGGTTTGGCGGATTGAAGATTCCAAGGATAGCTTGGCATTGATGACGGCAGTTGTTGCCTTGTCAATGTCACTACTCAATTGTTTGAGTTCAGGAACACGACTGATGATGTCTTGTTCGGCATCCTTCTCCTGAATACTATAAGACCGCCCGCTCACCCCTCAGGGCTAACAAGCGATGCTGCAAAGATCGGGAATAAATTTGAAACGGCAAAGGAACGGCGGGGATTTTAATCAGCGACGCGATGGAAAAGTATCAGCAACGGTGGTAAAAAGTATTGGCGGCAGTGGTAAAAAAATCAGCGACGTTACCAAATTTGATTAGCCGATTTGGTAAAGTCGCTGATACTTTTTGGTGCCGCGGGGCATCAAATTCGGTGCCGCGGGGCATAAAATTTCAACGCGGTGAAAATCAAAAGGTTACTCGAAGGACTTATAGAGCGTCGAGGCGGTGTAGCGATGATGCATGACGTCGAGGATTTCGTCTTCCGTCGACAGGTTGAAGTCGCCGGGGATGGTGTTCTTCAGCGCGGCGGCGGCCAGCGAGTAGTCTAACTGGCGTTGGCGGTCGCCGGGGAAGGCGTGGATGGCATGCAGGAACCCGCCCATGAAGGCATCGCCCACACCCACTGGGTCTACGACGTCGGGGATGTCGACGACGGGAGCCTGCAGCAGCGTGCCCTCGGTCCATAGCAGTGCCGTCAGCGTGTGGTGGTTGGAGCTGACGATGTTGCGCATGCCCATGAGCCAGTGTCGGCAGCGGGGATAGGCGGCGTGGAGCTCGTCGAACCATGCGCTGTACTCGGGTATCTGCATCTGGAAGTTGCTGTCGGTAGCGGTGAAGGGGGGCTGCGGGTGTTCGGAAATCCACTCGAACTCGATGGCGTCGCCAAACATCATATCGCAGCGCGCCAGCATGCGGCGCAGCGTCTGTCGCGCGTCGGCCCCGTAGCGCCACAGGTTTTTGCGGTAGTTGATGTCGAAGGAGATGGTGATGCCCAATTCTTCGGCAATGTCGAGGGCTTCGAAGGTGGCGTCGGCGGCCTGCTGCGAGATGGCAGCTGTGATGCCCGAGACCTGGAAGATGTCGGCATCCTTCAGGATGTCGCGCCAGGGTATCATGCCCGATGCCAGGTCGTAGTATGCCGAGTGGGCGCGGTCGTAGACCACCTTGGCGGCACGCATGCCGGCGGCCGGCTCAAAGTAGTAGGTGCCGATGCGCTGTCCGCCATAGACCACCCGGCTGATGTCGACGCCGAGCTGCGCCAGACATTGTGCTCCGGCGTGGCCCACGGGGGTGTCGGGCAGCCGGGTGATGTAGGTGACGTCCTCGTTCTGGGCAGCCAGCGAGACGGCCACGTTGGCCTCGCTTCCGCCATACTTACTGGTAAACATGTCGCCCTGCGTGAGTCGCAGGTGGTCAGGTTTCGAGAATCGGAGCAAGAGTTCTCCGAAGGTTACGATGCGTTGTCTTTTCATTTATTCCGTTTTTGTGTCATTAGTCAGTGTGCGGGGTGTGAAGGTACGCTCCAACCGTCCGTCGTAGGTCTGAACGGAGAGCCGGATGGTGTCGGGGCGCGGCTGCGGCAGCAGGATGCTGACGTAGCGGCGGCTGGTGTAGTGCTCGGGAATGCCGTTCTGGCTGTGCAGCAGCCGGTAGCAGGCTGTGCGGCGGCCGTCGTCGCGGCGGTAGACGGTGTCCTGCGCCAGCCCGAGGGTGTGGGGTGCCTCCTCGTCGTCGACGCGTCCCGTCTTGATGAGCAGTCCCAGGTTGAGGTACTTGCCCGAGGCCGACAGCCACGCGCTCTCCAGCCCCATGGGGTCGGCGGGCAGCTCCTTGAAGCGCCAGTGCTCGACGGGCTTCAGCGTGGCTACGGCACTGGCTGAGAGGGCTTCGGCCTTGCCGTCGTCCACCTTATTATAATATAATAGTGCGCGGTAGACGGTGTCGGCCGTCTCTATCCACTTGGTAGTGACGGGAACGGTCAGCAGGTAGCTGTCACCGTCGTCGGTGACAAAGCGGTGGCCCCGCTTCTGGCCGTCGACGGCCAGTTCGCACAGGTCGGCCTGCATCAGCGAGTAACGGCCCTCGCCCTTCTCGTAGCTGTCAGTGGTGCAGCCGACGGCTGTCAACACCAGAAGCGCCATTAGTACCTTTTTCATTGGCGGGTTTTTAGGTAGTTACGCAGCGGGTTGGCATACATGGTGAGCATGCGTTCGCGGAGGAAAGGCTCATCGCGGCCAGGAATGTCAATCTTGGCCAGCTGGCCCTGCAGGTAGTGCTCGAAGCGCTGCTCGTCGGCCGCCGTGTAGTGCTCCTGCCAGTCGCGCCGCCCGTTGAGCAGGTCAAGGGCGATGTAGTTGCAGGGATAGAGGCGGTAGTTGCTGTGCAGCTGTTGGTCGATGCGGTGGCTGAGTGTCTCGTAGAACTCCTTCTTCGGCAGCTCCGTGAGTTCGTCGAGCCAGGTGTTGATGGGGGGAGCACAATGGTAGTGGACGCGTCCCTTGTAGCCCAAGATGCCGGTACGCATGTTGGTCAGGTCGTCCTGCTTGCTCTTCTTGAAGGCAGGGTTGTCGCGTTTCTGCTGGAACTCCTGAGCTTTCAGGTAGTCGCAGGGGTCGTACTCGTAGCTGATGGTCAGCGGCACGATGTTCAGTTCGCGGAGGTCGCCGCCCATAGCCAGCATCTTCAGCACCGACTCCTGCGTTTGGTCGCTGGAGTCCTTGGCACGCCCCTCGCGCTGGGCTATCCAGATGTTCTCGTGCTTCTGGGTGACAGCATAGTGGATGTAGCGGCTCATCAGCTGCGAGGAGCGCATCATCTCGTGAGCCGTCAGTCCGCGCCGCACGGTGAATGCCTTGTTCATGCGCACCAGCGTCTTTATCCAAGGGTAGATAAGCAGGTTGTCGCCGATGCCTATCTCGACGGTCGTGGGATAGCCGTACTTGTTAAGCAACACGTCGAGGAAAGCCGAGTCGAGCACAATGTCGCGATGATTGCTGAGGAAAGTGTAACGCGGGGTGAGTTTATAGTTTATAGTTGACAGTGAATAGTTATGATTACCTTGTGCACCAACGTTGCTGCTATCTGGCATATCACAACTATTCACTATACACTCTTCACTATTCACTGCCAAGGCACTGTCGTCAAAGCTGAGACCATCGGTATATTTGCGTACGACATGCCACACGATGGGCTTCATAATGCGCATCTGGAAGTCTAACGGCGTCTTCACACCCGTGAAGGCCAGACGCAACAGTCCGTTGCGCACCGACTTGGGCATCCATGGCACGAATCCTTTCAGCAAGGCCGAGAACTGACGGTCAGCCAGCAGTTCCTCGAAAGCCTGCTTCATCTCCCCTGCCTCGTAAGGCCTTATCTCGTCAAACTCATTCATAGTTTATAGTGTATAGTGAATAGTTTATAGTTATGATTACTTTTTGCCCATTCTATTCTTCATCGTTTTTATAGAAGATACCAGCATCTTAATAATTTCTGTAATGTCGGCCAACAAGGATTCGTAGCCTCTCCTGTCAATGACACCTGCATGATATAGTCGTTCTAACCAGTATTCTGTCTCGCCAGCTTCTTTCAATGCTATGCTCAGCTTGCTAACGAAGTCTGCACCGCTCTGGGCAAAACGACTCTCTATAACATTTGCCCCTACACTGGTTCCACTTCGATAAATCTGCTTAGACATGACCTCCTCGTGCTTAACGTTCCTAAGATAGCCATAGAGTTGACTAATACGGTCAGAAAAGGCTGCGGTCTTCAGTTTTAAAGGACTCTCGTCTTGTTTCAACATCACTTGTCTGACTAATCAAAACTATAAACTATTCACTATAAACTGTGCACTGAATCAGAACTGGTTCTCTACGATGTCGGTCAGTACGTCCTTCATCTCTAAGCCGGCGGCGCGCACCTGCTGGGGAATGAAGCTGGTGGGGGTCATGCCCGGAGTGGTGTTGACTTCCAGCATAGAGATTTTGCCCTCCTTCGAGATGATGTAGTCGATGCGGATGATGCCGTTGCAGTGCAGGATGTCGTAGATGTGGCTGGTAATCTCGCGCACGCGGCGGGTGATGTCGTCCGACAGGCGGGCAGGGGTAATCTCCTTCACCTGACCGTTGTACTTGGCATCGTAGTCGAAGAACTCGTTGCTGGTGACAACCTCCGTGGCGGGCAGCACCACCGACTTCTCGCGGGTCTTGTAGACACCAATGGAGATTTCGGTGCCGTCGAGGAACTGCTCGACCATCACCGTGTCGCTCTCCATCATGGCTTTGCGGATGGCGGGAGCCAGCTGGTCCTTCTCCTTCACCTTAGACACACCGAAGCTGGAGCCGTCGGCAGCAGGCTTGACGAAGCACGGCATGCCAATGCGCTGCTCTATCTCGTCGTCGCTGACCAGCTGCTCATAGCCCTGACGGATGAGCAGCGAGTCGGCCACGCTGACGCCATAGCCACGCAGATACTGGTTGAGCACGAACTTGTCGAAGGTCATGGCCTCGACAAGCACGCCACTGGTAGAATAGGGAATGCCCACCAGGTCGAAATAGCCCTGCAGGATGCCGTTCTCGCCCGGCGTACCGTGAATGGTGATGTAGGCATAGTCGAAGAGCCGCGCCTTGCCGTTCTCAATAAACGAGAAGTCGTTGCGGTCGATGCGTGCCGTAGTGCCGTCGGGCAGCTCAACGTGCCAGTCCTGGCCTTTGATGTCGACGATGTAAACCTTATAGCGCTCTTTGTCGAAGAACGAGTAGAGCCCTTGTGCGGAGCGCAGTGAGACATCGTGCTCCGAAGAGTCGCCACCGCAGACGATGGCAATGTTGCGTTTTAAATTTTTCATTTATTATGCTGTGTTATTTTGTTGTTGTCGTTGAAAGGCGCATGCGCCACTTGTCTAACAAAGCAGCCATGTCGGAAGGAAGCGCAGTAGTGAAGTCCATCTGCTCACGGGTCACGGGGTGGACGAAACCCAGCGTGCGGGCATGCAGAGCCTGACGCGGACACAGCCGGAAACAGTTCTGCACGTACGCCTTGTAGGAGGCGGTGCGTTCGCCGCGCAGTATCTCCATGCCGCCGTAGCGCTCGTCGGCAAACAGCGGGTGGCCAATGTGCTTCATGTGGGCACGTATCTGATGAGTGCGTCCCGTCTCCAAACGGCACTCCACAAGCGTGGTGTAGCCGTAGCGCTCCAGTACGCGGTAGTGGGTGACAGCAGACTTGCCCGTCTCGGAAGCGGGAGGAAACACCGCCATGCGCTGGCGGTCGCGCGGGTCGCGCCCGATGTTGCCTTCTATGCGCCCGGCGTCCTCGACAAAGTTGCCCCAGACCAGTGCCTGGTAGGTGCGGTGGGTGTCGTGGTTGAAGAACTGGGCTCCTAACTCGGTCTTGGCCTCCGGCGTCTTTGCCACCACCAGGAGTCCGCTGGTGTCCTTGTCAATACGGTGCACCAGTCCCACGCTGGGGTCGTTGGGGTCGTAGGTTGGCAAGGCACGCAAGTGCCAGGCTATGGCGTTGACCAGGGTGCCGTGGAAATTGCCCACACCGGGGTGCACCACCAGTCCGGCGGGCTTGTTGACCACCATCAGGGCGTCGTCCTCGTAGACGACATCGAGCGGAATGTCCTCAGGCTCTATGGTCGTGTCGTAGTGCGGACGGTCCAGCATCAGGGTGATGACATCGCCGGGACGCACCTTATAGCTGCTCTTCACCGCCTCGCCGTTGACATGAACGAAGCCTGCGTCGGCAGCCTTTTGAATGCGGTTGCGCGAGGCGTGCTGCACGTGTTCCGACATATATTTGTCGATGCGCACAGCCTCCTGCCCGTCGTCCACCGTCAGACGAAGGTGTTCATAAAGCTCAATGTCGTCCAGTTCCTCTGCCATGGCTCACTACTCTACTGGCGGCTCCACCACTTCTTCAAACTCGTCTACCAGCGCCTCGTCGGGCTCAGCATACGACGGGTTGACATACTCAAAGTCCTCCGTATCGCTCACACTGCCGTTACCCACCAACAGCGTCAGCGGATACTCGATGGGCACACGGTCGCCATTGGCCACGCGGCGACCGCGCGACAGGATACCGTACACCCAGTCTTTCTCGCCGGGAACCTTCCTGGAGGGCAACAGGCGGAAGCCCATGGCCACAAGACGGGCCTCGGCTTCACGGGCACTGGTATTGTCAATGATATCGGGAATGGTAAACGAAGGCGACATCGGAGAATTGACGGTCACGTAAACCACGTGACCACGCTTCACCTTCATGCCATAGGATGGGGTCTGAGCCAGAACGCAGTCAGGGGGCAGCGTCTTGTTGTAGCCCGAATCGGTGACTTCCATCATCAAGCCGTCCTCCTCAAGCAGCGACAAGGCCTTGGCAGAGGACAGCCCTTTCAGCTGAGGCACCACAATAGCCTCGCCGTGATGAGTATAGATATCCAAACCGTATTTCACACCCAGAGCAAGCAATACCACTACGACCGCCATGGCCAGCAGATTGCCCCAAACGTAAGCACCCCGCCTCTTGCCCGGGTTCTTCTTTGTCTTCATCAGCTGATCAAATACTTTGTTTCTGCAAGCAAAAGTACAAAGAATAATTGACACAACAAAAAAATTGGGTATATTTCTTACGCTAACATACCCAATCCTTTATCCATCGCTACCGGAGTGCTTACTTTCCGTGGCGCTCGGAAGATACTGTCAACTTCTTGCGGCCCTTGGCACGGCGGGAAGCCAGTACGCGACGGCCATTCTTCGTTGCCATGCGCTCGCGGAAACCATGCTTGTTCACGCGGCGGCGGTTGTGCGGCTGAAATGTTCTCTTCATTGTTCTATCGTGTTATATTTGTTAATTTTCGTCGATTTCGGGCTGCAAAATTACGCATTATTTTCCAAATACGCAAGTTTTGGCACACTTTTTCACCTTTAATTTTCAATTTTTAATTTATTTGTTGTAACTTTGCACCCGCTAATGCGATTATCATACATTATTATAATAGCACATTTATGATCAATTCACAAGACATCAAGAAGGGTACTGCCATCCGCATGGACGGTGCCATCTGGGTTTGCATCGACTTTCAGCACCGCAAGCCCGGCAAGGGTAACACCATCATGAACATCAAGCTGAAGAACGTCACGGACGGCCGCGTGTTGGAGCGCCGCTATAACATCGGCGAGAAGCTGGAGGATGTGGTCATTGAGCACCGCGACTACCAGTATCTGTACGAAGACCAGGAAGGCCGCATCTTCATGAACCAGGAGACCTTTGAGCAGATTCCCATTGCCAACGACCTCGTCATCGGCCATGAGTACATGAAGGAGGGCGACGTGGTCTCTGTGGTCAGCGACACCACCGACGGTACCATCCTCTATGCCGAAATGCCGGTGAAGACCATTCTGAAGGTCACCCACTCAGAGCCCGGCATCAAGGGCGACACTGCCACCAACACCCTGAAGCCCGCAACGCTGGAGACTGGCGTGGAGGTTCGCGTTCCCCTGTTCATCAATGAGGGCGACCTCATTCAGGTCGACACCCGTGACGGTTCCTATCTGGCACGCGCAAAAGAGTAATGAAATACTCCATCATTGTTCCGGTCTACAACAGGCCCGACGAAGTGGACGAGCTGCTGGAGAGCCTTTGCTCACAGACGCTCAAGGACTTTGAGGTCGTCATCGTTGAAGACGGTTCGCAAGTGACATGCAAGGATGTCTGCAACAAGTATGCAGGCATCCTTGACATTCATTATTACTATAAGGAGAACAGCGGCCCCGGCCAGAGTCGCAACTACGGCGTAGAGCGCGCCAGTGGCAAGTATGTCGTCATTGTCGACTCAGACGCTGTGACGCCTCCGGGCTACATGCAGGCCATCGACGATGAGCTGAGCCGTCAGCCCAGCGACGCCTGGGGCGGTCCTGATGCTGCGCACGAGTCGTTCACCGACATTCAGAAGGCCATCTCCTACGCCATGACCAGCTTCTTCACCACAGGCGGCATACGCGGTGGAAAGAAACAGCTCGACCGTTTCTATCCGCGTTCCTTCAACCTCGGCGTGAAGCGCGACGTCTATCAGGCTCTCGGAGGTTTCTCGCCGCTCAGGTTCTCCAAGATGTCGCTCTACGGCGAGGACATCGACTTCAGCATCCGCATCTATAAGGGCGGCTACTCGTGCCGTCTGTTCCCCGAAGCCTGGCTGTGGCACAAGCGCCGCACAGACTTCCGCCGCTTCTGGCGACAGGTCTACAACAGCGGCATAGCGCGCATCAATCTTTGGCGCAAATACCCCGAAGCCCTGAAGCCCGTCCATGCCCTACCCTCCGTGTTCACCATCGGCACGGCACTACTGTTGCTGTTGGCTCCCTTCACCTGCGGCCTGTCGCTGCTGCCCCTGCTGCTCTACATCCTGCTTATCTTCATCGACTCCACCCTACGCAACAGGAGCCTGAAGGTAGGACTCATCTCCATCCCTGCCGTCTTCGTTCAGCTTATAGGCTACGGCATCGGTTTCCTGGAGTCTTGGTGGACCAACTGCGTCAGAAAGAATGGATAAACTCAACATCAGTCAGTGGGCAGAAGAAGACCGGCCACGCGAGAAACTCATGCGGCTGGGACCTACTGCACTGAGTGATGCTGAACTGATAGCCATACTCATCGGCTCCGGGTCGCCGAAAGAAGACGCAGTGACACTGATGAAGCGCATTCTGGCCGACTGCAACAACAGCCTCAACACGCTGGGCAAGATGAGCATTCCGGAACTCATGCAGTACAACGGGGTGGGCGAAGCCAAGGCCATTACCATTCTGGCGGCCTGCGAACTGGGAAAGCGGCGGCAAATGGAGACACCGGAGGAGCGACCTGACCTGGGAACAGCAACCCGCATCTATAACCACATGCACCCTCTGATGCAGGACCTTGACGTAGAGGAGTTCTGGATTCTGCTGATGAATCAGAACTACAGGCTCATCAAGAAGCTAAGGGTTTCGCACGGCGGCATTACCGAAGTGAGCGTCGACATCCGCATCATCATGCGCGAAGCTGTACTGGCCAACACCACTATACTGGCGGCCTGCCACAACCATCCGTCAGGAAGCCTGCGTCCCAGCAAGCAGGACGATGCACTCACCAATAGCATCAAGGCAGCCTGCGACGTCATGCGCATCAAATTCCTCGACCACATTATCATCACAGACGGAGCTTACTACAGCTACCACGAAAGCGGAAGAATATAGAAAGCAGAAAGCGGAGTCGTCAACAACTCCGCTTTCTGCTTTCTATATCTAAGCCGTTAAGCAAACCTGATGGTTCCCTGCACGATGTTGGCATCTGGAGCATCGGGCTTCTTTTGCAGGTCTTCACCACTGGCCTGAGAGTAGATGCCGTCCAGAACCTCGCGGGTACGCTTGTAGGTCGGCGTCTGCTCGACAGCCGAGATGACATCGTCGTTGTCCAGGTCTTCAGGACGGAACAGGTAGATGTGAGGACGGCGCTTGTAGCGTCGGCTCTGTCCGTCACCGCCATAGTAGCGGTTACGGCGGTCCATACGCTTGGCCTCAGCCTCCTGTTCGGCAGCGATGCGCGTTGCATCCTTGGCCTCGCGGCGTTGATGGTGAGTAGACATGCCGTCTACCTGCTCTATGCCGAAGCCGGTGGCCAGAATGGTGACCTTGACTTTCTTGCCCAGTTCGGGGTCGGTGGCCAGTCCCCACTTAATCTCAAAGTCGTTGCCAAACTTGGCCATGAAGTCGTTGACATCGTTCATCTCTTCCATCATCAGCGAGTCCTTGCCGTCCTTGGAGCCGGCGAAGGAGATGCTGAGCAGAATCTTCTTGGAGTTGAAGACGTCGTTCTCGTTAAGCAACGGTGAGTTGAGTGCGTCTTCGATGGCCTTGCGCACACGACCCTCGCCCTCGCCGTAGCCAGTGGACATGATGGCAACGCCACCATCCTTGAGCACAGTCTTGACATCGTTGAAGTCAAGGTTGATGAGACCATGTACGGTGATGATCTCGGCAATGCTCTTAGCTGCCACCGACAACGTGTCGTCGGCCTTGCCGAAGGCGTCAAGCACCGTAAGTTCAGGGTATATCTCGCGCAACCGCTCGTTATTGATGACGAGCAGAGCGTCGACATGTTTTGACATTTCCTCAACACCGTCCAGAGCCTGGTCTATCTTGCGGTCACCCTCAAAACGGAAAGGTATGGTGACGATGCCGACGGTGAGGATGCCCAGTTCCTTGGACACACGGGCAATGACTGGTGCCGCACCGGTGCCGGTGCCGCCGCCCATGCCGGCTGTGATGAATGCCATGCGCGTACCGTCGCTGAGCATGTTCTTGATGTCTTCAAGACTTTCTTCTGCAGCGGCGCGTGCCTTCTCGGGCTTGTTGCCTGCACCAAGTCCTTCCTTGCCCAGCTGCAGGTGCACAGGGACAGGAGAGTCGTTAAGAGCCTGGTTGTCAGTATTGCAAAGGACGAAAGTGACGTCGTGAATACCTTCGCGGTACATGTGGTTGACAGCATTGCCGCCGCCACCGCCAACGCCGATGACCTTGATAATGCTATTTTCTTTCTCGGGCTCGCCAAAGTCGAGCAGTATCTTGTTGTCTGCCATGTTTCAGTTTGTGTTTTAATTGTTCAATGTTTCATTTTCAAGTTATAACGAAATCGTGTTAATCATCCTCTTTAACGATTTCAGTAGCGGCACGCTTCAGCCAACGTCCCAGCTTGCTCAAGGGACTGTTCTCCTTGCGGATGCGTTCCTGCTCGCGGGCTTCCTCCTCGGCTTTCTCGCGGGCTATGCGCTGTTCTTCCTCACGCTTCAGGCGGGCTTCCTCCTCGGCGCGACGAACCTCCTCGGCGGTACGCACGACACCGGCGGGAGTCTCGGTAGCCTGGCGGGCACGGCGCTGTTCTGTCGTCTCCTGCGCAGCAGGCTTCTGGCTTCCAAAAAGGTCACCATTGGGGTCTATGGCATGTCCGGCACAGTTGATGTCGCCTTTGGCCAGCAGTCCCAGCACAGTGTTCATCATACCGTTATGAGCATTGACGTCAGCATTCTGCGACGTAATGGTATGGGTGACGAACTTGGCTATACGAATCTTGTCGATGCGGGTATAGTTCTGGAAAGCCTTCTCTATGTCCTTCATGTTGGAACCACCACCGGTAAGGATGATACCGCCCAGCAACTTGTCGCAGTATTCTTCGGGCACCTGGCACCAGACATTGGCAATAATCTCCTCTAAGCGCCCCTCGACAATCTCGATGAATTTGCGCATCTCCACAGTGCGGTCCTGGTCGATGGAGTATTTCATGTTGTTGTCTATATCGCTGTTGTCGGTATAGGCACTGCCGTACTTCAGCTTCATCTTCTCTGCTTCGCTTTCCTCCATCTGAAGCGAGGCGATGTCCTTGGTGATGTTGTTAGAGCCCAGCGGGATGACGGCCAGGTGGCGCAGAATGTTTTTGGAATAGACGCTGACGGTGGTCGTGTCGGCACCAAGGTCAACCAGTGCGCAACCTGAACGCTTCTCCGTCTCGGTGAGCACGCTGTCAGCCAGCGCCCGCGGAGCAAGGTACATCTCGGCGACATTAATCTCTGCCGCCTCGAAACACTTGTTGAGGTTCTTGTAGAAGGTCTTGCGCTGCAGGATGTTAAGGAAATTGCCCTCTATGTGGCTGCACTGGATACCCACGGGTTCCAGCTGATACTGCGAATCAACCTTGTACTCCTGCACGGCGGCATCGAGTATCTCCTGATCAGGGTACTTCATGTTGCGGTTGGCATCCATCAGTTCAATCACCATATCCTGCGAAACCAGTGTCTCACCGGGCAGTTCTTTGGTTATCACGTTGCGGATAGAGCGAATGCCCTGTCCGCCGACACCCACGTAAACCTGCGTAATCTGCGTCTTCAGCTGCTTCTCCAACTTGCTGACTATGCTGGTCAGACTTTGTGCCGTCTTGTCAATGTTATACACCACACCTTTGTGAATGCACGACGAAGAGTCCTCCTTGACACAGGCCAGCACCTGAATGCTGCCGTCAAGGTTCTTTTTGCCTGCAATACCGGTCATCTTTGATGAACCCAATTCAATTGCTACGATAAATTCCCTTGCCACCATATTTATTTACGTTTTGACGATTTACTATTTACGATTTGTTGCACGTTATTTTACTTTTTTACAGATTATCTGGTTGTCGAACTCCAGACTGATATAGGAGTATTTGTTCCAGCCAGCCTTGGACAGTCCGTATTTATAGAATTTCTCCAACCGTTCCAACTTCTGCTTGAAGTTGTCGGGGCGTCCCAAGTAGACGATATGCTCACCCACACGGGGAACCAACTCTATAGAGCCATCAGCCAGCACGTTGAGCTGTTCTACCTGACTGCGCCACAGACGGTCGCGAAGCAGGTAGTTCCCCACGCGCGGAAGCACCTTCTGGGCATATTTGCGCGACACGGCGCCAGTGACGATGACCAAGCTGTTGACATAATGAGTGGGAGGCATGATGTTGCCGTATGTGTCGACATAGTAGTCGTCACCGTTGGAGGCTTTCACATGTGCTATAGGCAAGCGTTGCGACAGGGTGATGAAGACGCGCCCCGTCTGCGTCTTGTAGCACTGGGCAGACTCTACGAAGGGATTTTTCAGCAGGTTCTCCTCTATGCGTCGCGCCTTTATCTGCTCCATCGGATCACCAAGCGGATAGAGACCGGCATGCAGCAGCTGGGCCTTGATTTCATCAGCATTGAGGAAACCTTTGACGACATCCTCCTTGATGTTTATCTTGACTTCACTGCACACGTTTGACTGTTCGTCAGGCTTGTTGAACGCCGTGACGGCCAGAAACAGGTAGACGGCAAGCAAGACATCCGTCAATATGAGAGCCGGTTTCTTCCAGTTGAAGGTCATAGCATCTTGCTTTTAAGTATTTCTGTCATTTGCGGAACCATATTGTCCAGATCGCCGGCACCCAGCACGATAAGCACGTCGAAGTCGCGCGACGCTACCAACGGCAACACGTCGTCCTTGCCGATGAGCTGCCGCTCTACGCCAGGGCGCAGGCGGTCGTATATGAGTTTCGACGTGACTCCTTCGATGGGTTGTTCACGAGCGGGATAGATGTCGGTCAGGATGACTTCGTCCAACAGGCTGAGCGCATCGGCAAAGTCTGCATAGAAGTCACGGGTGCGCGTATAGAGGTGAGGCTGGAATATGGCCGTTATCTTACGGTCACGGTACAGCTCACGGATGCTGCGGGCACTCTGGTATATTTCCTTCGGGTGGTGAGCATAGTCGCTGAGGAATACCAGACGGTCGGACTTTATCTTGAAGTCGAAGCGACGCTCCACACCCTGATAGCTCGCCAGTCCGCTGCGCAGCTCGTCCGCCGTACATCCGGCCAACTGAGCCATGGCCATGGCGGCTATGCCGTTCTCGATGTTGATGGGTACGGGCTGTCCCAGCCTGACATCCTTCACCGACGCTATCGGGGAACAGAAGTCGAAGGTAATCTCGCCGTTCTCTATGCGGATGTTCTCGGCGTGGAAGTCACCCTCTGTCAGGTCGTAGTCATAGCGGCGCACGCCTTCAGGCAGGTGTTCCTTCATCTCCAGTCCACGGTGTATGATAAGGGCACCGCCGGGCTGTATGAGCTCTGTGTAATGGCGGAAGCTCTCTAAGTAGGCCTCTTTGGTACCGTAGATGTCCAGATGGTCGGGGTCAGTCGAGGTTATCGCCGTCATGTATGGCGAAAGCCAGTGGAAGGAACGGTCAAACTCGTCGGCTTCGATGACAACATAGTCGGAACCGGAAAGGATATAGTTCGTACCATAATTCTTGGAGATACCCCCTAAGAAGGCGTTACAGTCCAGATGGCTCTGGTGCATGATGTGTGCACACATGGTACTCGTGGTGGTCTTGCCATGCGTTCCCGCCACACAGAGTCCCTTGTGCTGGCGCGTTAGTGTGCCCAATACCTGCGCCCGTTTCTGAACCTCAAAGCCATTACTGCGAAAATACTGCAGTTCGGCATGGTCAGCGGGTATGGCGGGAGTGTAGATGACCAAGCAGGTCTGAGGGTCTGCACAGGCAGCAGGTATCAGGTCAACACGTTCTTCATAATGTATCAGCATGCCCTCCTCTTCCAACTGTCGCGTCAAGCTGCTGGGGGTCTTGTCGTAACCGCCTACAACCATGCCGCGATGCAGAAAGTAACGGGCTATAGCGCTCATGCCGATGCCACCGGCACCTACAAAATATACGGCTTGTAATTCGTTGATATTCATTTCGTTTTTTTCGTTGCTAATGTTATCACCTCCTTGGCTATGCGCTCTGCCGAGTCAGGCAGGGCCATCTTCAGGATGTTGTCACTAAGGCTCTTGAGCTTCGCTTCGTCGCTGACGGTGGCGATAGCCAGCGGGATGAGCTGCTGAGGAGCATCGATGTCCTTCACGTAAAGGGCGGCCTGCTTGTTCACCAGTGCCAGGGCGTTTTTCGTCTGATGGTCTTCTGCCACATTGGGACTGGGCACAAGAATGACGGGCTTGCCCAACAGGCAGAACTCGCTGATGGACCCGGCACCGGCACGGCTGACCACGATGTCAGCCGCCTTGTATGCCACACCCATATCGCTGATGAAGTCGGTGACGACGAGGTTCGTAAACGTCTCACCCTTGAGCTGTTCCTTAATCTGCTGGTAGTAGTAGCTTCCCGTCTGCCACACAAACTGCACGTCGCTCTGGCGGATCTGCTCCAGATGCGCCATCACGCTTTCGTTGATGGTGCGTGCGCCAAGGCTACCACCTACAATGAGCACCGTTTTGCGCGCAGGGTCGAAGCCGAAGGAGCGTACGGCATCCTCACGGGTGACTTTGGTCTGAAGCAACTGCTGGCGCACCGGGTTGCCGGTGAGCATGATTTTCTCTGCCGGGAAGAAGCGCTCCATGCCTTCGTAGGCCACACAGATGCGCTCGGCCTTGCGAGCCAGCAGCTTATTCGTCACGCCGGCGTATGAGTTTTGTTCCTGTATCAGGCACGGAATGCCCTTGGCTGCTGCCATGTTAAGCGTAGGACCGCTGGCATAGCCGCCGACACCGACGGCCACCTGAGGCTGAAAGTCTCTAATAATCTTCTTGGCCATGCGCTGACTCTTCCATATCTTGTAGAGCACCTTGATGTTCTTCAGCGGGTTCTTACGGTCAAACCCTTGGATGGGGAGTCCCTTAATCTCGTATCCGGCAGCGGGAACGCGCTGCATCTCCATACGTCCTAAAGCGCCCACGAACAGTATTTCCGCTTTCGGGCACAAGGCTTTCACGGCGTTGGCTATGGACACAGCAGGGAAGATGTGCCCTCCGGTGCCGCCGCCACTGATGATAACTCTCAAACTGTCACTCATATATGCCTTTTCTTAAAACTTTGCAAAATTACTAATTTTCTGTCAAACCGATGCCATGTCGGCCACATTTTCTTTCACCTTCTTCATCTTGGCCGAACGGCTAACACTCAGAATGGCACCCACATAGGCACAGTTGATGATGGTCGAAGTGCCACCCTTTGAGATGAGCGGCAGGGGCTGACCCGTCACGGGGGCAAGTCCCACGGCCACCATCATGTTGAATGTGGCCTGAACGACCAGCAGCAGTCCTAAGCCCATGACCAGAAAAGCCGGGAAATTGTTCTCACAGCGGCTGGCAATGCGGGCACAACGATAGAGGAGGACGACGTAAAGGAAGACGACGAAGACCGCGCCCACTATGCCCAGCTCCTCGATGATGATGGCATAGATGAAGTCGGAGAAGGCCTGTGCCAGGAAGTCGCGTTCCACCGACTTGCCCGGTCCTTTGCCGATGATGCCGCTGGAGACGATGGCAATGTTGGCATGCGCTACCTGCGCGTCCTTGTCAAGGTCGTACTGCTGCGGTGTCGGAGCAGGTTTTCCAAACTTCATGATACGGCTCTTCCACGTGTCGGCACGGTGGAACACCTTCTCGACGAAACTTTTCTCATCCTTGCCCTTCTTGTCAATACGTTCCGTCTTGGTCAGCTGCTTGTCCTCGTTGGCCGTGTCATGACCTATGAGCATCACCATGGACAGGACGAAGACGCCAACGAAGATGATGACTGCCGCTAACTTGGCAAGCTGTTTTACGGGTACAAGTCCGATGACCATCATCAGGAAAACGACAAAAAACAGCATGGCAGCCGTAGAGAGGTTTTCCAGACCGATGAACAGACAGGCAGGCAGCGTAATCCAAAGTATCCACTTGAACGCCTTCTTGTCGGCACCGTTCTCGCGCTGCATGGCGGCCAGTATCTGTGCTACGGCCAGCACTATGGTACCCTTGGCTATCTCGGAAGGCTGGAAAGTGAAGCCGAAGAGGTTGATCCATCGTCCGGCATCGCCCACCTTGGTACCTGCCACAAGCACCCAAAGCAGCGTCACCATGGATATAAGCATCAGGAAGGGTGTCATCAACTTGAAGTAGCGGCACGGAATATTCAGTGTCACCACCGCCACGACGACACCGAAGAGGATGGTTGCTGCATGGTACACAATAGGGCCTATGTAGTTGAAGCTCTTGTAAGTCAGTCCGCTGGAAGCCGAGAAGACCTCCACGATACTGATCATACAAAGGAAGAAGAACACCATCCAGATGACCTTGTCGCCTTTGAATATTCTGCCTATTTTCTTGTTCACCCTATGACTATTTTCGATTTACTTATTGACGATTTTCGATTGATTACAGGTTGCGCGCCAGTTCTTTGAACTGCTCGCCGCGGTCCTCCATGTTCTTAAACAGGTCGAACGAGGCGCAGCACGGACTGAGCAGCACGGTCATTCCCGGCTCGGCCATCTCGTAGCATGCGGCCACACAGTCCTTCATACTGTGGGTGTCGCGCACCGGAATGCCTAACTGGTCGAAGTTGTCGTGCAACTTACTGTTGTCAGCTCCCAAATAGACCAGCCCGGCGCACTTCTCCTTGACCAGCGGAATGATGGGGCCGTAGTCATTGCCCTTGTCTTTGCCGCCGATGATGAGGATGGTCTTGGTCTTCATCGACTCTAAGGCATACCAGCAGGCATCAACATTGGTGGCCTTCGAGTCGTTGATGTACTGCACGCCGCGCACGGTGCATACCTTCTCTAAGCGGTGTTCTACGCCGGGGAAGTCGCTGAGCGACTTGCGGATGACCTCTTTCTTGATGCCGGCAATATTGGAGGCTATGCCCGCAGCCAGCGAGTTGTATATGTTGTGCCGCCCTGAAAGGCTCAGCGACTCCTGCTCCATGTTGAAGGGTTCAGGCTGCTCTATCTTGTACTGCCCTTCCTCTATGTAGCCTATACTGCCCTTCTCTTTCAGCTCCGAGAAGGGGTACTGGATGGCCTGGATGTCATACTTTTGCAGCTCGGCTTTGATGACAGGGTCGTCATTCCAGTAGATGAAGGCATCATGGGGTGTCTGGTTGCGGATGATGCGCATCTTGGCGTCCACATAGTTCTGCATCTTGAAGTCGTAGCGGTCCAGGTGGTCAGGCGTTATGTTGAGCAGCACGGCTATATTGGCACGGAAGTCGTACATGTTGTCCAGCTGGAACGAGCTGAGTTCTATGATATAGTATTCATGCGGGTCTTCAGCCACCTGCAGTGCCAGCGAGTGACCTATGTTGCCTGCCAGTCCGGCATCGTAGCCGGCAGCCTTGAAGATGTGATAGATAAGGCTGGTGGTGGTCGTCTTGCCGTTGGAGCCCGTGATGCATATCATCTTCGAGTCCGTATATCGTCCGGCAAACTCTATCTCGCTGATGATGGGCGTACCCTGTTCCTTCAGCTGCTTCACCATGGGCGCCGTGTCGGGAATGCCGGGACTCTTGACCACTTCGTCGGCATCCAGTATGCGCGACGCCGTGTGCTGCCCCTCCTCCCACGCTATATCGTGGTCGTCCAACAGTTTCTTGTACTTTGCATTGATGGCCGACATGTCAGAGACAAACACGTCAAAGCCCTGCTTCTTGGCCAGCACGGCAGCTCCTGCCCCGCTTTCGCCAGCACCTAATATGGCTATTTTACTCATCGTATCTTCAGTGTTATGATGGTTAATGCTGCTAAAATTATCGTTGTTATCCAGAAGCGGATAGTGATCTTCGACTCATGGAACGGGCGGTGGGGCCAGCCCTTCAGCACGTAGGTGCTGGTCGGGTCGAGCTGCGAGTCGAGCCTGCGGAAGGCGTCGTGGATAGGCGTTGAACGGAACACCCTTACGCGTTTGCCCTTGCGTTTCTGCAGCTTGAACCACTGCGTCTGTATGATGACGCTGAGGCTTTCGATGAAGAAGATGCCGCAGAGTATGGGGAGCATCAGCTCCTTATGGATGATGAGTGCACACACGCCGATGATGCCGCCTATGGTCAGCGACCCTGTGTCGCCCATGAACACCTGTGCCGGATAGGCGTTGTACCACAGGAAACCAATCATGGCACCTACGAAGGCACTCAGGAACACGACCAGTTCCTGCGACCCGGGGATATACATGATGTCGAAGTAGGCTGCATAAACGATGTGCGACGAGATGTAGCAGAAGATGAGCAGCGCCACGCCGATGATAGCCGAGTTGCCGGCACACATGCCGTCCATGCCGTCGTTCAGGTTGGCTCCATTCGACACTGCTGTTACCACGAGGATGGTCATCAGGACAAAGAGCACCCATCCTGCCGCTACCTTGTACTTACCACAGAACGACATCACGTCGGAGTAGTTCAGGTTGTGATTCTTGATGAAGGGTATGGTGGTCTGCAGCGACTTCACCGCCTGGGCCTTGTGCTTCACCACGACCTCGCTGTTCTGCCGCACGTCGCTGACGTTCTCGCGCACTACGGCGTCGGGGCTCAGCCATAGCGTCAGACCGACGATGAAGCCGATGGATATCTGTCCCACTATTTTGTAGATGCCTTTCAGCCCTTCCTTGTTCTTACGGAAGATTTTGATGTAGTCGTCCATGAAACCTAAGAAACCCAACCATACCGTAGTGGCTATCATCAGCAGCAAGTAGATGTTGCGCATGCGGCCCAGCAGGATGACGGGAACCAGAATGCTGACGATGATGATGATGCCGCCCATGGTGGGCACCCCTTTTTTCTCTACGCCAAAGGGGTCGATGCTGCTGTCGCGTGCCGTCTCCGCAATGTTGCGACGCTTCATCCATTTGATGAAATACTCACCAAACCATGCCGAGATGACCAGCGAGAGTATCAGGGCCAACAAGGAACGGAACGAGATGTACGACCAGATGTGTGCTCCGGGGATGTTGTACTGTTCCAGAAATCTGAAGAGATAATATAACATCTTGTTTATTTACGATTTGACGATTTTCGATTTACGATTTCCTGCGCCTAACGCTCAACTGAAGATTTCGCGCACTACCTCACGGTCGTCGAAGTGGTGCTTCACCCCTTTGATTTCCTGATAGTCCTCATGGCCCTTGCCGGCAATGAGGATGACGTCTCCTTTCTCTGCCATCATCGTGGCCGTACGTATGGCCTCCTTGCGGTCGACGATGGCCACCACTTTCTTCATCTGCTTGGCGTCCAAACCGGCAAGCATGTCGTTGATGATGTCCTGCGGTTCCTCATTACGCGGGTTGTCGCTGGTGATGATGACGCGGTCGCTCTGCCGCACGGCCTCCTGGGCCATGAGCGGACGCTTGCCTTTGTCGCGGTTGCCACCGGCTCCGCACACGGTGATGACCTTGCCCTTCTTGCCTTCCATCACCTCACGAATGGCGTTCAGCACGTTCTGCAGTGCGTCCGGCGTGTGGGCATAGTCCACGATGGCCGTGACTCCTTCTTCCGAGCGGATAGGCTCCAGGCGCCCGGCCACGCTCTTCAGCGTGCTCAGCACCACGAGAATGTCCTCCGGGTGCTTGCCTAACATGACGGCGGCACCGTAGACAGCCAATAGGTTCGACACATTGAACTTGCCAATGAACTGCACGCCGACCTCGTGGCCGTTGATTTCCAAGTACATGCCCTCGAAGTGGCATTCTATGATGCGGGCGCGGTAGTCGGCCATCGACCGTATGCTGTAGGTCTTCACCGTAGCCTTGGTGTTCTGCACCATGTAGCTGCCGTTTTTGTCGTCGGCATTGGTAATGGCAAACGCCTCCTTGGGCAACATGTCGAAGAAAGCCTTTTTGGCGTCGCGGTAGTTCTCGAAGGTCTTATGGTAGTCCAAGTGGTCGCGCGTCAGGTTGGTGAACAAGCCGCCGGCGAAGCGCAGTCCCCCGATGCGGTGCTGCACTATGGCATGGCTGGAGCACTCCATGAAAGCGTACTCGCACCCTGCTTCCACCATGCGGTGCAGCAGTTTGTTCAGTTCTATGGGGTCCGGTGTGGTATGGTCGGCAGGTATGGCTTCGCCTTCTATGTAGTTGCAGACTGTGGACAGCAGGCCGCACCTGTGGCCCATCTTCCTGAACATATTATATAATAAGGTGGCGATGGTGGTCTTACCGTTGGTGCCCGTCACGCCCACCAGCTTCAAGTGCTGCGACGGCTCACCGTAGAACACCGTGGCCACCGGCCCCACGGCCTGCTCCGTCGACGCCACCTGCACGTAGGTCACGCCGTCCTGACATTCCGCAGGCAGCTCCTCGCACAGTACGGCGGCGGCACCTAACGCTATGGCTTTCGGTATGTAGACGTGTCCGTCGGTCTGGGTTCCTTTGACGGCCACGAAGAGATGCCCCTTCTCTACCTTGCGCGAGTCTATGTTCACACCGGTAATGTCTACGTCCGCCTGACCGGTAATGGTCAGCGGCGTCACGTTCTTCAGCAGTTCAGACAGTTTCATATTTCTTACCTTCACATTATTTATTATTATTGCATGACCAGCACGCACTCAGCACCCTTCTGGATTTCCTTGCCGTAGGGATAGCTCTGCGATTTCACTTTGCCACGGCCCTGTAGCCTGACCTTCAGTCCGCGGCTCTCCAACAGGTAGACGGCATCCTTGGCACCCATGCCCGTTACGTCAGGGGCTATGTTCTTGGGGTACTTCCGGGCGGGCTCCTTCACCCGCTTGTTCACGCCTATACGGTTCAGGATGAAGTTGGCCGACTCAGCGTCGCCGCTCTTCACGTCAGGGATGACCACCGAGTTTTCATCATGGGCGTCGTCGACACTCAGCTTCAGGTGGCGGGCCATTACACCCTCGGCAATATGGTGGAACACCACGCCGCTCATGCCGCCGCCCGAGGCGGGCAGTCCCGACTTCTTGATGCAGACGATGCAGGTGTAGCGGGGATTGTCGGCAGGGAAGAAGCCGGCAAACGACAGCCAATACTGCACTACGCCGCTCTTGTAGCCCGCCTTACCCTGCGACACCTGGGCGGTGCCCGTCTTGCCTGCCACCTTGAACAGCGGCGAACCGGCCTTGCGGCCGAGGCCCTGACTGACCACATGCTCCAGAATGGTCTGCATGGTCTTGATGGCCTGTGGCTTGGCTATGCGCTCTTTGAGCACCACGGGCGGAAACTCCATGACGGTCTCGCCGTTCCTTACCACCTTCTTCACAAAGCGCGGACGCATCATCTTGCCGTCGTTGGCTATGGCGTTGTAGAAGGCTACGGTGTTAATCGGGGCTATCTGCGTCTCGTAGCCTATCGACATCCATGGCAGGGTGGTGGCATACCAGTTGTCGTCGTAACGGCCGTTCTTCTTGCGCTTGGGCATGCGGATGATGGGCGGACGGTAGCCAGGCAGCACGTCCTGCAGCTTCAGGTCTTCGTGGATGCCCACGCGGTAGAGGCCCTTCACGTA
Organism: Prevotella sp.; assembly: GCA_017458125.1. GTDB lineage: Bacteria > Bacteroidota > Bacteroidia > Bacteroidales > Bacteroidaceae > Prevotella. The sequence continues at coordinate 22,049 of JAFTGB010000031.1, forward strand.
GCGTTCGGCATTGTCGTGGTAGTATTTGTCTATGACGTGGCTGACGCCGATGTTGGAACTGACCTCCAAGGTGCGGGCCACGTTGATGTCGCCGTAGCCGCCGCGCCGCCAGTTGTGGTCTTTCATCTCGCGACCGTACATCGGCTGCACGCCGCAGCCCGTATGGATGACGTAGCTGGTATCGACCACACCGTCGTCCAAGGCCACGAGGAACGATGCCGTCTTGAACACCGAACCCGGTTCGCAACGGTAGCTGACGGCCGAGTTGACAGCCTCCACATAGTTGCCGTTCTCGTTGCGCATCATGTTGACTATGGCTTTCACGTCGCCCGTCTGCACCTCCATCAGTATGGCCACGCCCAACTCGCCGTTCACCTCCGGGCGCTTCAGCATGTCGAGCAGGGCACGCTCTGCCAGGTCCTGCATGTTGACGTCGATGGTGGTGACGATGTCGGCACCGTCGACAGGCAGCATGACGGGGATGTTCATATATTGGTTGAGCACCTTCCTGCGGTCCGTCAGGCCCGGCGTACCGCGCAGCACGGAGTCGTAACCCAGCTCCAGTCCGAAGTAGGGTTTTCCCGTGGCCATCATCGTTCCGCCAAGGGTGCGCTGGGCCAGCGTGCCGAAGGGGCGCCGGCGGGCGTTGTAGATGGTATCATGGAAACCGCTTTTGTATTTCGACATATTGAAAAACGGCAGTGCTTTCACCTCTAAGTACGTGTTGAGGTCTATGCGGCGGGGCCACAGGGGCCAGTGGCGCGCTCCCGTCTTGCCGCTGCGCAGCTTCTTCAGGCGGCCCGCTTCCAGGTAGCTTTTAAACTCGGCGGCCGTCTTTTGGGGGAAGATGCGGTGCAGGCCCTCGCTGATGGAGTCCAGCTTGGCCAGCCACAGGGAGTCGTTCTCGAAAGCCGAGGCCTGGAAGTCCATGAATATCTTGTACTCCGGTATGGACGTAGCCATCAGCTGTTCGTCGCAGCTGAGGATGTTGCCACGGTTGGGCAGCACGTCGACACTGTCGCGCTTGAGCCTGTCGGCCACCTCGGTCCAATATTGCTTCTTGGCCGTCATGATGTAGAGGGCCTTGCCGATGACGGCAACGCTTATCAGTGTCAGCACCAAGGCAATAGCCATATAACGTGCCATCACGTTCTCGTTCTTGAACTTGCTCACCTTATTCTTCTATTTTGTTTACCGTTACTCGGGCACTTCGATGATGTAGGGAGGCTGGTCAGCCTGGTGCAACAGCGAGTCCTCGTTTAGCTTCAGCATCTCCAGGACGTGCGTCTCGCGGCATTTCTCCGTCAGCATGCTCGACGACGACAGTGCCTTGTACTTGGCCTCCTTCAGCTCCTTCTCCATGCGGTCTATGGCTATCATGTCCTGCTGGCACTGGTAGCGGAAGGCCACATAGACGATGGAGAAGACGACAATGAGCACGAACAGCCATATCTGCGAGCGCACCAGCTCCGTGGTCAGCAGGTCGCCGCCCAGGATGGTGCGCAGGTTCAGCTGTCCGGACGGCCTCGGGTCTTCCTCGCTGGCCGACTCCTTGATTTTCTGGATGGTCTCTTTCAGTCCGCTCTCCTTGGCTACCGCCTCGTCGTTCACGGGCTGCTGTACGTCTATATTCTTGTCTTCTTCCATCATGCTATATCTTTTCTGCCACCCTCAGTTTTGCACTGCGGCTGCGCGGGTTACGCTGCTGTTCGTCGTCGCCGGGCGTGACGACCTTGCCTACCATGCGGAACGGCGACGTGATGCGGCCGTAGAAGTCCTGCACCACCTTGCCCTCGGCATTGCCCGACTTCATCACATTCTTCACGATGCGGTCCTCTAACGAGTGATAGGTGATGACGCTCAGCCGACCACCCTCACGCAGCCACTCCGTGGCACCTTGCAGCATGTCGCGCAGCGCGTCCATTTCGTGGTTCACCTCTATGCGCAGGGCCTGGTAGACACGTGCCAGGTCTTTCTTCTCGCGCTCCGTCCGCAGCAGCACCGCTGCCACTTCGTTCAGGTCGGCGGTGGTGACTACGGGCTTTTCCTGCCTGCTGCCGACCACAGCCTTGGCCAGACGTCGGGCCTGCTTGAACTCGCCGTACAGGTAGAAGATGTCGGCCAGCCGCTCCTCGCTGTAGCTGTTCAGCACGTCGGCGGCGGTCATACCAGCGCGTTTGTTCATCCGCATGTCTAAAGGAGCATTGAAGCGGAACGAGAAACCGCGCGTCTCGTCGTCGAAGTGGTGGCTCGACACGCCGAGGTCGCCTAACAGTCCGTCTATGTGGTCTACGCCGTAGTAGCGCATCCAGTTGCTCAGGTAGCGGAAGTTGCTGCGGACAAAGGTGAAGCGCTCGTCGGCGACGATGTTCTTTTCAGCATCGGCGTCCTGGTCGAAACTGTAGAGACGGCCCTTGGGACCTAAGCGCGAGAGGATTTCGCGCGAGTGGCCGCCACCGCCGAAGGTGACGTCTACGTAAATGCCATCGGGCTGGATATCCAGCCCGTCTACGCTCTCCCGTAGGAGTACGGGTACGTGGTATGTCTCAGCCGTTATCATCGTCTATTCCTCCGTTGCCATCAGGGTCTCCAAGGCGTCGCCGAAGTCGTCGGCAGTCATCTGCGCCTCCTCGGCCCTGGCGTTGCTCCATATCTCGATGGTGTCGCCCATGCCCACGAAGCGGATGTCCTGCTCAATGGCCGCCATGCGCTGGTAGCGCTTCGGTATCAGGAAACGGCCGTTGCCGTCAAGGCTCAAAAGCTCTACGTCGCTGACGAACTGCCGGAACACTTGCTGCTCGCGGCGGTTCCAGCGGTTCAGACGACTGCGCAGCAGGTCCATCTGCTCGTTCCACACACTTTCAGGGTAGAGCACCAGACACGACTGGAACACGTCCTTGCGCAGCACGAGGCGCTCCTCGCCTCTGGCCTGCAGCACCTTGCGGAACTGGGCGGGAAGGAAGGCGCGGCCCTTGGAGTCGGTCTTGGCTTCTATGCTTCCTAAAAAACGCATGCGAACTTATTTCTTTTTTATTCTATTTATATATCAGCGCAACTTCGACTGCAAAGGTAACACTATTTTTCGGAAACTCCCCCACTTTCCCCCACTTTTTTCTGAAAATTTTTATTCTAACCTAAATTAAATTCATAACGTGCTGTTATTAAGTAACTTGTGATTTCGTTACAAAGGTGGGGCAACAATGCCGTAAAACACCTGCGACACCACCCGAAAACCTGCCCCGAAACCCTGCCAAAACGGCCCGCCAACTTTGACCATCTGCCGCCACCATGTTGACAAACAGCACCGACGCTTTTGCAATTTAATTTAAATTGCTCGGTAATTTAATTTAAATTGCTCGGTAATTTAATTTAAATTGCTCACCAATTTAATTTAATTTGCTCTGCAATTTAATTTAAATTGCAACACCGCCAGCGATAAATGTCAAGACTGCGGGCGCTATTTGGCAAAGCCACACGGTAACCATGTCAACGGAAACGGGCATGAAAAAAATGACAAAATGCAAACTGCCTGCACTTTTTTCGGTCAAATGTGCAGGGTTATCAAAGAAAATGATTACCTTTGCAAGTCGTTAATGTATGACCAACGCTGAGAGAATAATGGAACAAATCACTGAAAAAACCATTGACATCGAACGGATTATCAAGGACAAGATGGGCGACAAAGCCAAATGGGTGCCCGGCTTTCTGCTGTCATGGCTCAAACGCATCATCCACCAGGACCAGGTGAACGGGTTCCTGTGGAGGGCACGCGACCTGAAAGGTACGGAGTGGCTGGAGGAATGCGTGCAATACCTGCAGATGACGCTCGTAGTCGAGGGACGCGAAAACCTGCCCGACGACGGACGCCTCTACACCTTCGTGTCGAACCACCCGTTAGGCGGCATCGACGGCGTAGCCTTGGGTTCCATCATCGGCCGCCACTACGACTCGCACTTCCGCTACCTGGTCAACGACCTGCTGATGAACCTGCCGGGACTGGCTCCGCTATGCATACCCATCAACAAGACGGGACACCAGAGCCGCAACTTCCCTGCCATGGTGAAGGCGGGCTTTGAAAGCGACAACCACATCCTCATGTTCCCCGCCGGCATCTGCTCAAGAAAACGCAACGGCGAGATACGCGACATACCGTGGACGAAGACCTTCATCAGCAAGAGCGTAGAGTACCAGCGCGACGTGGTGCCCATACATTTCAGCGGTCAGAACTCCAACTTCTTCTACCGTCTGGCCAACTTCAGCGACCGTTTCCTGCCGTTTAACTTAGCCATGGTCTTTCTGGTTGACGAGATGTATAAGAACGTGGGCAAGACCTTCCACATCCATATAGGCAAGCCCATACCCTGGCAGACCTTCGACCGCTCGAAAAGTCCGGTGGAATGGGCACAATATGTGCAGCAAAAGGTATACGAACTCTAAACGACAACGATAAAAGCTAACCTACAACGTTATGGAACAGCCTATCATATCTCCCATCAGCAAGGAACTGCTGAAAAGCGAACTGACCGACGACAAGCAGCTCCGCATGACCAACAAGAGCCACAACAAAATCTACGTCATCACGGCGCATAACGCGCCCAACGTGATGCGCGAGATAGGCCGACTGCGCGAGATTGCCTTCCGCGAGGCTGGCGGCGGGACGGGCAAAGAGATGGACATCGACGAGTTCGACACTTGCGATAACTGCTACAAGCAGCTCATAGTGTGGAACCCGGACGAAGAGGAAATCATCGGCGGCTACCGCTATCTGGCCGGTACCGACTGGCAGTACGACGACAAAGGACAGCCCATACTGGCCACGAGCCACATGTTTCACTTCTCGGAGAAGTTCATCAAGGAGTACGCGCCACGCACCATCGAACTGGGACGCTCCTTCGTTTCGCTGCCCTACCAGTCGTCACGCAAGGGCGCCAAGAGTCTTTTCGCCCTCGACAACCTATGGGACGGACTGGGTGCGCTGACGGTCATACGCCCGGATGTGAAATACTACTTCGGCAAGATGACCATGTATCCCTCCTACATCCGCAAGGGACGCGACATGATACTGTACTTCCTGAAGAAGCATTTCGACGATAAAGAGCACCTCATCATCCCGATGAAACCGCTGAAAATGGAGACGGACGTCCACGAACTGGAACAGCTCTTCAACGGACAGACGTTCAAGGAGGACTACCTGATTCTCAACCACGAGATACGAAAGCTGGGCTACAACATCCCGCCATTGGTGAATGCCTACATGGGACTGTCGCCAACGATGAAGCTCTTCGGCACGGCCATCAACTACGGCTTCGGCGACGTGGAGGAAACGGGCATCCTGATAGCCATCGACGAAATCTTTGAGGAAAAGCGCAAGCGCCATATTGACACCTTCATCCGCGACCACCGCGATGAGCTGGAAATCACGTCCGGTGCCAACAAGATTATCTATAAGGCTAAAAAATAAGAAGCAAGAGGCAAGAAGCAAGAGATATGATGGTAAACGATGAAAAGGGTGAGCAGAGACAGAAGCGGCAGGAGTATTCTCTTGCTTCTTGCTTCTTGCCTCTTGCTTCTAAGATTTTCTTATCTCTTGCTTCTAAAGCACTACTCTTGCTTCTCGTGCCCTCACAGGCTATGGCCCAACGGTTGGACGCCGCCCACATCATGATTGATGCGGAGACGACCGCAAACTCCAAACACATCTACCGAACATTCCAGGACGCCGCCGCACGCATCGCCGACGCCAACAACGCCGAAGGCATCACCGTCTACATCCGACCGGGGGTCTACTGGATAGACGACCCGGACGACAATACCGTTAAAATCGGCGAAAACGGGCGCGAACCGTTTGGCATGGTGCTCCGATGCGCACCTACGGCAAAGCTGCGACTGATAGGTATGGGCAGCCGACCGGAGGACGTCGTGCTGGCCTCACAGCGCGGACAGACGCAGGGCGCCGTGGGCAACTTCACCATGTTCGACATCTGGTGCGGCAGCCTGACGGTGGAGAACCTGACCATGGGCAACTACTGCAACGTGGACTTGGTGTACCCGAGGAACCCGAAACTGAACAGGCCGCGACGCTCCGACGCCATCACGCAGGCACATGTCGGCTACGTACACGGCGACAGTCTCGTGGCCAAAAAGGTCCGTTTCATCAGCCGTCTGAACCTCAACCCGCTGAACGGCGCCAAGAACTCGTACTATGAGGACTGCCACTTTGAATGCACCGACGACGCCCTGAACGGCAACGCTACCTACCGCCACTGCAACTTCGACCTGTACGGCGAGAAACCGTTCTGGTCGACATTCGGCGACGGCGCACTGTTCGTGGACTGCGACTTCCACGTCATGGGCAACAACCGCACAATGTATTTCTGCAAGCGCGGAGGACCGGTGACCGTCGTCAACAGCCGCTACCATGCACCGTCGGACAGCATGTATATAGGATGGACTGCTTATCCGCAACGCTGGCTGCGCTGCTACCAGAAAGGGTTCACACTGAACGGCAAACCCTACACCATAGGCCAGCGGCAGCCGCAGAACACGCTGACGCCGGACTTCCTGAACGACGCCATGCAACGGCCGCCACACCTCACCATCAACCAGCATGAGGCCACGCTGCGCACAGGCGAGGATGACCTGACGCTGACGGCTCCCGGCGCCGACGGCTGGCGCGTGGAGCAGGGCTACGAGCAATATGCCACACTGCGGGTGGGCAGCGACGGCACAGCCGTCGTCACACCGTCGAACAATACCGATGAAACCGTGGAATTCTGCGTCGTAGCCACGACGGCCGACGGGCGAGAGGCTGCGTGCCAGTTAACGGTGAAACCGTCCATTTTGCCGCCTCCGGGCTTTGTGAAAGCCCCTGAAATCAGACAGAACGGGCGACAGCTATTCTTAGACTACGAGCTGGCGTTGGAGGGTCGCCGCGACCTTTCGGAGGTGACATGGCTGCGCGACGGCATCGCCGTGAGCGTCACCCACAACGAGCCTCAGCGTCACTACACGCTGACCAAGGCTGACGTGGGGCACGACCTCTGCGTGATGATGAAGCCGCGGCACCAGCGCAGCAACTACGGCAAGGCGATGAAGACGTGCTTCTCTGTAGAAAATGTGAACGACACAGGCAGCAGTGCCACGCTGACCACTGACTTCCACGACTTCCCCTGCCAGTGGCAGCCGAAGGTGCTGCCGGGCTTCTGGACGGTGGACGGATATAAGCCGGCGGACACTGCGGAATTTCCGTGGTCGTTTGACAACACAAAACCCATGTGGGAGTACGGCAAGGGCTACAACGGTGCCGTAGGCTACGGCCTGCTGCAAGCGCAGCGCGGCGCACGTTTGATGTATACTCCGGTCAGCGGCAGCTACGGCGACATGCACCTGAAACTGTTCGTCGACCCCACCAAGACGGCCGGACAGGGCTTCGGCTCGGCTACTCAGCAGTACATGGACGTCTGCCTGAAGTTCGACACCGAGACGCTGACGGGCTACGGCCTGCGCATCGTCCGCACCACCAAGCATGCCAAGGCCGTCGACTTCCTGTTAGTGCGTTATGACCACGGACAGGTAACGCCGCTGACGGAGCCGGTAGCTTCGACCTGCTACCGCACCAACTGCACCATTTCCGTCGATTTCATCGGGAACGTGCTGACAGCACACGTAGAGACGGCGACGCCACAACCCGCCGAGTCGACACTGGCCAAGCAGGTGGACCTGCGGGCCGAGGTGGCACCGAACGCGTTCGGCGGCGTACACATACAGCACACCGGGACGTGCGGCGAGAGCACCACCATGCTGCACCAGCTGACGGTGAGCTGGCCGTAGGTCACACGATGGGCAGCGAGATACCGTTGATTTTCTGATAGACATCCAAGGCATAGACGTCGGTCATGCCTGAGATGTAGTCGATGACAGCCATCAGACGCTCTTCCAGTCCCGGGGCATTGATATCGTACTGGGAGGAAACGCGGCTGATGAGCTGATGAGAATAGAAACGGTCGGGGTTGGTCACGGCCTCCACCATCTTCTCCATAAGCGTGGCCATAATCTGATAACCGGACAACTCGACGTCAAGGACAGGACGGCTCTTATAGACCCGCTCGACCGACAGCTGAGCGCAACGCTTGTAGGCAGCGCGCTGCAAGGGACTGATGTGGTCGATAAGGCTACCCTCAAAGACACCATTGAGAATGTCCTGCTCATGGGCGAGGAACGTGTTGACACACTCATTCTCCAACTTTCCGATGACACAGGCGCGCAGGTAGACCACCTGCTCGTTCTCGTCGGTCAGCTGTTCGTCGCGGATGCGCTGCAGTATCTTCTGCTGTGTGTCGTCGTCGAAGAAGCCAAGGAACAGGTCTGACACCGTCTCGAAAGACAGAATCTTGAGCTTGTGGGCATCTTCCAAGTCCATAATCTCGTAACAGATGTCGTCGGCGGCTTCTACTAAGTAGACCAGCGGATGGCGGGCATAACGCAGCGGCTCACCGGGTTTCGACTTGCAGATAATGCCCATTTCATCGGCAATACGCTGATAGGTGTCGCGCTCGCTAAGAAAGAAGCCGAACTTGCCGCTCCGACTGGGAGCCATGGACGAGAAAGGGTACTTCACGATGCTGGCAATAGTGCTGTAGGTCATGACGAAACCGCCGGGACGACGGCCCTTGAACTGGTGCGTCAGCAAACGGAAGGCATTGGCGTTGCCCTCAAAGTGGGTGATATCGGACCAGAACTCGGGACTCACCTGGTGCTGAAGGAAATGGCCGCCGCCCTCGGTGAAGAAGGTCTGGATGGCTTTCTCGCCGGAATGGCCGAAAGGCGGATTGCCCAGGTCGTGGGCCAGACAGGCCGTGGCCACAATCTGGCCAATCTCCTCGAACAGCGTTCCGCGCAATTCGGGACGGTAGGCACAAATGCGTTGTGCCACATCGTTGCCCAACGACATGCCCACGCTGGCCACTTCCAAAGAGTGGGTGAGACGATTGTGCACAAACACGCTGCCCGGCAGCGGGAACACCTGAGTCTTGTTCTGCAGTCGCCGGAAGGGTGCCGAGAATATGAGGCGGTCGTAGTCGCGCTTGAATTCTGTACGGTCGTCATGCCGCTCCACATGCCGATGCTCTTGTCCTAATCGCTTGTTGGATATCAGTTTCTGCCACTCCATAATCGTTGTCGCTCTGCATTAAAGCGGCATGGCTGCCGCTGTGATGCCTTTTTTCGGGGCGTAAAGGTACTGCAAAATGGCTGAATTGCCAAATTTCAACGCAAGAAGTTAAAGAAAATGTGGGGAAATAAGACTTTTTAAGGACGAAAATGATGGTAGTTTCAAGAGGATTGAGTACCTTTGCACATTATTAATAAACGTAACGCTTGAAAAGATGATAAAAGTCAAGGTTGTCAACCGTGGGCACCAGCAGCTGCCCGCATACGCCACGACACAGAGTGCGGGCATGGACCTGAGGGCAAACCTGAGTGAACCCGTCACGCTACGGCCCATGGAACGCAGGCTTATTCCCACAGGACTGCACATCGCACTGCCCGAGGGCTTTGAAGCCCAAGTGCGCCCGCGCAGCGGGCTGGCCCTGAAGCACGGGCTCACGGTGCTGAACACTCCGGGAACGATTGACGCCGACTACCGTGGCGAGATAGGCGTGGTGTTAGTGAACCTGTCGCAGGAAGACTTCACCGTCAACGACGGCGAGCGCATAGCCCAGTTAGTGATAGCGCGTTACGAACAGGCTGAGCTGACACCCGTCGAGGTGCTGGACGAGACGGCACGCGGCGAGGGTGGCTACGGGCACACTGGGGTGAAATAAGCTAAAACACAATGCAAGACACAGGCGAGAGACGATGAGACGACTGACGGTATGGATGGTGACGATAATGATGGGGCTGACTTGCCAAGGGCAGGTGAGCACGGACAGCGTGTCTGCCGCCTTTCCATCGGTACCCACTACGGCCATGCGCTATGACGCCATGTTCTTGGATGCCATCTGCCAAAGGGAGAAAGGCAACAGCGACGCCTGCTTCGACCTGCTGAACCACTGCATAGAAATAGACTCCACACGCGCAGAGGCTTACTACTTCCTGACGCAATACTATAGCGCACTGAAGGACAAAGAGAAGGCGTTCAGCTATGCACTGAAGGCCACGCAGTTAGAACCGGGCAACGCCACGTTCCTGGAAACTCTCGGCAACGCCTACATCCAGCAGCGCGAATACGCCAAGGCTGCCGAGACCCTGGAGAAGCTCTACGAATTGAACCGCGACCGCGAGGACGTGTTAGGCGTGCTGGTGCAGCTGTACGAACAGTTGGAGGACTACGACCACGCCATCCAGACGCTGGCGCGCTTAGAGATGATGGAGGGCAAGACGGAACGGCTCTCGTTAGCCAAGAGCCAGCTGTTCACCCAGAAGGGCGACAAGAAAGCGGCCATCAGCGAGATAGAACAGTTGGCCGACCAGTACCCCAACGACCTCAACTACCGCTGCCTCTATGCCACGACGCTCTACCAGAACGGACAGCAGAAGAAGGCGCTTGCCCTGTATCAGGATATCCTGCGGGAGGAGCCGACAAACCGCAACGCCCTGATGGCCATGCTGGGCTACTACAACGAACAGAAAGACTCGGCCAACATGGACTGCACCATTGAGCGCATCCTGCTGAACAAAGAGACAACGCTGCAAGACCGGGTGGCACTGATGCGGCAGGTCATCAGCGACAGCGAGCAGCACGGAGGCGACTCCACCCGCGTGCTCCAGCTGTTCCACCAGATGCTCCGGCAGCCGGAGGCCGAGGCCGACATGGCCATCTTCTGCGCTACATACATGAACCTGAAGAAAATGCCGCAGGACAGCATCGTACCCATACTGGAACGCGCCCTGCAGTTAGCCCCCGACCATGCAGCAGCACGCCTGCAGTTAGTGAGCTATGCCTGGCAGGCCGAAGACCGCGACCGCGTCATCGCCCTGTGCCGCGACGCACGCCAGTATAACCCTGACGAGATGGCGTTCTACTACTATCAGGGCATCGCCTACTACCAGAAGGAGCAGTTAGACGACGCACTGAATGCCTTCCAAAACGGCATCAGCGTCATCACCGCCGACAGCGACCCCGCCATTGTCTCGGACTTCTACGCCGTCATGGGCGACATCATGCACCAGAAAGGCATGGAGCAAGAGGCATACGCCGCCTACGACTCGTGCTTAGTCTGGAAGGACGACAACATCGGATGCCTGAACAACTATGCCTACTATCTGAGTGAAAAGGGAAAACAACTGGAAAAGGCGGAGCAGATGTCGTACCGCACCATCAAGGCCGAGCCCAAGAATGCCACCTACTTAGACACCTACGCCTGGATCCTCTTCATGCAGAAACGCTACGACGAGGCCAAGATATACATAGACCAGACCCTGCAGTGCGACAGCGACTCGTCGGCAGTCATGCTGGAGCACGCCGGCGACATCTACTACCACACCGGGAACGCGGCAGAAGCCGTGGCACTATGGCAGAAGGCACTGGAGCGCAGCTCTGAGAAGTCAGAGATAAAGGACGACCGCAAGAAAGTGCTGATAAGGAAAATCAAACTCAAAAAATACCTCAAAGAATGAAACCACTACACATCGCAAAAATGACCGTCATGGCTATGACGCTGACGCTGGTGGCTGCCTGCGGTACACACCGCAAGGCTGTCAAAGACACAACGGCTGCTGTGATCACTCCTGCTGACACGCTGAAGAAACAGGCATTCCTGCAGAAGGTGAACGACAATGCGCAATACGCCCATTTCATCACATCGAAACTACGGTTCACGGTGGAAGTGGGAAACAGGCAGATGACGCTGACAGGCAACCTGAAGATGAAACGCGACGACGTCATACGCCTGCAGCTGATGGCCTTCGGCTTTGTGGAGGCCGGACGGTTGGAGTTCACCAAGGAGTACGTCCTGATTATGGACCGCATCAACAAACTGTACCTGAAGGTTCCTTACGCGCAGGTGGACTTCCTGCGCAACAGCAACATCGACTTCTACGTGCTGCAGGGACTGTTCTGGAACCAGCTGTTCCAGCCGCGCGTGTCAAGACCTACCGACCAGCAGCTCAAAAGCTACAAGACGGAGGCTGGTGCTGACAACACCATCATCTCCATTGAGGACGGCAAGCTCTCGTACCGCTGGTTAGCTGACAACAACACGCAACTGGTGAAGATGGCCAACATCCTATACAACGACAAGTTCCGTGGCAACTACCAGCTGAACTGGGACTACGAGGACTTCAAAATGCACAACCGCAAGCAGTTCCCCATGGAACACAAGGTGTCGTTCACCACTCCCGAAAAGGAAATCAAGCTGGGCTTCATCTTCAACTACATGGGCAATGACGAGGAGTGGGAGACACGCACTGAGGTGTCAACAAAATACCGTCAGGTCAGCATTGACGAAATACTGCAACGCTTTATGTCACTATAACTCTTGAGAATGAAGCGATTAGGTATTCTCATCTTCCTCATGCTCTTCGCACTGACCCCTTATGCGCAAAAGAAACAAAGCACAAGGTCAGCAGCGAAGAAGACTGCCGTAACCAAACGGAACAGCAGGTCGGCAAAGACCAAACGGAGCACGAAGAGAAAAGCGAAGAGCACCCAGAAGGCACCGTCAGTACAGTCGCTGCAGACGCAACGGAAGCAGATACAGCAACAGATAAAGGCCCAGGAGCAGCGACTGCGCAAAAACGAGCAGGACGTGAAGAAGCGTCTGGAAAACCTGATGGTCATCAACACCGAGATAGAGGGCAAGCGGCGCACCATAGACACCATACGCCACGACATCACCAACCTTGACACGCGGATAGACCAGTTAGGAAATCAGTTGGAAGACCTGCAGCAACAGTTGGAAGAGAAGAAGCAGAACTACGTCAAGTCCATGCGCTACATGCACCGCAACCGCTCGACGCAGAGCCAGCTCATGTTCATCTTCAGCGCAGACAACCTGACGCAGATGTACCGCCGACTGCGCTTCATGCGCGAATACGCCTCCTACCAGCGCGCACAGGGCGAGGAGGTGAAAGCCAAGCAAGAAGAGGTAAACAAGAAGTTCCAAAGTCTGAACATAGCACAGGAGAAGAAGCGCCGCCTGCTGTCTAAAGGCGAGCAGGAACAGCACCTGCTGGAGGGCAAGCAGACGGAGCAGCAGAACGTGGTGAACACGCTGAAGAAGGAACAGAAGACCATCCAGGGCATCATCAGCCAGCAGAAGAAGAAAGACGCTGACCTAAACGCCCAGATAGACAGGCTGATAGCCGAGGAGGTGGCACGCCAGAAAGCCCGTGCCGCCGCTGAAGCCAAGAAGCGCGCTGAAGCCGAGGCTGCCAAGAAGCGGGCCGCTGAGCTGGCACGCAAGAAAGCCGAGGCCGAAGCGGCCGCCCGCGAACATGCGCGCCGCATAGCCGAGGCCAAGGCTAAAGAGGAGAAAGCCAAGGCCGAGGCCAAGGCTGCCAGGGACAAGAAGGAACGCGAGGCCGCCGAACGCAGGCTGCGTGAGGCCGAGCGCAAGCGTCTGGCCGCCGAACGCAAGGCAGAAGCTGAGCGCCGTGAGCGCGCCAAGGCCATCGCCACGGCCACCAAGGAGAATGACGACGCACTGAAGATGCCGACGGAGGACGTGCGCCTGAGCGGCAAGTTCGAGAGCAACCGCGGCCGTCTGCCCATGCCCATCACCGGGCCCTACCGCATCGTCAGCCACTTCGGACAATATAACGTGGAAGGACTGCATAACGTGACCCTCGACAACAAAGGCATCAACATACGCGGTGAAGCCGGAGCGCAGGCCCGCAGCATATTCGACGGTGAAGTGAGCGCCGTCTTCAACTTCGGAAGAACGATGGTGGTCATGGTGCGTCACGGCAGCTACATCTCCGTCTACTGCAATCTGGCCAGTGTCAACGTCAGCCGGGGACAGCGCGTCAGCACCCGTCAGGCATTGGGACGCGTAGGCCAGGACAACATCCTGCAGTTCCAGCTGCGCCGAGAGACGGCGAAACTTAACCCCGAGAGCTGGTTGGGCAGATAAACAAAGACGCTACTTCACGTCGCGGGTGAGCATGAGCCGGTAGTCGACCGGGCTTTCAACAGCTGCACGAACAAAAAAGATAACAAAAAGATGAAGACAAACATGATTTCCCTGACGGCGGCCGCCCTGATGCTGTGCACGATGGAGGTGTCGGCCCAGCAGACAGTGGCCGACAAACCGCACAACACACTGAAGACGCCTCCGTTTCTCAGCGTCAACGAACAGCCCAACCACGCCAAGTACCTGGCCCAGCCACCAGCCACGGACAGCATGGCCTTCATGACTGATGCCTACTACTACCAGTGGGGCAAGCAGCAGCGCACGACAGCGCGCGGCGAGCAGGCTGCCGCCGACGAAGAGCAGAGGACGTCCAAGGCATTCAGTGATGCGGCAGGCTTCGTCATCAGCCCCGACGAATGCCCTGAAATCTTCAAGTTAGTGGAAGGAGCATGGGTGGATGCCCTGACTGCCAACCTGCGCTCCAAGAACTACTTCAAGCGCGTCCGTCCGTTCGTATATTTCTGCGAGCCGTCGTTAGTGTCCAGAACCGACTCTTTCGCCAGAAAGAGCTTCAGCTACCCCTCGGGGCACGCCAGCAGGGGATGGGTCTATGCGCTGACGCTGGCCCTTGTGGTGCCCGACTCCACGGAGGCTCTTATCCGCCGCGGACAGGAGTACGCCCTGAACCGTGTCATCTGCGGCCGCCACTACAAGAGCGACGTGGACGCCTCGCTCATTGAGGCCAACGCCGTCATGTGCCGTCTGCTCTCCAACGAGGCCTTCCTTGCCCAGCTGTCGCGTGCCCGCAAGGAGTACGCTGAGATGAGGGGCAAGAAGTAATTTTGAGAAGCAAGAGGCAAGAAGCAAGAAGCAAGAGAATAGTTCAATCGCTGGACATTTCTCTTGCTTCTTGCTTCTTGCCTCTTGCTTCTTATCTCTTGCCTCTTGCTTCTCACTTCTCTCTACTCGATGGGTACACCAGCCTGCAGGATGTCGTTGATGTTGCGGATGTTGTCATTGAAGTCGCTGGCCATGCCCTCCCAGTTGGCGTTATTCTCTGCACTCGTCTTGTGGTACTTCTCCCAGATGAAGATGGTGTCGAACTTGGCGCGCTTCTGGACGTTCTGCGGATACTCCTTGCGCCAGTTGTGCTGGTCCAGGTAGCTCTCCATGAATTCCCACATGGGCGTGTCCTTCTTGTGGCGGTTGTAGTAGATTTCGCTGGCGCGGAGCGTCATCTCCAAGAGTGCCTTCAGGTCAGCCGACGTATGCTCGGGCAGACGGCCGTACTCCCGCTGGAACTCCTCGCCAATCTCTGTGAAGTCGATGCTCTCGGCCCAGCCCTTCATCCGCTTGCTGTAGGTCTTGAAGGCCCTGTTGTCGCGCACCAGAATCTCCATCTCGCTCATGTGGTTGGCGACAACCCACTTCTGGAAGCGCTCGTTCACCTCAGTCTTGTAGCTGTTGTAACTGCTCCTGAGCCAGTTCATGACGCTCGGGGTTCTCAGGTCGGCATCGGTGATGGGCTGGTTCTTCAGGATGCTGTTGGCAGTCTCGGTGATGGCCGTCTCGCGGGTCCAGCCGTTCATGTTGATGAGCTGGGTGATCATGTCCTCGTACTCCTCGATGAACTGCTGCGAGCCGTTAGCCATAGCCTGCACCACGTTGCCCCAGAGTGCGTTCTTCTCTTCCTGCTTCTTAGCGTCGGGGTCCTTGTGCTCAGTACCGTCGCTGGGGTACTTGAACAGTGTCCAGGGACCGGCCAGCTTTACCTCGGTGCTCCACTTGGCCAGGTCGTAGCCCAGAACGGAGAGCTTGGCTCCTGCGAAAGCGTGGATCTTCAGGTCGACGCTGGCCTTGAAGTCGAAGATATCCTCTTTCTTATCCTCGAAGGGACGTACGTTGCAGCTCAGCTTGGTGCCCAGGTTGGGACCGATGCCAATCTCGGGTCCTGCCACTCCGTAGATCATCACGTCTACTCCTAAGTAGAAGCCTACGCCGCCATCGACTGTGAAGAAAGCCTCGGGCTTCACGAGCTTGAAATCGTTCTTCAGCTCCTCAAACTCCTTGATGACGCTCCAGCCGTCCTGGTAGCGGATGCCGGCCTTGAAGCGGCTGGCGTACTCGTACTTGAAACCTATGCGGGCACCACCCTCGACACCGGCGTTGAATTTCATATAGAGAGAGGGCTTAACCACGATACAGATGGGAACGACGCCTACTACGAAGGTGAAGGTGTACTGCCCGAAGGTGGCCAGCGTCAGACGCTCCAGCTCCTTCTTCAGGTTAACCTTGGCCCTCCACGACAGGTAGCACTCGGGGCTGAAGCTGTAGTTGCCGTCCAGACCAGTCTCAAACTTCTTGACGTACACCTCGGGCAGCCAGCTGCTCCAACGGACGCCACCCTCCAAGGTCATGAAGTAGTTGACGTTGTAGTCGATGGGAATCTGTCCGCTCAGGCTGAGGGTGTCGCCAGGGGCTGCGCTGACGTGGAAGTCGTGGTCGAAGCTGATCTTGCCGCTCAGCGACAGCACGTTGACGTGCATCGAGGCTCCTAAGGCACCGCGGGTCGTTCCGCCGACCAGATCCTCGGCAGTGTAGAACTTGTAGTGACCGTTATTCACTGCGGCGTTGTTCTTCAGCAGCGGCTTGTTGTTAACCTTATGGATGGGCTCGTCGTAACCCTCAGGGTCGGTCAGGTGGATGACGGCGGGGTGGATGATGCCGGCCTCGTCGACATACTTGGCACCGTACTGCGAGAACTGGCCGCCGTTGTTGCGAGTCAGCAGCTGCGGCTTGTCGTTGACGTAGGCTGCGGTGCTCAGCTTGGCACTCTTCTCGCCAATGAGCTCTGCCACCGTAGCGCGCTCCACCTTCAGGATGTAGGTGTCGCCCACCAGACGCTCCTCCGTGGCCTTGCGGGCGTAGGGCAGCTCGTCGATGGCCTGCCAGATACCCATCGGGTGGCCTACAAACGAGACGATGCCGAGCTTGTCGGCCAACTTCTTGCTGACGGCTATCTCCGTGGTGTCGGCGTCCAGTATCTGTACGTCGTTCTCCGACTCGAAGTCGGTATACATCAGTCCGTAGGCCTCCAGTATGCGGGTGTCGGCACCGGCAGGCACTTTGTCCTTGTCATTGCGAGCATCGCTCATCTCGTCGGAACAGGCGGTCATCGTCAGTCCGATAGCGAAAACACCTGCGGTCAGGATGTTCATGAACATCATCTTAACCAAATCTTTCTGAGTCTTCATAGTCGTCAACTTTTGGGAGGTTCTTTTATTTTGTTACTAACTCGCTGCTGTCGTCAGGTTCTGGGGAGTTTATGGCGTCCGTTCGTTCCTTTTGACACTGCAAAGATAGGGAGTCTTCAGCCTCCCGCCAACAGTTTTCATGGTTTTCGTCACCACTTGTAGCGACAAACAAGCAGTGAAGCGACAAATCGGCACCAGTGCCTGATTATTTGTCGCCTCGCACATGACTGAAACGAAAAACAAAGATAATGAATTTATTACAACTCCGACGGGCTAATCAATCTCTTCGACAAACTGGCACTGCTCGTTGAAGCGCAAGTCCATGTCGTCGGACAGCTCCACTTTGTAGCCATAGTCCTTGCGGCTGAACTTCGTTACCACGTTGTTGGGATAATGGGTAGTGATGTACTGCATGATGCCGTCGGGTATCATGGCGACTGGCACACCACTCTTATTGCGACCCACGCGGCGCCACTCGCCCCACATGTCGAACTCCACTTTAGTGCCGTCGTTGAGCCAGACCTCGTATTCGGCCACGCCTTCCTCCACGTCCGTCTCTATCAGCACGACGGAGCACTTGGGGAAATACTGGTCCAGAAAGTGCTGCGCCTTCTGCGGCAGCGGCTGGTCAGCGCAGGCGGTCATCACCACCAGCGCCAGGCTCATCAACAGTATCTTTGACCATCTCATAACTCTCATCTATGAACTATGAACGCTAAATTATGAACTCTCTCTCAGCTCCTCTGCAATCCTGTCGGCATTCATACTGCGCACGCTGGCATCGAATATCTGCTTGTAGCGGCCGCCCTGCTTGTAGGCTTCCGTCGGCGTGCCGCTCTCCACCACCCTACCCTGCTCCAGCAGGTACAGGTAGTCGGCAGACACTATTTGGCCGATGTTGTGCGAGATGATGATGACCGTGCGCCCCTGCTTGATGGCGTCGAGGCTGGCCTTGATCTGCTCGGCGGCTATGGCGTCAAGACTGGCCGTAGGCTCGTCAAGGATGATGACCGACGGGTTTTTGATAAACATGCGGGCTATGGCCACGCGCTGCTGCTGTCCGCCGCTGAGGCGGAGGGCACTGCTCTCGAAACCGTCGGGCAGCGCCATGACCTGGTCGTAGAGGAAGGCCTGACGCGCCGCCCGCACCACTTCGTCGTGCGTGGCCGCAGGGTTGCCGTACTTGATATTCTCCTCGATGGTGCCGTCGAAGATGTGGTTCTTCTGCAACACCAGTCCCACATGGTCGCGCAGCCAGCTGGTATCCCACTGGCTCAGCGGTTTGCCGTCGAGGGTAATGGTGCCGGCGTCCGCCTCATAGAACTTGTCGAGCAGGTTGACCACCGTGCTCTTGCCGGCACCGCTCAGTCCCACTAACGCCGTAATCTTGCCCGGCTCTATGCGCATCGACACATCATGCAGGGCCTGCACACCGTTGGGATAGGTAAAGTCAACGTGGCTCAGCTCGAAGCAGCCTTTCACCCCGTCAGGGTGGTAGTCGCCCGACGCCTCCACGTCCTCCTCGCCCTCCAAGAGCCCGAAGAGCCCCTCGGAGTAGATGAGGGCATCGTTCAGGTCGTCGTAGATGCGGTGCAACTGGCGTATGGGGGCGGTAACGTTGGAGAAGAGCATGACGTGGTACATAATCTTACCGATGGTCATGCCGGGGTAGTCGGCCAGCACGAGATAGGCCGTCAGGATGATGACGAGCACGGTGCCCACCTGCTCCAAGAAACCTTTCAGCCCGGTGTAGAAGTAGCTCTGGCGGCGTGTGCTCAGCTGCAGGTCGGTGACGTAGTTCTGCACGCTGGCCTGGCGCTGGCTCTCTATCTCCTCGCGGTTGAACGACTTGATGACGGTGATGCTCTCTATGGTGTTCAGCACGTTCTGGCTGACGGCCTGCTGTCCGTCGAAAATGGCGTGGCGTCCGGCTCTCATGCGTTCGGCCTGGATATAGGTGACGTAGAAATAGAGGGGGACTATAGCCAGTGCCACCAAGCCGACGTAGACGTTGGCGGCGAACATTAGTATAAGGGCCAGCACCGCACTGGAGGCAAGGGGCAGAATGTCGATGAACAGCAGATTGACGGAACGGCTCAGGCTGGTCACGCCCTTGTCGATACGCGACTGCAGTCGCCCGGGCTCGTTGCCGGCAGTGCTGAAGAAGGCCAAACGGAAGGTCAGGATGTGGCGCACCACCTGCAGCGACAGGTCACGGTTGACCAATATGCGCATGCGCTCACCGTAGTAACGCCGGAAGAAGTTGACAATGGCCGCCAGCAGCTCCTTACCCAACAGCACCGTGCTGATGACGATAAGCAGGCTTACGGCATTGCTCCAAAGCAGGGTGGGCTGCTGGTCCAGGATATTGATGGCGTCAACAGAACGGTCGAGCACGACGGCATTGACCTGCGCCAACAGCGAACTGACCAGTGTCAGAAACAGGGTCATGCCCACCAGCCACCGGTACGGACGTACGTAGCGGATGATGTGGCTGAGCAATTTTCCTATGCCCATCTGTCCTTTCACTTTCTGGTTGTGACTCTTCATCACCTAAAAACTCGTGAATTTAGGTGCAAAGGTAAGCATTATTTTTAAATTCGCGCGCGTTATATAAGGAATTATTACGCTGAGCGTTATTTTTTGCCTATGAATGAAACAAATGATACGGAATTGTGAAACAAAAAAACTACCCGCACCCACAACACCCACAACACTGGACTTCAGTGTCGTGGGTGTTGTGGGTGTAGGGTAAAAAATCATTCAACTATACATAAATAAAATGAGAAATGAGAAATGAGGAATGAGAAATGTAAATGAAAAAATGTAGAAATGAAGTAATCATAAATTTCAAACATCAAACATCAAACTTCACAGTGACGCTGATGACAAAAATTCCCATGGTGGGAATTTTTTTTCTGATGGTCAGCATTTTGCTGATGAGCCTTCAGGACGGACTGATGAGGCGGACGTAGGTCTGGACGGCCTGCGAAATCTCGCTGAGCAGGATGAACTCGTCGGCACTATGGCTGCGCGCCGACTGGCCGGGACCCAGCTTCAGCGAGGGGAAGGGCATCAGCGCCTGGTCGCTCAGCGTGGGCGACCCGAAGGGCGTCATGCCCATCTGCACGCAACGCTGCACCAAGGGGTGGTCGGCGGCGATGCTGGACGACGACAGGCGGAAGGAGCGCGCCGTGAGCTCGCACCGCTTCATGTGCTGCTGGAGGAAGTGGAAGAGGTACTCGTTTTTGTAAAATTCGTTGGTGCGCACGTCGATGACGAAGCGGCACTCGTCGGGGACGACGTTGTGCTGCGTGCCGCTGTTGAGGACGGTCACCGACATCTTGGTGGGGCCGAGCAGCGCACTCTCCTTGCGGAAACGGTAGTCGCGCAGCCACACGAGGTCGTCCAAAGCCTCGTAGATGGCGTTGACACCTTCGTCGCGGGCGGCATGGCCGCTCTTGCCGTGCGCCACGCCGTCGATGACCATGAGTCCCTTCTCGGCCACGGCGGGCTGCATGCCCGTGGGCTCGCCCACGATGGCCACGTCAATCTCAGGCAACTCGGGCAGGGCCAGCGAAAAGCCGCCGGCACCACTGACCTCCTCCTCGCAGGAGGCGAGGTAGACCAGGTTGTACGCCGTGGACGTACCCCGGAGCGCGCGGTAGGCGGCCAGCAGGCTCACCAGTCCGCCGCCGCAGTCGTTGCTGCCCAAGCCGTAGAGGGTGTCGCCCTCGACGGTGGGGCTGAAGGGGTCGCGCGTCCATGTGCTGACGGGCTTCACCGTGTCGATGTGGGCGTTGAGCAGCAGGGTGGGCTTCCGGGGGTCTAAGGCTTCCTGTATCAGGATGTTGTTGCCGATGCGGCGGGCAGGCAGCCCCCATGCCGTGACCTGCTGCACGAAGGCGTCGGCAGCGTCGCCCTCCTGCCGGCTGACTGACGGTATGCTGATGAGCCGCTTCAGCAGCTCCACAGCGTCGAGCGTATATTGCGTAATGTCCATAAACAGGTGCAAAAGTAATGAAATTAATTGAAAATTGAAAATTGAAAATTGAAAATTAATTAATTTGAAAATTAATTTCGTACCTTTGCAAACGGAAAAACTAATTTAATAGCGTATGCAGACAAATTTCCACATGTCAGTGCTTGTGCACGAGCAAGCAAAGAAATACGGCAACCGTGAAATGTTAATCTATCAGGACTTCGGCGGCAAGGAGTGGAAGACATTGTCGTGGAACGAGGTGTCGCTGACCGTCAAGCAGGTGTCGAACGCCCTGCTCAACATGGGTGTGAAGGTGCAGGAGAACATCGGCATCTTCTCGCAGAACTCCGTGCAGTACATCGAGTGCGACTTCGCCGCATGGGGCGTGAGGGCTGTCACCATCCCGTTCTACGCCACCAGCTCGGAGCAGCAGATTCAGTTTATGGTCAACGACGCCAAGATCCGGTTCCTCTTCGTCGGCGAACAGGAGCAGTACGACAAGGCGCACCGCGTCTTCTCGCTCTGTCCCACGCTGGAGCGCATCATCGTCTTCGACCCGGCGGTCAGCATCAGCGACACGGACTCCAGTGCCATCTACTTCAGCGACTTCCTGCAGCTGGGCAACAACCTGCCGCGCCAGACCGAGGTGGAGCAGCTGCAGGCCGAAGCGTCGTTCGACGACATTGCCAACATCCTATACACCAGCGGTACCACGGGCGACTCCAAGGGCGTCATCCTGACGCACGGCCAGTTCAACGCGGCCATGGTGGCCAACAGCAAGTGCGTGCCCGTCACCGACAGCGACCGCATCATGAATTTCCTGCCCTACACGCACGTCTTCGAGCGCGGATGGGCCATCCTGTGCATATACGCCGGTGCCACGCTCATCGTTAACACGCACCCGCAGGAGGTGCAGCAGTCCATGCGCGACACCCACCCCACCTGCATGTCGGCCGTGCCCCGCTTCTGGGAGAAGGTCTACATGGGCGTGATGGACAAGATAGAGCACTCCAGCGCCGTACAGCGCAAACTGTTCCTGCACGCCTTGGAGGTAGGCCGCAGGCACAACATAGAATACCTGAGCTTAGGCAAGAAGCCGCCCATGGCACTGCACTTGGAGTACGAGGTGCTCAACCGCACCGTCTTCTCGCTGGTACGCAAGGAGTTAGGACTGGAGAACGCCCACTTCTTCCCCACCGCCGGTGCTGCCGTCAGCGCCCATGTGGAGGAGTTCGTACACTCCATAGGCATCAACATGATAGTGGGCTACGGACTGACCGAGAGCCTGGCCACCGTGTCGTGCGACCACTTAGGCGACCCCTACACCGTAGGCTCCGTGGGCATACCCATCGAGGGCATCGACATCAAGGTCAGCGAAGAGGGCGAGATACTGCTCAAAGGCCCCACCATCACCAAGGGCTACTACAACCGCGAAGACCTGACGAAGCAGGCTTTCACCGAAGACGGATACTTCAAGACGGGCGACGCCGGATACATGAAGGACGGCGAGCTGTTCCTGACGGAGCGCATCAAGGACCTGTTCAAGACGTCGAACGGCAAGTACATTGCTCCGCAGATGATAGAGTCGAAGCTGCTGGTCGACAAGTTCATCGACCAGATAGCCATCATTGCCGACCAGCGCAAATTCGTGTCGGCACTCATCATACCCGTCTACAGCCTCTTGGAGGAGTACGCCCGTGAACACGGCATAGCCTACGACAGCCGCGAACAGCTCTGCACCAACCCGCAGATTATGCAGATGATGAAGGAGCGCATCGACACCCTGCAGCAGCAGCTGGCTCACTACGAGCAGGTGAAGCGCTTCACCCTGCTGCCCAACCCGCTGTCAATGGCCAAGGGCGAACTGACAAACACGCTGAAAATCCGCCGCCGCGTGCTGAACGAAAACTATAAAGAACTGATTGACGCGATGTACGTTGATTAGTGTCAAATGAGTAATGAGTAATGAGAAATGAGAAATGTAAATGAAAAATGAATAATGGCCGAAGCACTAAGAGACAATATCATCGTGGATAAGTCCGAAAGGTTTGCCGACAGGATAACAAAAATGTACCGTTACCTGTCGGAGAAGCGTCAAGGCGACAAGGACATGCTGAAGCAGATAGTCCGCAGCGGCACCAGCGTCGGTGCCAATGTCTCGGAAGGACAATACGCACAGACAAAGGCAGACTTTCTGACTAAGATGACGATAGCTCTCAAGGAAGCCAACGAAACCAGGTTCTGGCTAAAAAGGCTATACGCATTCGGCTCTCTCACCGAGAAGGAATTTATATCAATCGTTAAGGACAGTGAAGAAATAATCAGTATATTGACAACAATAACCAAAACTACAAAAGAGAACCTGAAAAATGGTACTGAGAAACAGTAGACGAAGACAGGGAAGGACACTGTCATTTCTCATTTTTCATTTACATTTCTCATTACTCATTTCTCATTTCTCATTTAAAACAATATGATCACACAAGACCAGTTAAAAAACGTACTCGACAGGGCTGAAGCACTGTATAAATACCTGAAGATAGGCGAAAAGCGCATGGAGTACGAGGAGGAGGAGCTCCGCACACAGGACCCCGACTTCTGGCAGGACCAGAAACGCGCCGAAGAACAAATGAAGAAGGTGAAGGGCATCAAGAAGTGGCTCGACGGCTACCAGGAGGTGCGCACGGCTGCCGACGAACTGCAACTGGCCTTCGACTTCTACAAGGAGGAGATGGTGACGGAGGACGAGGTGGATGCCGACTACGCCAAAGCCATCAAGGCCATCGAGGCACTGGAGCTGAAGAACATGCTGCGCCAGAAGGAAGACCCGATGGACGCCGTGCTGAAAATCAACAGCGGCGCCGGTGGCACCGAGGCGCAGGACTGGGCACAGATGCTGATGCGCATGTACCAGCGCTGGGCCGAGGCCCACGACTACAAGGTGTCGATAGCCAACCTGCAGGACGGCGACGAGGCCGGCATCAAGAGCGTGACGATGCAGATAGAGGGCGGCGAGTTTGCCTACGGCTTCCTGAAAAGCGAAAACGGCGTACACCGCCTGGTGCGCGTGTCGCCCTATAACGCGCAGGGCAAGCGCATGACGTCGTTTGCCTCGGTCTTCGTGTCGCCGCTGGTCGACGACACCATCGAGGTGTATGTCGACCCCGCCAAACTGTCGTGGGACACCTTCCGCTCCAGCGGTGCCGGCGGCCAGAACGTCAACAAGGTGGAGTCGGGCGTGCGACTGCGCTACTGGTACACTGACCCCGACACGGGCGAGGAGGAAGAGATACTCATTGAGAACACTGAGACGCGCGACCAACCCAAGAACAAGGAGCGCGCCATGGCACTGCTGCGCTCGCAGCTCTACGACCGCGCCATGCAGAAGCGCTTGGAGGCGCAGGCCAAGATAGAGGCGGGCAAGAAGAAGATTGAGTGGGGCAGCCAGATACGCTCCTACGTCTTCGACGACCGCCGCGTCAAAGACCACCGCACCAACTACCAGACCTCTGACGTCGACGGCGTCATGGATGGCAAAATCGACGATTTCATCAAAGCATACCTGATGGAATTTGGAATGGAGAATGTGGAATGAGGAGTGATTGTGCTTTGCACAATGAAAAATGACTTAATGAAGAGTGAAGCAATGAGTGATTTTGGTAAACTGATGGAAGAAAAGTGCATGAATTTTGCTGTTCGCATCACAAATTTATGCCGTTTCCTCGTTGACGAGAAAAAAGAAAACAGGATTTCTGATCAATTGTTCAGAAGCGGCACCAGTATTGGTGCCAATATGGCCGAAGCTCAATGCGCAATCTCAAAGAAAGACTTCACCTCAAAAGTCTACATTTCATTAAAAGAGTGTAACGAGAGCTTGTTCTGGTTATCCCTTTTAATGAGAACAGGCTACTTAAACAAGAAACAATACGACTCTATTTATGATGATTGTTTAGAACTGAAACGACTTTTAGCCACTATAACCAAGACGTCAAAGGAAAGAATTGAAATCGAAAATAACAAATAAACAATTTATCATTAAACATTGAAACATCAGCTAAGCTGAACATTCAACAATTAACATTCAACACTTAAAATTATGAATAAAAAAGTAAATGCAAAGCGTGAAGCCTATGCCAAGAAGCAGGAAGAGCAGGGCAAGAAAGTAGTGACGTGGATTTTCGCAGGACTCATCATCCTCGCTATCATCTACTTGATCTGGACCATAGCAATGATGGCGTAAATGGCACTGGAGATTGAACGCAAGTTCCTCGTGCTTGACGACTCGTTCAAGCACGAGGCTTTTTCAAAGAGCCACATCGTACAGGGCTACATCTGCAGCGGACACGGGCGCACCGTGCGCATACGCATCAGGGACGAGCACGCCTACATCACCATCAAGGGACCGTCCCGACAGGGCGGACTGGCGCGCTACGAGTTTGAGCAGGAGATACCCATGGACGACGCCCGCCAGCTGCTGACGCTGTGCGACCCGGGCACCGTGGAAAAGACACGGTGGCTGGTGAAAGCCGGGCGTCACACCTTTGAGGTGGACGAGTTTCACGGCGACAACGCCGGACTCGTCGTGGCCGAGGTGGAGTTGGGCAGTGAGGACGAAAGCTACGAAAAGCCCCATTTCATCGGGAAAGAGGTTACCGGCGACCGCCGCTACTACAACAACCAGCTGCGCCAGAACCCCTACTCGCGGTGGAAATAGCAGCGGTTCATCAGCAGGCCGACGGCCGTACCCATGAGCACGCCCACCGTGTCGGCGCAGAAGTCAAGCCACTCGCCTGAGCGCGTGGTGGTGCAGTAGGCCTGCATCAGCTCCATCAGTCCGCCCAACAGCGTCATGCCGATGACGGCGAAACGGAACAGCTTGCCCGCGTCAGTGCTGACGTGGGTGCGCAGGTATTCCCACCAAATGACGGTGCACGTTCCGCCGTACATGGCGAGGTGTGTCCACTTGTCGATGAACTGCACGTTGTCGAGCGGTGTCTCCGGGAATAACGGGGTGAGCGACAGCACCAGTATCAGGATGATGCAGAGCGAGGAGAGCGGGTATTTTCTTACCTTTTGCAGCACTTCTGACATAATATCTTTCGTTTTGGTTGCAAAAGTAAGAATTAATTGCTACTTTTGCAAGCGTTATGACGAATAATACGACTGAGAGAGCCAACTTCGGCAGTAAGTTGGGAGTTATCCTGGCCACGGCGGGCAGTGCCGTCGGACTGGGCAACGTATGGCGGTTCCCTTACATGGCAGGCGAGAACGGCGGCGCCGTGTTCATCATTATCTATGTGGGCTGTGTCATCCTGCTCGGCATTCCCTGCATGATCAGCGAGTTCATTGTGGGCCGTCACGGACACTGCAACACGGCACGTGCCTTCAGCGCACTGGCAGGCCCCCGCAGTCCGTGGGCCATCATCGGCTATATGAGTGTGCTGACGGGCTTTCTCATCACAGGTTACTATGCCGTGGTCTCCGGCTGGTGCCTGCAATACGTGTGGGCGTCGCTCATCGGACACCTGCAGGGCGACCCGGAGTATTTCCGCACCTACTTCGCCGAACTGTCCGGCGACCCCGTGAAACCCGTGCTCTGGACGTTCATCATCTTAGGTGTCACCTACCTCATCATCGAGCACGGCGTGCGCGACGGCATCGAACGGGCCTCGAAACTGCTCATGCCTACGCTGTTCATCCTGCTGTTAGTCATCGTAGTGGCCGCATGTCTGCTGCCGGGCGGCAGCAAGGGTGTCGAGTTCCTGTTCAAGCCCGACTTCACAAAGATTACCAGCGACGTGTTCCTCGGTGCCTTGGGACAGTCGTTCTACTCGCTGAGTATCGCCATGGGATGCCTGTGTACCTACGCCAGCTACTTCTCGCGCAGCACTGACATCACCAAGTCGGCGGCACAGATAGCCATCATCGACTGTCTGGTGGCCATACTGGCCGGACTCATGATATTCCCCGCAGCATTCTCCGTCGGCGTGAGTCCCGACTCCGGACCTTCGCTCATCTTCATCACGCTGCCCAACGTGTTCCAGCAGGCCTTCGCCGCTGTGCCCGTCGTGGGCTACATCATCTCGCTGCTCTTCTTCGTGTTGCTCTCATTAGCCGCACTGACGTCGCTCATGTCGCTGCACGAGGTGTCGACGGCATTCTTCCAAGAGGAGCTGCGCACCACACGCAAGCGCGCCGCGCTGCTGGTCTCCACGCTGGCCTTCATCATCGGAGCGTTCTGCTCGCTGTCGCTCGGTGCCGTCGACGGGCTGACGTTCTTCGGCAAGACGCTGTTCGACTGGTTCGACTTCATCACGGGACAGATATTCCTGCCCATCGGCGGTTTCCTGACGTGCATCTTCATCGGCTGGAGCGTGTCGCACAAAGTGGTGCGCGACGAGTTTACCAACTGGGGAACACTGCGCGGCCGCTACTTCCACTTCTACATCTTCTTGGTGAAGTACGTCTGTCCGCTGGCCATTCTCTTTATCTTTCTGCACCAGTTCGACCTCATCTGAACGAAAGGAGTAATGTAAATGAAAAATAAGGCATTGAAGGGACGCGCCAGGTTCGGCAGCAGGTTAGGCATCGTGCTGGCCACGGCAGGGTCGGCGGTCGGTCTGGGCAACGTGTGGCGGTTCCCCTATATGGTCGGCGAGAACGGTGGCGCACCGTTCATCGTGCTTTACATCGGGTGCATTCTCATGCTCGGACTGCCGGGCATGATAGCCGAATTTATCGTCGGACGCCACGCACAGGCCAATGCGGCGCGCGCCTACGACAAGCTGTCAGGCGGCAGGCCGTGGCGCTTCGTGGGCTACCTCGGCATCCTGACGTCCACCATCATCTTAGGCTTCTACGCCGTGGTCGCCGGCTGGTGCCTGCAGTACCTGTACGCCTCGCTGGCCGGTCATGTCACCGGCACGGCAGACTACGTGCGGCAATACTTCGTCAGCTTCTCCACCCATCCGCTGAAACCCGTCGTCTGGGGCGTGGCCTTCGTCATCATCACCCACCTGGTGGTGGTGCGCGGCGTGCGCGCCGGCATCGAGCGGGCCTCCAAAGTGCTCATGCCCATCCTGTTAGTGCTGCTAGTGGTGCTGGTGGTGGCTTCGTGCCTGTTGCCCGGTGCTGCCGACGGCATCAGGTTCCTGTTAGAGCCCGACTTCTCCGAACTCAGCAGCAAGGCGATGCTTGAGGCGTTGGGACAGGCCTTCTTCTCGCTCTCCTTGGGCACGGCATGCCTGTGCACCTACGCCAGCTACTTCTCGCGAAAGGTCAACCTGTTGCGGTCGGCAGGACAGATAGCCGTGCTCGACACCATGATAGCCATCCTTTCCGGACTCATGATATTCCCTGCTGCCGCCTCGGTAGGCGTCAACCCCGACTCCGGACCCTCGCTCATCTTCATCACCCTGCCTAACGTGTTCCAGCAAGCCTTTGCCGCCATACCCGCCGTAGGCTACATGGTCAGCGTCATGTTCTACGCCCTCTTGGTGTTCGCCGCCCTCACCAGCACCATCTCGATGCACGAGATAGGCACGGCCTTCTTCACCGAGGAGCTGAACCTGCCGCGCAAGCGCTCGGCATGGGTCATCACCACGGTGGCCTCGCTGCTGTGCGTCGGCTGCGCACTCTCCGTAGGTGCCGTCGACCTGAAGGTGGCGGGGCTGTCGCTCATGACCTTCTGCGACCAGCTGACAGCCAACGTGATGCTGCCGACGGGTGCCCTGCTGACCTGCATATTCGTGGGATGGTACATCCCCCGGCAGGTGGTGCACGACGAGTTCACCAACTGCGGCACACTCAGCAACAGCCTGTTCAGCATCTTCCTCTTTTTCGTGCGCTTCGTCTGCCCCATCTGCATTGCACTGGTATTCCTCCATCAGCTTGGCGTGATATGAACCGCAACGACCGTAAGATTGCCCTTGCCGCGCTGGCTGTTGCCACGGCAGCCGTCATCGGTATCTATGTCGTAGGCCACGACGGTCAGCAGCCTGCTGCCGACGACCAGCGCCAGCCCGCCCGTTATGACCGCGCGCGCCAGCAGCGCGCGCCCATCCGCTATGCCACCGACGAGGTGCGCAAGGTGGAACGCTTCCCCTTCGACCCCAACACGGCCGACTCCACCCAGCTGCTGCGCTTAGGTCTGCAGCCGTGGCAGGTGCGTAACATCTATAAGTATCGGAGCCGAGGTGGCATCTACCGCCGGAAGGAAGACTTCGCACGCCTCTACGGCCTCACCGTGAAGGAGTACCGTGAGCTGGAGCCTTACATCCGTATCTCTGCCGACTACCTGCCCGCGGCCACGCTGGTCGGTGACAGGGAGCGTCCGGATACGGAGCGCGACACGCTACGCTATCCCGTTAAAATCAAGGCTGACGAGCACGTCGTGCTGAACACTGCCGACACCACGCAGCTGAAGCGCGTGCCGGGCATCGGCTCCTACTACGCCCGCCGCATTGCCAACTACGGCCAGCGCTTAGGCGGCTACGTCAGCGTCGACCAGCTGGACGAGATAGAGGGTTTCCCACAGGAAGCCAAGAAGTTTTTCGTGGTTCAGGCTCCCGAGGTCCGCAAGCTGAACGTCAACCGCCTCACGCTGCAACAGCTGCGCCAGCATCCTTACATCAACTACTTTCAGGCAAAGGCCATCACCGACTACCGCCGTCTGCACGGCAAGCTGAACAGTCTGCAGGACCTGCGTCTCTCTCCCGACTTCCCTCCCGCCGCCATCGAACGCCTGCAGCATTATGTCGAATATTAAATATCAAATAGCAAATGAAGGATTTTTCGGAGTAAAAGACACGAAACTCGGAATTTTTCGTTAACTTTGCGACAAAAGTCGCGAAGTTACTCTGTCTCGGCAAAAAAAGAAACAAGTTTCTTTGTTTTGCTCTCGACTTTTCGTAACTTTGCAAGAATTCGCAGGATTTCTTTAAATAAAGGCAGTCTGGGGAATTGAAGATTTTTAGGGTTACGAATAGGAGACCGTACTCAATTCCACGTTCTGCTATAAATTGCTATCAATGCGCTCGGCTTTGCCGCTTCGCTTGTCGAAAAACACCCGACGCTGAGCCACCAGCCGTTTCATGACTCATCATCGGGTGCAAAGGTAGTCATTTCTTCTGAATCCTCCAAACGGATATACATTTTTATTTTGTGAGCTTACCTACTTCCATATAGGTTCTTTACGCCAATCACCAGTGAATCCGTACTTGAAAATAGGAATGCTTGTACTGTTGTCTATCAATGAGAGCAGTTTCTCCTTAATCTGGTTTTCAGGATAAACGGCATTGCAAAGATAGAGCATAGCGGTGACAACTCCGTAAGGTTTCTTCTTCTGATTGTCTGTCAGAGGATTCAATAGCCACTTATCACGATGGCCTTTGGGATTGGTTATCTGTTTAGCAAGACTACGATTCCAAAGACGAGAATGATGAGCAATGATGTTACGCAATACTGAAATAGCCTCCAGCCAACTGGACAACTCCTTTGCAGAATAGAGTCCAAAGTCGTTAGCTATCGCAGCACGCTCAGGCAATTGGCTTTTCAGGTTCTTGTACATCTTTGAGAGTGTACCAAAGGTAGCACTTTCGAGTATCATCCATGCATCAGGATTATCACCTACCATCGACTCCCAATCCCAGTTGGAATGTTCAGCAATATATTCCTTCGCAAACGGCTCCGTACTTCGGTCAAACTCGTATTTGAGGTCAAGCACGAAATCCTCGTAATAGTCAGAACGCTCAAAAAGAGATTCGTCCAAGTACCAAAGCCCGCTGTCCTTTGCTTGCGACAGATGGTTGATGATTTTGGCCCTCAAAGCCACTTCTATGATTTCGATACTGTTCTTCTATTGTACGTGGCTTTTGATTGCTCATACTATATATAAAAAGGTGACCCGCCAGCAGATCTACGTTTACTCAATTTTCTGACGAAAAGATGGGAAATTAGTGAAAAATGTTGTATCTTTGTAGCCGACTCGAAGTAGCCCGAAGGGGCATGCGGGTCGAACTTTAGTGGAAAAAGGACGTTTACGAACGTTATCTTCGACTGTCGAATCTCGCAAATTCAAGTCCAGAAGAAACGCAACCGAAACGTCCACATTGGGTGTATTGAACCCTAGCCCTTCAAAATGGGCTTCGTCAATATATCTCGGCGTGGGCTATCGAGTTGCTTATCCTGGACAAGGCAATGCGAGAGCCCGACAGTGGGATAGGCGAAGTAGAGCACCCACGTCTTTCTGTTTAACTATTACTAACCGCTGAATCTGGGTGACTATAAGCATAAAAGATTTGTGATTATGTGTCAAGTTTTTGATGATTGCGACCCTAACGAGTTCACTCGACCCGAAGTGACTATTACAGAGGAGGATGCCAAAGGAATTTGTGATTTGGCAATCAAGTTTGTTTTTGACCAAGTCCCTAATTATGAACTACTCATTAAGAAAATCAAAGTCGTTTTCGAAAAGTCATGTTTTGTAGACCTCTTATTTTTTGATGAGGCACCATTCATTGTCTGGATAAAACGCTTACCACTGCCTCTAAAAGAAAGGTTGTGTAAGCAAACTGCAGAAAATCTGAAAAACATTCTTCAAACTATAAATGGCGGCCAAATACTTATATATTTACATTCGGATGAGCGGGGCTTAGATAGAAATCTGAATGGGCAAAACTTGAAGGATAGTCATATCTTGTTGCCTAAAGCTAATCTGGATGCGGAACGAATTGCGAAAGTATTTGTGGCATAGTTACTTGTAATAAAAAAAGATTAAAAACATGAAGCAACTTCTATTACTTTTACTTGTGTTCCTACCCAAGTTCGCAGATGCTTATGATATTGCAGTAGCTAATGCAGATGGCGTGACGATTTACTATAACTATATCAACGATGGAACGGAGTTGGAAGTAACACGTGGAGGATTGGGTCTTCCATATTCTGGTTCCGTTGGCATTCCCGAGAATGTAACGTATATGGGAAGAACCCGTACTGTAACCAGAATTGGAATAGATGCGTTTAATTACTTTAATCATCCTGGTCCGACATCCATAAGAATTCCTAGTACTGTGAAAAGTATTGGAAATGAGGCTTTCGTACAGTGTACGGGTTTGAAGAAAGTGATTATTTCAGACATTGCAAATTGGTGTGAGATGGTATTTGAAGGCGATAATTCAAATCCGCTTTATTACGCCCAACACATTTACAGCGATGACTATACAGAAATAATTGATTTAGTTATTCCAGAAGGTGTTACAAACATTGTTAGCACTGCATTCTATTACTGCAAAAGTTTGAACTCTGTGACCATTCCTAATAGCGTAACTAGTATTGGTAATGATGCTTTCAAACGCTGTGACAATCTGAAATCTGTGACAGTAGGTAATGGTTTGAAGACCATCGGTAATAATGCTTTTTTAGACTGCAAGAATTTGAAAAAAGTAATTGTACAAGAGATTGCAGCATGGTGCGGAATAGAATTCAAAGAAGTTACTTCAAATCCACTATATTATGCCCATCATCTATACAGCAATGATAATACAGAAATGCATGATTTGGTCATTTCAAATAACGTTACTAAGGTAGGTGATTATGCGTTTGGTAGTGTAGACTTCACATCTGTTCAATCTCTAATAGTAAATCCGTCAAAAATCACGAGTAGTTCATCAGACAAAAGACCTTTTAGTAAAAACACTTTTTACAACGCTACATTGTACGTACCAATAGGAAGCATTGAAAAATACAAAACAACAGAGGGGTGGAAGGATTTTATATTCATTGAAGAGTTTGATGCGCCGCAGGTTCCTGTTAGCGGCATTGCCCTTAATAAGGCAGCAATAACACTTGAGGTCGGAGAGAGTGAGACACTAACAGCTATTATTACTCCCATAGACGCGACTAACAAAGATGTTATATGGATGTCTTCCAACAATTTTGTGGCAGAAGTCGATATCAATGGCGTTGTGACAGCCAAGAAAGCAGGAACAACGACAATAACTGCTCAATCCGCTTCAGATCCAGAATTAATAGCAACCTGCGAAGTAACCGTTACGGGTTCCTTTATTAACTTTGCTGACGCAACCGTCAGGGCCATCTGTGTTGCCAACTGGGACACAAATGGTGATGGAGAACTGAGTGAAGCCGAAGCCGCTGCTGTTAGTGACCTGGGGCAGGTATTTAGGGATAGCAAAGGCATTATATCATTTGATGAACTAAAATACTTTACGGGGTTATCCAGTATAGGATATGCTGCATTTTCAAGTTGCACGAGCCTAAGTTCTGTAACTATTCCCAAGAACGTTACAACTATAGGCGATTGGGCTTTATATAACTGCAGCAGCTTGACAACTATCACGATTCCCAACAGCGTAAATACCATTGGAACAGGGGCATTTCAAAACTGTGCAAGTATGACTTCCGTAGATATCCCCAACAGCGTAATAAGCATTGGAATACAGGCATTCTACGGATGTATTGAACTTTCTTCAATAACTATCCCCAACAGCGTTACAAGCATTGGAAAGGTTGCTTTTGGTGGTTGCAGCAAACTAATCTCTGTGGTAATTCCCAGCAGCATAACGAAAATTGAAATGCAGACGTTCCAAGATTGCTCCAGTTTATTATCAATAAACATTCCCAATAGTGTGACTAGTATAGGAAGCCGGGCGTTTACTGGTTGTACAAATTTGACATCTGTGACGATTCCTAGCAGTATAACAAGTATTGAAGCAGGACTATTCATAGGCTGTACAGCGCTAACTTCCATAATTATTCCCAATAGCATTACAAGCATTGATGACTATGCATTCGATGGCTGCAGTAACTTATCATCCATCAATATACCTGAAGGAGTATTATATCTTGGAGAGTGTGCATTTTTAGATTGCAGCAAACTGACCGCTATCAGTATTCCCAATAAAGTGACAAAAATAGCTGCTGGAACTTTTGCAGATTGTAGTAGTCTTGTCTCCATCACAATTCCAGCCAGTGTTACGAACATAGAATGGAATGCATTCCGAGGTTGCACTAGTCTTACTACAGTAACTTCATTAAACCCGACTCCCCCCACTATTACTTCGAATACTTTTAGTAATTATACAGCAACATTGAATGTTCCTGAAGGCAGCAAAACTGCTTATCTGAATGCAGAATATTGGAAGAATTTTACGAATATCGTAGAGATAGATCCATCAGGTATTCAGACCATCACTTTGGATAAGGGCACCTATGCGCCAGTATATGACCTGAACGGCAGGAAGTTGAAGGAGCCAAGCAAGGGTGTCAATATTATTGGTGATAGAAAAGTTTTGTTAAAGTAGTATTTTAAAAGAGAAAAGTTATGATTATCATTTCATCCAAAGGCAACAAAGTTAGTAGCAAAAGTGCTAACCACGATCCTAAAAACCCTATATTCAAATGTCCGAACTGTGGTTGCGTTTACGGGTCTATCGTTGACATAGAATCATGTTTTGACAAGAAACTTGAAACGGAAGATCAGTATCCACCGATGCTCTGTAATGAGTGCGGAACAGAACTGGAATCATTCGAATGAGTTGATGTCAAAAAGGATGTAATATTCTTATTAACAATGGGCTATCAATGATGCTTATCATGATAGCTCATTTGCTATTTTCATATCTCCTGATTCATCTGTTATACAGACAATCGTTAAACTAAAATACTCATTAGCATTTAGTTGTAAAAAAGGAAAGATACCGCTATAGGGGGTAGCTAATTCTTTCTGTGGAGTACCACACAAAGATGCTTGCCTGCTTTCTATTGAGCAAGCTCGGCAGACTTTTGATTTTTATCTCAGTGAAGTGTTATTTCACAATAAGGAATTTTCAAAATGGGTCTCTTTGGAAATCATGATGTACCTTTGCCCACAAATCACAAAAACTAAACAAAATATGGAAGTAATATCAATTGAGCGTAGTACTTACGAGGAACTGCTGACGAGCTTCAACAGTTTCGTCACAAAGATGAAAGAGATGGCTAAATGAGGTTACGATTTGGAAACCTAACTCCTTCACCAATCCTCCCCAATTTGCTATTTGTCCCAAGTTGAAATTCTTCATTCTTCCACGCTCTGCCTTTATTTCAGGCCGAATTGCGTTAATCTTCCAAAATCGCTTCGTTACAACAACTTTTTTTCGTAACTTTGCCATCTGAAACTATTTAGCATCATGGACTATACGCTGAATTGCAACGGCAAACTGCTGAGCCTGGCAGAACCACAGGTAATGGGCATCGTGAACGTGACACCCGACTCGTTCTATGCCGACAGCCGTAAGCAGACGGAGGCGGCGATAGCCGAAAGGGTAATCCAGATACAACGCGAGGGCGGCAGCATCATCGACGTGGGAGCATGCTCCACACGTCCGGACAGCACGACCGTCAGCGAGACCGAAGAGGCGGAGCGCCTGCGCTTCGCCCTGACCGTCGTACGGCGTGAGTGTCCCGACGCCATCGTCAGCGTCGACACGTTCCGTCCCGCCGTAGCCCGCATGGCCGTGGAGGAGTTCGGTGCCGACATCATCAATGACGTGGGAGCCCCCTCAACCCTCATCCATCAACCTTCAACCCTCAACTCTGACAGGCTTCGCCTGATGGCCCGCTTACGCGTACCTTATATATATATGTCGTCAAAGCAGACCATGCGCGACATCCTTTTAGACTGCGCCGCTGTCGTCGACAACCTGCGGTCGCTGGGGCAGAAGGACATCATCCTTGACCCGGGCTTCGGCTTCGGCAAGACATTAGCCGACAACTACAGCGTGCTGAGCACGCTGGAACAGATGCAGATGACGGGGTTGCCCGTGCTGGCGGGCGTGTCGCGCAAGTCGATGGTATATAAGTTGTTAGGCACCGACCCCGCACAAGCCCTGAACGGCACGACGGTGCTTCACACCATAGCCCTGCTGAAAGGCGCCAGCATCCTTCGCGTCCACGACGTGCGCGAGGCTGTGGAGTGCGTCAGACTGGTGGGAATGCTGCGACAAAGCCGCAGCCCGCAAGGAATGGGGGAACAGGAAATCGCAAATAGTAAATAGTAAATCGTAAATAACAAAGCCGTGTTTTTTGAATTTGGAATCAAGGATATCATCGACATACTGCTTGTCGCACTGATACTGTACTACGTCTATAGACTGATGAAGGTGTCACGTTCGCTGAACGTCTTCATCGGCATTATGGTGTTTGTCGTCCTGTGGCTCGTTGTGTCGCAGATTTTAGAGATGAAACTGTTAGGTTCCATCATGGACAAACTGGTCAGCGTGGGTGTCATCGGACTCATCATCCTGTTTCAGGAGGACATCCGCAAGTTCCTCTACAACCTGGGTGCCCACCGGCGCTTCAAAGCGTTCCAGCGCCTGTTCGGCGGCAGCGACAAGAAGCGCGACAAGGAGAAGCTGAAGCAGATTATCATGCCCATCGTCATGGCGTGCATGAGCATGAGCAAGAAGAAGGTGGGCGCGCTCATCGTGCTGCAACGCTCCACACCCCTTGACGACATCGTGGCCACGGGCGAGCGCATCAATGCCAGCGTCAGCCAGCGGCTCATCGAGAACCTGTTCTTCAAGAACTCGCCACTGCACGACGGCGCCATGGTCATCGCCGACCGGCAGATACGCGCCGCGGGCTGCATCCTGCCCGTGTCGCACGACCTCGACATCCCCAAGGAGTTAGGTCTGCGCCACCGTGCCGCCTTGGGCATCACCCACGAGAGCGACTGCATAGCCGTCGTAGTGTCAGAGGAGACGGGCGGCATCTCGGTGGCCATACACAGCCACTTCCAGCTGCGCCTGACAGCGGAGAAGCTGGAAAGCATCCTTACTAAGGAAATGTCGTAGAAATGAAAAGTTAATAGTGAAGAGTGAAGGGTGAAGAATTTACTGCTGACGATGATGTTCAACGAATGGGAAATTATAAAAAAGATTAAGGCAGCAGCAAATTCTTCACTCTTCACTCTTCACTCTTCGCTAAATTTCGTACCTTTGCAGACAGTGTTTATTTAAGAACTAAATATTAGAACAAACTATGGATTTATTAAGTCAAATCGTTGCACGTGCTAAGAGCAACAAGCAACGCATCGTGCTCCCCGAGGCTGAAGAGGAGCGCACACTTTGTGCAGCCGACAAGGCTCTGGCTGACGACATTGCTAACATCATCCTCATCGGCAACCCCGACAAGGTCTGCGCCCTGGCTAAGGAGAAGGGCCTGCAGAACATCGGCAAGGCTACCCTCATCGACCCCGAGAACTACGAGAAGAGCGAAGAGTTGGCCGAGAAGCTGGCCGAGATTCGCAAGTCAAAGGGCATGACCATTGAGCAGGCCCGTGAGCTGGTGAAGAACCCCCTCTACTTAGGTTGCATGATTATCAAGACCGAAGGTGCTGACGGCCAGATCAGCGGTGCCCTGTCAACCACTGGCGACACGCTGCGTCCCGCCCTGCAAATCATCAAGTGCGCCCCCGGCATCAACTGCGTCAGCGGCGGCCTGTTGCTCATCTCGAAGCAGAAGCAGTTCGGCGAGGACGGCGTACTCGTTGTTGCCGACGTGGCTGTAACGCCCATGCCCGATGCCAACCAGCTGGCCCAGTTTGCCGTCTGCACGGCACAGACCGCCAAGTCGGTGGCCGGTTTCACCGACCCGCGCGTGGCCATGCTGAGCTTCTCGACGAAGGGCAGCGCCAAGCACGAGGTGTGCGACAAGGTCATCGAGGCCACGCGTCTGGCCAAAGAGATGGATCCCACGCTGAAGATTGACGGCGAGCTGCAGGCCGATGCCGCACTCGTTCCCAGCGTAGGTGCCAAGAAGGCTCCCGGCAGCGACATCGCCGGTAAGGCCAACGTGCTGGTATTCCCCAACCTGGAGGTCGGCAACATCGGCTACAAGCTGGTGCAGCGCTTAGGCGACGCCATCGCCATCGGCCCCATCCTGCAGGGTATTGCCCGTCCGGTCAACGACCTGTCGCGTGGCTGCTCGGTTGACGACATCTACTACATGATAGCCATCACCGCCTGCCAGGCCATGGATGCTAAAAAGTGAAGAATATTGACGGTGCAAGTTTGATGTACGATGTATTGCGCTTTGCGCAAGTTTAATGTATAAATTAGGACGTCGAAAGTTCTGACATGAGCGATTTTGGGGACATTATGCAAGACAAGTGCTTGAACTTTGCTGTGCGAGTGGTTAATCTTTGTGACTTTCTCAATAAGGAGAAAAGCGAATTTAAGATAGCAGACCAGCTTTACCGCAGCGGGACAAGTATTGGCGCAAATTATAGCGAGGCACAATGTGCCATTAGCAAAAATGATTTTATAGCAAAGGTCTATATATCGCTTAAAGAGTGTAATGAGTCTCTGTTTTGGCTACAACTACTAAGAAGGACGAATAAACTGACCCCAAGTCAGTTTGATTCCATCTATCAAGATTGTGAAGAACTGAAGAGATTGTTGACTACCATCACGAAGTCATCACGTAAGAATCTGTAACACATCGTCCATTCATACATCGTACTTCAACCTTGCACCGCAATACATCGTACATCAAAATTCAAACATCAAAATTATGAAAATATTAGTTTTAAACTGTGGTTCGTCGTCCATTAAGTACGCCCTGTATAACATGGACGACAAGAGTGTGATGACCAGCGGCGGTGCCGAGCGTGTCGGTTTGGAAGGAGCCTTTGTCAAGGTGAAGCTGGCCAATGGTGAGAAGAAGCAGATTATGCACGACATACCCGAGCACACCGAGGGTGTGAAGTTCATCTTCTCGCTGCTCACCGACCCCGAGATTGGTGTCATCAAAGACCTGAAGGAGATTGACGCCGTTGGCCACCGCATGGTGCACGGCGGCGAGAAGTTCAACAAGAGCGTGCTGCTGACCGACGAGGTGTTAGAGGCTTTCGAGGCCGTCAGCGACCTGGCTCCGCTGCACAACCCTGCCAACCTGAAAGGTGTCAACGCCGTTAAGGAGCTCATGCCCGGTCTGCCCCAGGTGGGTGTCTTCGACACGGCCTTCCACCAGACCATGCCCGCCAAGGCATACATGTATGCCATCCCCTACGAGCTGTACGAGAAGTACGGCGTGCGCCGCTACGGTTTCCACGGCACCTCTCACCGCTACGTCAGCGCCCGTGCGCTGGAGTTCCTCGGCATGAAGGCCGAAGGCACCAAGGTCATCACGTGCCATGTGGGTAATGGCGGCTCCATCGCTGCCGTCGTCGACGGCAAGTGCGTCGACACGTCGATGGGTCTCACCCCGTTGGAGGGCCTGGTCATGGGTACCCGCTCTGGCGATATTGACGGCGGCGCCGTGACGTTCTTAGAGAAGAAGCTCGGTCTGGATGCCGACGGCATGTCGAACCTGCTGAACAAGAAGAGCGGCGTGGCCGGCATCACGGGTGGTTCCAGCGACATGCGCGACGTGGAGAGTGCCGCAAAGAGCGGCGACAAGCGCGCCCAGCTTGCTCAGGACATGTACTTCTACCGCATCAAGAAATACATCGGTGCCTACGCTGCCGCCATGGGTGGTGTCGACGTCATCGTGTTCACCGCCGGTGTTGGCGAGAACCAGTTGTCGATGCGCGCTGAGGTCTGCAAGGGCTTAGAGTTCCTCGGTGTCAAGTTCGACGAGTCGAAGAACACCAAGCGCGGCGAGGAGTGCATCATCTCTGCCGACGACTCTAAGGTAAAGGTTGTCGTCATCCCCACCGACGAGGAGCTGATGATTGCCACCGACACGATGAACCTTCTTTAAGTGAAGAGTGAAAAGTGAAGAGTGAAGAATTTCCTGCCGGACTCCAAAGGCGGTAGCAAATTCTTCACTCTTCACTTTTCACTCTTTAAAGCTTAGGGTCTGCTTTCACCCTCCACGTATTCCTCTAAGAACATGTGCTCACCGTCATAGACGGCATAGGTGAACTGGCTTATCCAGTCGCCTAAAATCATCAGACGCGTATGGCGCGCCAGCTTCATGTCCAACTCTATGTGGCGGTGACCGAAGATGAAGTAGTCAATGTTAGGGTGGTCCTCCACATACTTCCGGGCAAAGAGCACCAGATGCTCGCGGTTCTCACCCATGAACACGGGCTCGTCCTTCTCCTTATGCTTGATGTAGCTGTGCTTGGCCCACTGCAGTCCGAAGCCGACTCCCCAGCGCGGGTGCAGACCGGAGAAGAGCCACTGGCAGAAGGGCGAATGGAAGATGGCGCGGATAACCTTGAACGAACGGTTGGGGTCGCCCATGCCGTCGCCGTGTGCCAGGAAGAACTCATGGCCGTATATCTCCGTCGTCTCAGCCTTGTGGTGCAGCGTGACACCGCACTCCTCGGCCAAGTAGCCGTATGCCCAGATGTCGTGGTTGCCGGTAAAGTAATGCACTTCGACACCCATGTCCGTCAGTTCCGACAGCTTGCCGAGGAAGCGAGTAAAGCCCTTGGGCACCACGTAGCGGTACTCATACCAGAAGTCAAACATGTCGCCCAGCAGGTAGATGGCTGCCGCCTTCTCCTTGATGGAGTCGAGGAAGCGCACCAGCCTGCGTTCCTGCATGCGCTGATGCGGGATGGCAAGTGAGCCCAAGTGGGCATCGGAAAGGAAATAAACGTTTTTCATAGATGAGAGATGAGAAGTGAGAAATGAGAGATATGATCACACTGTAGGCGGTAGTTTCCCCACCTTTTTCTTGAGCGTTTTAACTGGGGAGACCAGCATTCTGACAAGTTCGTCACAGTCTGCCGATATAGAAACATATTCTTTTTCACTAAGATATCCTCCATGATATAAGTTTTTAATCCAGAAAGCTGTTTCATCAGCTTCTTTCAATGCGATATTTTGTTTATTAATATAGTCCATCACGCTTTGCGCGTTCCTACTTTCCGCAATGTTTGCACCTATGCTGGTACCACTGCGTACAACCTGCTTGGACATGATTTGTTCCTTTTTCTGAGTTATGAGATACTGATACATCTTGACTATTCTACCGGCAAAGGCCTCCGACTTCTCCAACAGAATGTTTGGCTTCCTCTCCATCATACCCCCTCTGCTTATAAAGTAATCATATTTCTCATCTCTCACCTCTCACTTCTCATCTTAGTCAAACCCCAGTTCCACGCGGGCTTCTTCGCTCATCATCGACTGGTCCCAGGCGGGCTCAAACACTAAGTTGACGTTGGCCGACCGGATGCCGTCCACACTCTCAACCTTCGTGCGCACATCCTCTAAGATGAAGTCTGCCGCCGGACAGTTGGGCGCGGTGAATGTCATGTCGAGTTCCACCGTCGCGTCGTCCTGCACGTCTATCTTGTATATCATTCCCAAGTCGTAGATGTTTACCGGTATCTCCGGGTCGTAGACGGTCTTCAGCACGTCCACTATACGCTCCTCCATGCGCGTCTTTTCTTCTTGTGTCATCATCACTGCTGTTTTGGTTTGCCTGCAAAGGTACGTAAAAGTGTGTAAAAAAACGAATAATTTCAGATTTATAACTCAATAGTATGTGATTACATGCTGACAGAAATGGCTGATGTCGGTGCGTTTCCTCAGGATCAATTTTATATTTTCCCGAGAATTGAGATATTTTTTCCCGAGATTTAAGGTAATTTTTCCCGAGATTGCATAGTAAATTCTCGGGAAAAATAGGTTGCAATCTCGGGAAAAAATAAAAACGGTCTCGGGCTATTCAAGATTCTCGCCCATGCTTTGCCATGCTCCTGACGATGGTTCTTTACCTTGTTCGCTACTCTGTTCGCACAAGGAGTCTGAAGAAAAACACTCCAATTCTTTGGCAGT
Organism: Prevotella sp.; assembly: GCA_017458125.1. Lineage (GTDB taxonomy): Bacteria > Bacteroidota > Bacteroidia > Bacteroidales > Bacteroidaceae > Prevotella. The sequence continues at coordinate 64,152 of JAFTGB010000031.1, forward strand.
TCGGAATTTTTGTCTTATCTTTGCATCATCGCTTGTTAGCCCAGCAGCGGGTAAGCGGGCGGTCTTATATATGAGAAAGACGTTTTCGAACGTCTGTCGTTGTGCTCTACGAATCTCGCAAATTCCAAAGCCACAGCAGACAGATGACAACGAGACGTCTACGGTGGTACGTATCTATATACCTTATTAATATATAGTACGTGCTGGCGTGGGCTGATGAGCGTTGTCTATCCTGTGTGGTGAGGCAATGCGAGAGCCTGTAGAGCCAGGATGGGCAGAGAACAGACACCTACGCCTTTTTTGTATGATAAGCATAACCTGAAATTGCTAATTAAAATTGCCGAAGTTGGGGTGTGATAGGCTACAAAAAGGTAAGTGAAAATGAAAAAGGTTATCTTATCCCTTGCCCTCAGTCTGTTGGCAGGAACAAGTGTTAGTTATGCGCAAATCTCCAAAGAACAAGTCAGAGAACGCAAAGAAGTTAAAAAGGCATCGAAAAAAGAACTGAACGAGAAAGCTTCAAAAGCAGCCCGCAAGGAAGCCAAGAAGCTGAAGAAAGACGGATGGACGAATGCGCCGGGGGCTCTTCCAATAGACAAACAGCTCGACAAGTCGTATATGATGCAGATGGAGTACGACGAAGACCTCTTTCCGAAGTACATGATGGGTGAGGCGATGAGCATAGGCCAGAACTATGACGCCGCCAAGATGCAGGCCGTAGAGCTTGCCAAGCAGAATCTGGCAGGACAGATACAGACCGAAGTGACGGCACTCATCGAGAATACGGTGGCCAATAAGCAACTTGAAGCCGAGGAGGCCGAGTCTATTGTGCAGAGCATTATTGCAGGTAAGAATCTGATTTCACAAAGCATAGGACGTACCATCACCGTGGTGGAGGTCTATCGTACGTTGCAGAACAGGAACAAGGAGGTATTGGTACGCATAGCCTACAATTCCTCTATGGCCAAGGCTGCCGCCAAGCGTGCTGCCAAAAAAGAACTGGAGAAGAAAGGCGAAGACCTGCAAAAGAAACTGGATGAGTTGTTAGGCTGGTAGATGCGCTGTTCTGCTGTCATATTACTCTTGTTACTCACCTCTGCCGCCTTCGCCCAAAAGCTGAAGACGGTAGAGGCGGAGTATACTTACTATGCCCCTGAGAATGTAACACTGGAACATGCTAAGCACATCGCGCTGGAGCGTGCCATGATACAGGCTTTGGCCGATGAGTTCGGGACTATAGTGACACAACAGAATGCCACACGGGTGGAGAACCGAAACGGTCAGTCCGACATCGGCTTCCTCTCTATCGGCGGCAGCGAGGTGAAGGGAGAATGGATAGAGACCCTTGACGAGCCTATATATAATATAAGGTACGAGGGCAATATGCTCGTCGTCGTTTGCAGGGTGAAGGGCAAGGCGCGCGAAATCGTCTCTACCGGCATCGACTTCCAGGCCCATGTTCTCCGCAACGGCACGGACAATAAGTTTGAAAGCGACCAGTTCCGCAGTGGCGACGACCTCTACCTGTCGTTCCTGAGTCCTGTCAGCGGCTATCTCGCCGTTTATCTTGTTGATGATACAGGACAGGCCTACTGTCTGCTGCCCTATCGCAATCAGACGGATGGTGTCTACCCCATTGAGGCCAACCGCCGCTACTTGTTCTTCAACATCAAGGAGGCTCCGCAACAGGAACGCCCATACGTAGATGAATATGTGATGACCTGTGAGCAAGAATCGGAGCACAACCAAATCTACGTCATCTTCTCGCCCAATCAGTTCGTCAAGGCATCAGACAATGCAACGGATGACCGCCTGCCACGGGAGTTAAACAATGCGGACTTTCAACGCTGGTTGGCAAAGTGCCGGAAACGTGACGAAGAAATGAATTTACAAATGATTCCAATAACAATAAAAAAATAGAAACTACAATGAAACGAAAAACCATTATCATAGGGAATGGGTTTGACCTCAATTTGGGTCTTCCTACTTCTTATAGTCATTTTATTAATAGCGATTATTTCACTCGTCTGATAAGTACAAATAAACTGTGTCGTTACTTGACCGATACCTACGAAAGATGTAACTGGGTAGATATTGAGGTTTCCTTAAAAGAATATATGATTATCCGCAATCGTACCACCAAATATAGTGCAAAATAAAGGCTGACCACTTGGCCAGCCTTCTTGCATTTATAAAATAGTACGACGCATCACGCGCCCCTCAGCGTGTAACCGCTGATTTCTTTTGCAAAGGTACGCAATTTTTCGTTAATACGCGCAATGTTTTGCGGACTAATTTTCTTGATGCCCGCTTTGTACTGCAACATCTGACTTTCGCTCATGCCAACGATACGGGCTAATGCCCGTGCCGATATGTAAGGAGAAAGCGCTTCCAGTAACTCGCTTATTGTGTTGAATTGTTTGTTTGCTTCCATAATTGTCGCCCTTGACAGGGCTGCTTATTTCATTTAATTTTGCAATAAAAACATGAAAAAGAAAGAACATGTTTCCTGGACTGAAAGTTTCGTTGTAGCCATGTTGATATCCGTATTATTCATTTGGCCTATTGAGTGGTTATTCTTCAGAATAGTAAAGTGGCTATTCTTTTGATGATTGGTGTTATACTCCATCCGACAAGCCACGCAATTCCTACAACCATTCCTCCAAGAAAAGCCGCTACAATCATTAGAACGGCTTTTGAATCTTTTATGATTGTAACGACTTTACTTAGGATGTCAAGTTGTTTAAGGGTCACTTCAAGTTGCACTCCCTTCTTGACCTTGCCAATGTATTTTTCAAAGCCAATCCGCTGTGCAGCTTCGCCGTCCGGAGTAAGGTGTAGTTCCGCTCTCTCCCTACGGATTAAGCGGTAGTCCTTTTCAAGAGACTCACGGACATATTCGTAGTCACCTTCCAACTCTCTGCTCTCCGTATTACCGTCGCAAATGTAGGTATATACGTTACCGTCCCTTTCAAAGTTGTTGTTGTCGGAAAGGTACTGGAGTATTTTAATTGCCATCTGAGTCTGCCTGTTAGTCATTGTTCCTCTAAAATAATCTAAATGTATGATAGTTATGCCGCTTTGCGGTACGTTTTATGTTCAAAGTCTGTGCGGTAGGATGATGCAATCAGCAACAGCCGTTCAAACAAGTCCTCACCGAAGTATCTGCGGTTGAACTTGTAGCAGAACTCGTTCAGGTACTCTTGCAAGAACTCCGGCTTAATACCATGGTGCATGTCGGCCAGCTGCGTCTTGGCGTTGCTGATGGCGATATGTACCCAGGGAAGCACCTTGCCAATATCCTTCGGATCAATCACCTGCGACTTGTGCTCCGTAAACATATCCTTGAAATGGATGTATGACTTATGGTCATCTGTTGTCAGTCGGCTGTCCTTTTCAATCACCTTGCCTGCAACAGTGTCAATAGTCTTAGCCTTCTCGTCGGGTATCACTATCATCTTGATATGCTTCACCACCTTTGGTTTCTGGCCTTTCTTTGGCTCTTTCTCGGCGGGTGTACTCTCAGCAATCACCATTACCTTTGACTTACGCTGACTGCCTGCGCCTGCCTTTAACTTCTCGTTCTTCTTTTCCTTCGGTATCTCTGTAGAGAAAAATCCTTCGTCTAACTCGATACAACCTTTCAGAGTGTACTTATCATCACGCTTACCCATCACAGAGCGTAGTTTGTGCATCAGTTCCCAGATGGGTTGATAGCGTTTGTGTCCTATCTGCCTCTGCAACTCTGCTGCTGATATGCTTTTCTTCGTAGCCGTCAACAGGTGCATGGCTATGAACCAATACATAAATGGCAGTTTAGAGCCGTGCATCACCGTGCCGCTTCTGAGCGTAGTCCTGTGGCGACAATGCTTGCACTGGTATTGCTGCTTGCTCTCCAACCACACTACATCGTGAGAGCCGCAATGCTGACACGTCACACCCTGTTTGTCTCTCATTTCCTTGAAACTCCTGCGACAAGTCGCTTCATCAGGGAAATACTTGTTAAATTCAAAGACTTTCATATTATTACTATTTTATAAATGCGCCACAAAGGTAATCATTTTGATTATAACCACCAAACATTTTCCCAATTATTTTCAGTTGATGGCAAAAAAAATCGGGCAACCCCGTCAGACTACCCGAAATTTTGGTGGTATGATTGCGGATAATCATA
>JAFTGB010000032.1 GCA_017458125.1 Prevotella sp.
ACTATTTCCGCAACCACGACTACCTGCCCATACCCCTGCATGGCAACACAGGGCTGTTCAAGGAGGGTTACTACTACGGCAAATCGCCCGACCTGAAGAAGTTCGTCAAGAATGAGTTGATGCCATACGTGAAGAAGAACTATCGCACGTCGGGACGCTCCCTCGGCATCGGCCATTCGCTGAGCGCGTCTTTCGTGCTCGACGCAATGATTACCGACGACCTCTTCGACGACTACATCGCCATTTCGCCCAACTGTGCCTACGACGAGTACCGATTGGCCACGGACATTGAAAACCACCAGTTCAAGAACCGCAAGGCACCCCGCTTCATCTACGCGTCGATGTCAGGCGAGATAGACGACGGGCCTGAGTACTGGGGCGATGAGTGGAAGACGGGCTGGGAGCGTGTCAGCACGTTCTTAAAGGACAAGGCGCACTTCCCCGAGAACACCGTCACATCCGTACACGCCTTCCCCGGCTACGGCCATTACAACGGCTTCATGCCCAGCCTGACAGCAGCCCTGAACGACTACATCGTTTTCGGTGCCAAGAATCTGGTGAGCTATGTCGGCGAGGAGACCTATCCCGTCCACATTGAACTGCGCGGCAAGAACCTCACGGACACCATCTACATCACAGGCAACCAAGAGGCACTGGCCAATTGGGAGGCAAAAGGTGTCAGAATGCCTCTCGTCAATGACAGTATTGCTGCAATCGATCTCCGTCTGCACCTGCCTGCCCAATTCAAGTTCACCCGAGGCAGTTGGGAGCGCGAGGCCATTATTTCAAATGCCGACACGGGCAACCTCATCATTCACGATGCAGAGCACACAACCCGCATATATCGCTTGTGGGAAAGAAATCCTTGGATGGGAGAGGAACAATAGTAGCTTAAATAACGAAAATGACCAATAAGCCAAAGTTTATATTTCCATTGCCACTATCGTCACCCCTCAGCGAAACATATTGTTTCCTGGCTCAGTCGATATTGAAGTGTCGTATCAATGCAAAGCAGTGGAAACTATAAAAGAAAAAGAGAACCCTTGGTGGATTCTCTTTTTCTTGCTTTGTGATTCCGGCGGGATTCAAACCCACAACCTTCTGATCCGTAGTCAGATGCTCTATTCAGTTGAGCTACGGAACCTCCTTGGCTCCTCATTTCTGATTTGCGGATGCAAAGGTACGTACTTTTTTTGAACCAACCAAATATTTTTGGATTTTTTTTCAAAAAGATGGCAGAAAAGTGCGAAAAAGTGGGATTTTCATACCACAATACGGGTTTTGTGGTAGGTTTCGCGGAACTCTGAGGGCGAACAGCCCTTCCTCTTTCGGAAGATGCGGTTGAAGTTGCTAAGGTTGTTGAAGCCGCTCTGGTAGCTGATTTCGGCAATACTCTTGGCCGTGTCGACCAGCATGCGGCTGGCATAGCCGAGGCGCATCTCAATGATATATTCGGAGAGGTTGCGGCCGGTATGCAGCTTGAAGAAGCGGCTGAAGGCCGACGGGCTCATGCCTGCTATCTCAGCCAGCGTGGTCAGCCGGATTTCGTCCATGTAGTTCTTGGCAATGTAGTTTTTCACCTTGAGCACACGCCGCGAGTCGCTCTCCACCTCGACCTTGGCAAAGCTGCTGGTGGCCAAAGTACGTGCCCCGGGACAACGGGAGAGTTCGTAGAGTACGGACATGAACTGCATGACAGCATAGAAGCCGTCCTTGACGGAGCTGAGGGAGTCGATTTCGCGGTAGACGCGCATGATGGCACTGAGCGGGAAGGCCAGACCTTTGCGGGCTTCCAGCAGCATTTTACGCAGCGAGATGAAGGGTGTGCGCGAGAGGAAGCCGTCGTCGCTCATGTCAAGGTAGAACTGGATGGTGACCTCGCGGATGTCGTCGCTGGTGCAGTTGTTCTGCTCCCAGACGTGTTCCAGGTCAGGACTGGTGATGAGCACGAGGTCATACTCGCCGATTATCTCGTTCGAGTCGCCCACGATGCGTCGCACGCCTGGGGCATGTTCGACAAAGTTCAGCTCAAACACTTCGTGGTTGTGGATGGGATAGGTGAACTCCTTCTTGCGCCGGTCGGCAATGTATAGGGCATCCTTGCCCATCAGGGGTGTTATCTCGTGTATGACGCGCCGTTCCTCCATTCGCCCTACTCTCAACTATGAACTAAATCTTCAGTTCCTTGATAACCTCCGACATGCGCTGGAGCGTCGAGATGCGGGTGGGCACCAAAGGCAGACGAAGCACGTTGTCGATGTAGCCCATCTCGTGCAGCATGGCCTTCACGCCGGCAGGGTTGCCGTCGACGAAGAGCAGCGAGAAGAGGTCGATGAAGCGGTGGTGTATCTTGCGTGCCGGGTCATACTCGCCTTTCATCTGCAGGCGTATCATCTTCGAGAACTCCTTGGGCAGGGCATTGCCGATGACACTGATGACGCCGACAGCACCGCACGAAATCATAGGGAACGTCAGGGAGTCGTCGCCCGAGATGACATCAAACTTCTTGGGTTTGTTCTTGATGATTTCGTCCACCTGCTCCAGATTGCCCGAAGCCTCCTTGATGGCTACAATGTTCTCGCAGTCGTGAGCCAGGCGTACCGTGGTGGCTGCCGTCATATTCACGCCCGTGCGCCCGGGTACATTATATAATACTACGGGCAGCTTGGTGGCGGCGGCAATGGCCTTGAAGTGCTGGTAGAGTCCTTCCTGTGAGGGTTTGTTGTAGTAGGGGCACACGCTGAGTATTCCGTCAATGCCGCGGAAGTCACCCGTGCGCAGTTCCTCAACGATGGCAGCGGTGTTGTTGCCGCCGCAACCCATCAGGATGGGAACCCGACCACCCACAAGGTCGACAACCAGGTCTTTGATTTTCTGCTTTTCGTCAGCCGTCAGTGTCGGTGTTTCGCCCGTTGTGGCCAGAATGCAGAAAAAGTCTGCTCCGTTACTCAGCTGGTATTCCACCAGTCGGACGAGCGACTTATAGTCTACAGAACCGTCCTCCTTGAAAGGCGTCACCAATGCTATGCCTAACCCTTTGAAGATATTACGTACCATAAAAAATCACAAGAAAAACTTACTTTTGGCGTGCAAAATTACTAAAATTAATTGTAAACAGGCAGCAAAATGAAAAAAAAATGCTATTTTTGCAGTCAAAATGCAAATATAGAAAGAAATTAGCACACATTACGGTATGATAGTAAGACGCTGGCTCTGCGCCACCATGGCTGTCCTGTTTTGCCTGTCAGCATGCCGGCACTCTGCGCCCGAGCCTGACAGCCGGAGCAAGGAGCAGCTGGCCCTCTTCCGCGCCCTCAACGACTCGATGCAGCACCTGTCGCCTAACGCGCTGCCCCTCATCAGGGAACAGCTGCAGCAGGCCACCGACTCGCTGACGTGGTACGACTACTACCTGATGTACGGTCGCCACTACCTGCTGAGCGGCACCCCCGACTCCCTACCCCACTACACCAGCCGTGTGCTGCGGTTTGCCGGACGACAACCCCAGACGCGCCGCGTGCGAGGCCTGGCAGCCACAGCCCTCAGTGCCGAGGGTGCCTACCACTACCTGCTGCGCCACGACGCCGACAGTGTCATCAGCCGCTATATGCAGGCCTACAGGCTGATGCTGCACAGCGACATGCAGGACGCCCTGCCCGACCTGAGCGCAAACATCGGCGACGCCTACGTGGCGAAGAACGAGCTGCCCGAGGGTTCACGCTGGTACCGCAGGGCCCTCTTCCTCGTCGACTCATTAGGGCTGCCCACTAAGGACAACCAAACGCTATACTTAGGACTGGGACGCATATACACCACGGTGGGCGACTTCACGCAGGCTCGCGACTACTACGAGAAGACGGAGCAATACTTTGCCGACATGAAGCCCAACATGCAGTCGTACTTCCTCAACAACTACGGCAACTACTTCTACTTCAGCCGCCAGTACCCGGAGGCGCTGGCCACGTTCCGCCGGCTGAAGGCTCACTTGGAGCACTACCGCGCCGAGGACAACTTCGACATGTACCTGTGCAAAGTCAACATGGCCGACGTATTCCTGAACTTAGGGCAGACGGACTCTGCCCGGCACTACGTCAGCGAGGCTGAGGACTATTTTACACGGCAGGGCGTCAGCGTCGGCGTCTACTACGCCCACACCATACGCATCGGCATAGCCCTGCGCCACGGCGACTACGCCGAGGTGGAACGGCTGCTGCAGGCCGACCGGGGCTTCGACGCCACCAAGGAGCACGACCTGCTGGCCATCAGACAGCAGTACCTGAACGACTACTATGCCAAGGTCGGCGACTATCGGCGGGCCTACCAGAACCTGAAGGAGAGCCAGCAGGACAAGGACTCCACAGAATACATGCGCAAGCAGATGCGCTCCAGCGACATCATGATGCGGCTGACGGAGGACACCCTGCGCCTGAACCACCAAATCAGGATGAAGCAGCAGGAGGCCGCCTACGCCAAGGCACAGCTCAGGCTCTGGATTACCACGGCATTGCTGGTGCTGCTGGCACTGGCCGTCGTACTGTGGTACAGCCTTGAGCGCAGGCGCAAGCTGCAAAACCACTTCGACATGCTGAACCTGCGCCTGCAGAATGCACGCCAGCGCATCTCGCCGCACTTCGTGTTCAACGTGCTCAACTCACGCATGAACAAGGGCGACCGTCAGGAGCGCGACCAGCTGCTGTCGCTGGCCAAGCTCATCCGCACCAACCTCGACATGACCAGCCACCCCACCGTGACGCTGGCCGAGGAGCTGGACTTCGTCGGCAAATACGTCGAAGTGGAACGCCAGCTGTTAGGCGAGGACTTCACGTTCACCATGGAAGCACCGCAGAAGGAGACGTTAGAGACGGTGCGCATACCCTCCATGCTGGTGCAGATACTGACAGAGAACGCCATCATCCACGGACTGAAGGGCAAGGAGGGCGGGAAGCGGCTCTGCATCCGCGTGGACACGGACGAAGCGGCGACGCGCATCACGGTGAGCGACAACGGGCCCGGCTTCGACATCCGCCACTACAACAGCGAGCGGTCGCGCACGGGACTGAACATCATCCGCACCACCGTCTCGGCCATCAATCAGGAAAACAAAAAGCACAAGATAAGCTTTGACATCAAGAACGACAACGGATGTCACTGTGTCCTGACCATACCCAAAAACATAAAACTGATATGAAAACCATTATCATTGACGACGAACAAAGTGCCATTGACATACTGGCTGGCAAACTGGCCGACTATGAAGACATCACGGTGACCGGAACAGCCTGCACGGGCACCAAAGGCATACTGCTGGCCAAGCAGCAACAGCCAGAGCTGATGTTCCTTGACGTGGAGATGCCCGACATGACGGGGCTGGAGTTTCTCAACCAGATCAACACCATTCTGGACAGTCCCTGCAAGGTGGTCATCTACACCGCCCACAGCAACTACATGCTACCTGCCTTCAGAGGCAAAGCCTTCGACTTCCTGCTGAAACCCGTCGACGATGCGGAGTTGCGGAAAATCGTACAGCGGGCCTTCGCCGAGAGCGCCCCTGTCACCAAGAAGCAGGAGCAGGAGAAGCTGCTGCTCTACATGAACAGCTCTGACTTCTGCTTGGTCAACAATCAGGACGTGGGAGTCTTCCAGTACAACTCCGCGCTGCGTGTCTGGGAGGTCATCATTGCGGGGCACAAGGAGCCGATGCGCCTGAAACGTACGGCCAACTACGAGACGCTGCTGGCGCTCAGTTCTGACTTCGTCCAGGTGAGCCAGCGCCACGTCATCAACATCAACTACCTGATGGAGGTCAGAGACAATGTGTGCCGTCTCTTCCCGCCCTTCGACGGCATCAGCGACATCAAGGTAGGACGCACCTTCCGCCGGCGCCTCACCGACTGTTTCAGCGCATTGTAAGCGAGAAGCAAGAAGCAAGAGGCAAGAAGCAAGAGAAATGTCTGACACTTGAGTATTCTCTTGCTTCTTGCCTCTTGCTTCTTGTTTCTTCTAAAACCTCTTGCTTCTATTATACTACTGCTTCCTCAGCACCACAGCCGAACGGGCCGGCAGGTAAAGCTTCAGCCACTCCTTCTTGTCCTGCACGTACAGCGGGTCGTAGTTGGTGTTGTGAACCATGCTGTCGTCGGCGAAGCCATTACCGCCGAAGTCCTTCGAGTCGGTGTTCAGCACCACCTCATAACTGCCCGTAGGCACCAGGAAACCGTAGTCGGTGTACGAGCGGTTGGGCGAGAAGTTGAAGACGAACACCAGGTCGCCACGCATGTAGCACAGCACCTTGTCGCCCTCGTCGTGCCAGATTTCGGTGACGGGAGTGTCCTGGAACTTCTTCTGCGACTTGATGACCTCCAGCATCTTCTGGTCGAAATCGCCTAACCAGTGGTAGCACAGGTCCTTGTTGTCCACCAGGTTCCACTGGCGGCGTGCATACTTGTACGACCAGCCGTTGCCTTCGCGCGGGAAGTCAATCCACTCGGGATGTCCGAACTCGTTGCCCATAAAGTTCAGGTAGCCGCCATTGATGGCACCAGCCGTAACCAGACGTATCATCTTGTGCAGGGCAATGCCGCGCTGAGCCAGGTCGTTGACGGCATTCTTGGCGAAATGCCAGTACATGTCGGCATCAATGAGGCGGAAGATGATGGTCTTGTCGCCCACCAGTGCCTGGTCGTGGCTCTCGCAGTAGCTGATGGTCTTCTCGTCGGGACGGCGGTTGCGCACCTCCCAGAAGATGCTGGTGACGTTGATATCCTCGTCGCGCACCTCCTTGATGGTCTTAATCCAATAGTCGGGGATGTTCATGGCCATGCGGTAGTCGAAGCCGTAGCCGCCATCCTCGAACTTGGCAGCCAGTCCGGGCATGCCGCTGACCTCCTCGGCGATGGTGATGGCCTTGGGGTTCACCTCGTGGATGAGGCAGTTGGCCAGCGTCAGGTAGCAGATGGCATTGTCGTCCTCGTGACCGTTGAAGTAGTCGCCGTAGCCGCCGAAGGCCTCGCCCAGTCCGTGGCTGTAGTAGAGCATGGAGGTGACGCCGTCGAAGCGGAAGCCGTCGAAACGGAACTCCTCTAACCAGTATTTGCAGTTCGAGAGCAGGAAGTGCAGCACGTCGTCCTTGCCGTAGTCGAAGCACAGCGAGTCCCATGCCGGGTGCTCGTGGCGGTCGCCGGGATAGAAGAACTGGTTGGGGTCGCCGCAGAGGTTGCCCAAGCCTTCCACCTCGTTCTTCACGGCATGGCTATGCACGATGTCCATGATGACGGCAATGCCCATCTTGTGGGCCGTGTCTATCATCTCCTTCAGTTCCTCAGGGGTACCGAAACGGCTACTGGGAGCGAAGAAGCTGGAGACGTGGTAGCCGAACGAACCATAATAGGGATGCTCCTGGATGGCCATGACCTGAATGGCGTTGTAGCCGTCCTTCTTCACACGGGGCAGCACGTTCTCGGTGAACTCCTTGTAGGTGCCCACCTTCTCGGCATCCTGACTCATACCCACATGGCACTCGTAGATGAGCAGCGGGTTGGTGTCGGGCTTGAACGTCTTTTTCTTCCACACGTAGGGCTTCTCGGGGTTCCACACCTGGGCGGAGAAAATCTTCGTCTGGTCATCCTGCACCACGCGGCGGCACCATGCGGGAATGCGCTCGCCCTCGCCGCCGTTCCACTTCACCTTCATCTTATAAAGGTCGCCGTGCTTCATGGCTTTCTCCGAGAGTTTCAGTTCCCAGTTGCCTGTGCCCTCGATGCGCTTGCAGCGGTATTTCTCGTTCTCCTGCCAGCCGTTGAAGTCACCGATGAGGTAGATGTCGGTGGCATTGGGGGCCCACTCGCGGAACACCCAGCCCCGCGTCAGCTTGTGCAGTCCGTAGTAGAGGTGGCCCGTGGCGAAGTCCGACAGCGTCTTCTTGCCGTTCTGTGTCAGCTGGCCAATCTTCCAGAGTGCGTGGTCATGGCGTCCGCGGATAGCGCCCTCGAAGGGTTCCAGCCACGAGTCATGCTGCACTAATCCTATGTGTTGCGGCTGTTCTGCCACTTTCTTAGCAGGAGCTTTCTTGGCTGTTGCTTTCTTGGCAGCAGTAGCCTTCGTATTCGTTTTCGTATTCGTTTTCTTTGTCGTTGCCATAACTTTGAACTATGAACTATGCTTTTACCTTAAAAATTGCCTTCTTGATTTCGGGAACACCGGCGATGCAGGGGGCGTGGCCGTCCTGGGGGAAGAAAATGGCCATCATGCCGGGCTGGCAGGTGATGTAGCTGTCGGCAGCCAAGTCAGGGATTTTGGTGATGTCCTTCTCGGCATTGTAGTCGGCGGCAGGCAGCTGGTCGCGCTGGGTGTAGCCGAAGGTCTCAGCGTCAGAGAGTGGAATCTGGATGTCAATCATGCGGTCGTGCGTCTCGATGACGGCTTCGGCCGGAGTACGTCCCTTGGCGGTGGTGATGTTGACGAAGAGGTCCTTGCCCACGATTTCGTGCTTGCCAGCCTCTAAGGCGTTGAGGTCGTTCTGCTGAATGAACTCCACTACCTTCGGGAACAGCGGGTTGACCGCTGCATAGTTTTTCAGGTTTTCAAGTTTGTCGATGATCATAATACCATTTGTTTTAGAGAGTTTAACCTTTTAATATCTTCTTGTTTTTTAGTTCCTGTTCACGAGTCGGCGCCCTTGGTTGTAGTGCCCCGTGGCCGTCACCTTGCCGTTGCGGTCTTTCTCCACGAAGTCGCCGTCGCGCTTGTCGTTGACATAGGTGCCCTCGAAACGCTTGCCTTCCTTGTCCTCCTCTATGGCGGGACCGTTGCGCTTGCCTTGCTTGAAGTGCCCCTTGAACTTGGAGCCGTCGGCGAAGTGCATGATGCACTCCCCGTCGGGCTGGCCGTTGCGGAACGAGCCCTCAATGACATCACCGTTCTTGTATGTCACCTTGGCACGGCCGTTCAGGCGGTCCTTCTGCCACTGGCCGGTGTAGGTATCGCCGTTGGCCGTCGTCCATGTGCCTTGCCCGTGACGCTCACCGTTGAGGAACTGGCCCGTGTACTTGTCGCCGCTGGCACTGCGGAAGATGCCCGTACCCGTGCGGGCTCCCTTGGAGTAGTCGCCCTCGTAGGTGTCGCCGTTCTGGAAGCGGTAGATGCCCTTACCCTCCTGTACGTCGCCCGAGAACTGTCCCACGTAGACGTCGCCGTTGGCGTAGTAGAAGGTACCCTTGCCGTGCATCAGGTCGTTCAGCCACTGACCCTCGTACGACGAGCCGTCGTTCCAGTCGAAGTGGCCCTTGCCGTTCTTCTTGTCGTTCTGCCACTGGCCCTCGTACCAGGCACCGCCCTTATACTTGTAGAGTCCCTTGCCGTGACGCTTGTCCTGCTTCCAGTCGCCGTCGTAGATATCGCCGTTGAAGTAGTACATCACGCCGTGGCCCTCGCGGTCGTCGCGGTACCACAGACCCTCATAGCGGTTGTTGTTGGCATAATAGAAGGTGCCCTTGCCGTGCTGGTGGTCCTGCATCCACTCCCCCTCGTACTTCTCGCCGTCATAGAACGCGTAGACGCCATAGCCCTGACGCTTGCCTTTGACGTACTCGCCTTCAAAGCTGTCGCCGTCCTTCCACGACGTCCGGCCTTTGCCGTGAGGCTTACCTGCCTGCATCTCTCCCTGATACATGCCGCCATCCTTCATCACGCAAGAGCCGAGCGTGATTTTCTGTGCTGACGAATCCATCAGCATCATGGCAGCAAACATCACAAAAATATATCGTAGCTTCATGTAGTTTCTAATTTTAGATTGACAAAAGTAGGAAAAAAAAACGAAACCGCAAAAGCATTTAATGTTATTTCACTAAGTTTGCTATAAAATTGCGAAATGACAGACTACAACTCGGAGCGGCTTCTTCCAACAGACGGAGCGGCTTCTTCCAACGGACGGAGCGGCTTTCTCCAACAGACGGAGCGGCTTCCTCCAACAGACGGAGCGGCTCCTTCCAACGGTTGGTGACGCTCCGTCCCTTAGCGAAAAAAAACATAGCGGATTTGGAGGTTACAACGAAATGTGCTACCTTTGCACCTCGAAGCTTTTGGCTGACACATGATAAAACCGATATAAGACAAAGACAATGAAGTTTGTTGCAATCATTCCCGCCCGCTACGCCTCGACGCGCTTTCCGGGCAAACCGTTAGCAGTGCTCGGCGGCAAGCCGGTCATCCAGCGCGTCTACGAACAGGTGAGCAGCGTGGTCAACGAGGTTCATGTGGCTACCGACGACGAGCGCATCCGCCAGTGCGTCGAACAGTTCGGAGGCCATGCCGTCATGACACGCAGCGACCACAAGAGCGGCACCGACCGCATAGAGGAGGCCGCCGAGAAAACAGGCACCACGGCCGATGTCATCATCAACGTGCAGGGTGACGAACCATTCATCCAGCCGTCACAAATAAAGACTCTAATGCAACTGTCTGACGACGCTGATACTCAGATAGGTACATTAGGGAAACCATTCGACAGCATGGAGGCTGTACTCAACCCCAACTCACCAAAAATCGTCACCGACAGGCAGGGCTTTGCGCTCTACTTCTCGCGCAATGCCATCCCCTTCGTCCGAGGGGTGGAGCAGGCCGAATGGCTCACCCGTTTCCCCTACCTGAAGCACTTAGGCATCTATGCCTACCGCCGCGACGTGCTGCGCCAAGTGACACTGCTGCCCCAGTCGCCGTTAGAGCAGGCGGAGAGTCTGGAACAGCTGCGGTGGTTAGAGAACGGCTACCGCATCCGCGTGGGGCTGACCGACACGGAGACCGTAGGCATCGACACGCCCGAGGACCTTGAGCGCGCCGAAGCGTTCCTAAGCCAAAGGACTTGATTTTGTGTTCATCAACGGGCAAGCTGCACCTCGCGCAGCAGCTGACGCTGACGTTCTGTCAGCCCGGTGGGTAGCTTGACCTGATAGGTCAGGATGAGGTCGCGCCCTGCCCTGCCCTTTCCGCGCAGACGCACCTTGGTGCCGGGCTGCGTCTCGGGTTTCACCTTCAGCTTCAGCCGTTCGCCCGTCCCCGTGGTCACCATGATGTCGCCGCCCAGCAGGGCCGTGAACATGTCGATGGTGACCGTAGCCTCCGTGTTGGCCGGCTCGGCACGGCGTGCCTGACCGCCCATGCCGCCGAAGAGGTCCTGGAAGAACGACGAGAAACCGTCACCTCCCGTAAACTGCGAGAAGTCGAAGCCCTCGAAGCCACCGCCGCCTCGTCCGCCGCCAAAGCCGCCGAAGCCGCCGGCCTGCTCGAACTGCTCGGCCTGCTTCCACTGTTCGCCATACTTGTCGTACTTGGCACGCTTCTCCGGGTCGCCTATCACGTCGTAGGCTTCCGTCAGTGCCTGAAACTTGGCTTTCGCCTTGGGGTCGTCAGGGTGCAAGTCGGGATGAAACTGCTTGGCTCGCTTCAGGTATGCCTTCTTCACATCCTTCTGCGCTATCGTCTTGTCGACGCCCAAAATCTTGTAATAGTCAATAAATGCCATATCCTTAGTCCTCCTGTTTTGTTATACATCTACTGGACATACAGCAAAAAGCGTGCCTATTGATTTGGCGGAACAAAAAATATTACGTACCTTTGCACGTATGAAAAGAACTGCATTAACCATCGCAACACTCATGTGCCTGACTATGAGCACCCTGGCACAAAAAGCCAAGACCGTCACCCTGCGCCTCGTGGAAACCAGCGACGTGCACGGAGCCTTCTTCCCCTACAACTTCATCGAGCAGCGGCCCATGCGCGGCTCGCTGGCTCGCGTAAGCACCTACCTCAAGCAGCAGCGCCAGACCTATGGCGACCGGCTCATTCTGATGGACAACGGCGACATCCTGCAGGGACAGCCCACATGCTACTACACCAACTTCGTCAAGCCCACACTGAAGAACGTAGCAGCAGAAGTCATGAACTACTTGAAGTACGACGCTGAAGCCATTGGCAATCATGACGTTGAGACCGGACACAAAGTGTACGACAAATGGATTAAAGAGCTGAACTGCCCCACCCTCGGCGCCAACATCATCGACACGAAGAGCGGCAAGCCCTACGTGGAACCATACCTCATGCTGGAGCGTGAGGGCGTGCGCATTGCCGTGCTGGGCATGCTGACGCCCGCCATCCCCAACTGGCTCCATGAGTCGCTGTGGTCGGGCATGCGTTTCGAGGAGATGGTAGGCTGCGCCCGTCAGTGGGTCAAGACGCTGCGCGAGAAAGAGCAAGCCGACGTCGTCGTGGGACTCTTCCACAGCGGATGGGAGGGCGGCATCTGTACCGAACAGTACGACGAGGATGCCGCCAAGAAGATAGCCGAGCAGGTGGAGGGCTTCGACGTCATCTTCTTCGGTCACGACCACACCGTACACCAGAGCACTACGAATGGTGTGCTCTGTCTGAACCCCTCATGCAACGCCGTCAACGTGGCCGAAGCCACACTGAAGCTGCGCGTCAGCAACAACGGCAAGGGCAAAGGCCGCAGGAGCGTGAAAATCATAGAGAAGACGGGGCGCATTGTCGACATCAGCAACGAGGCCGTTGACGAGGACTTCGTCAAGCACTTCCAGCCGCAGATGGACAGTGTGCAGGCCTTCGTCAACCGTCAGATAGGCACCTTCGCCAAGACCATCCGTTCGCGCGACGCCTTCTTCGGGTCGGCACCATTCTGTGACTACATCCACGAGCTGCAATTAGAGCACACGGGAGCCGACATCTCGTTCAACGCCCCGCTGCAGTTCAACACCGAAATCAAGGCCGGCCCCGTCACCGTCAGCGACATGTTCAAGCTCTACCGCTACGAGAACCAAATATACGTGCTGCGCATGACCGGACGGGAGGTGCGCCAGATGCTGGAGATGTCGTACGACCAATGGGTGAACACCATGAAGTCGCCCGACGACCACATCATGCTGGTCTCTGAAAGCACCCTCGGCGACCAGCAGCGTCTGGGATTCAAGAACTTCTCGTTCAACTTCGACTCGGCAGCAGGCATCGACTATGAGGTGGACGTCACCAAGCCCAACGGGCAGAAGGTGCGCATCCTGCAGCTGTCGGACGGACGGCCCTTCGAGGAAGACCAGTGGTACCGCGTAGCCATGAACAGCTACCGGGGCAATGGCGGCGGCGAGCTGCTCACCCGCGGCGCCGGCATCGACAAGGACTCCATACCCGCCCGCATCGAATATATGAGCGAGCGCGACCAGCGCTACTACCTGACCCAAAAGATAGAACGCGAGGGCAACGTGGAGGCCCGCGCACTGCACAACTGGTGCTTCGTGCCCGAGGAGTGGGCAGCACCGGCCATAGAGCGCGACCGCAAAATCCTCTTTAAGGAATAACCCACCGTAACACCCACATCACCCACTCCCCCCACAACACCCACCATGCAATACTTCGTCTTCTGCCAATCGGACCTCGTCATAGAGCGTACCCCCGACGGCTACGCCATACCTACCGAGCCGCCCACCGAGCCCAAGCCCTGGACGACGGTGATGGACGTTGACGACGTCAAGGCCTACCGCATTGACGCGCCACTCACCGACACGACACGCTACGTGATGTGTCCCCTGCGCCAGTCGTACTACAAACTCGCCGAGGCCGACTACCTGAAAGCCGGCAAATGCCACGAACTGCTCTACTGGGACCAGAACACCAAATACTGTGGCGTCTGCGGCGGAATGATGCACTTCGACACGCCCATCTCGAAGAAATGCGAGCACTGCGGCAAGGAGATATGGCCTCAGCTGGCCACGGCCGTCATCGTGCTCATCCACAAAGACGACGAGGTGCTGCTGGTGCGTGCCAACAACTTCCGCCACGACTTCTACGGTCTCGTGGCGGGTTTCGTCGAGACGGGCGAGACACTGGAGGAGGCCGTCTACCGCGAAGTGCTGGAAGAGGTAGGGCTGCACATCACCAACCTGCGCTATTTCGGTTCCCAGCCATGGCCTTACCCATGCGGTCTGATGGTGGGCTTCACCGCCGACTACGACTACGGCAAGATACACCTGCAGCGCTCCGAGCTCAACAAAGGAGCCTGGTTCCGCCGCGACAACCTGCCGAACATCCCGGAAAAGCTCTCCATAGCGCGCCGCCTCATCGACGCATGGCTGGAAGGAGATGAGAAGTGAGAGGTGAGAGATGAGAGGTGAGAGTACATCAAACATCGTACATCAAACATGGATTGCCGACCTCTTGGTGCTGGCTGCCGTGGTGTTACTGAACCCCACCATCAACCAACGCCCTGCCCCGCCGCGCATTCCCGACAAAGTAGAGACCGTCGTGTATCAACGGCTGACTGCCGACTCCACACAACTCAAGGAGCTGCAATACTACATGCGCACGCACGACGTGACCGACGAGGGCTACAACCTCATTGCCCAATACCACACCCTGCTGCTCAACCAGGCAGGCAAGGAGGCCAAGGCACTCACCGTGCGGCACGTCAAGGCGAAAGACCGCCTGCTGCCTGCCGTCATGACGGGTAACGGCTACTGGAAGTCAGGACACTACTGGCGAGGGAAAGTGAGCGGACGGGCCATCACCCGCGACTGGAAGGGGCGCGTCGTCTGCGGCGTGTTCGATGCCGACACCGTGGTCACGGCAGTCCGCACTGACTCCACCGGCATCTACCGCGGACAAATGGATGCCTCACTGCAAGCCTGCGGACAAGGCTCCTTCGACGCACCGGACGGCACTCACTACGAGGGGTTCTGGCGAGACGACCGCCGCCACGGCTTTGGCTTTGAGTCGTCGCCCCACCACCCTGTACGTGTAGGCCAGTGGAAGGAGGGGCGCTTCCTGGGCGAACGGCTGCGCTATACCGCCGAACGCATCTACGGCATCGACATCTCGCGCCACCAGCACGAAAAAGGGCGCAAACGCTACCGCATCAACTGGCAGCAGCTGCGCATCACGTCGTTAGGCCACAAGCATCCCACTGGCGGGCAGACCTTCCCCGTGTCGTTCGTCTACATCAAGTCTACCGAGGGCACCAGCATCCGCAACCGCTACTTCGTGCAGGACTACCAGCAGGCCCGCAGGCAGGGCATCCGCGTAGGAGCCTACCACTTCTTCTCCATCCGCACCTCGGCATCGGAGCAAGCCAAATATTTCGTTAACCACACCCTGTTCCGCCCCGGCGACTTCCCGCCCGTCCTCGACGTGGAGCCTACGCACGCCCAGGTGCAGCAGATAGGCGGAAAGGACGAACTGCTACGTCGCATCAGCGTATTCATGCAAATAGTAGAGCAGCGCACACACATGCGACCCATACTCTACGTCAGCCAGTCGTTCGTCAACCGCTACCTGCACGACGCCACCGACATCAAGCAGAAATACAACGTATGGATAGCCCGCTACGGCGAATACAAGCCCGACGTCAAGCTGGTCTACTGGCAGCTGAGTGCCGACGGGCGCGTCAGGGGCATCACGGGTGATGTCGACATCAACGTCTTCAACGGCTATCAGGCCCAGTGGGCGGACTTTCTACGGACGGGAGTTCATAAGTGAAGGTTGAGGGTTGAAGGTTGAGGGTTGAGGTCAGAGATAGAAATCGCAGGTGAGCGCCTGGTAGGCGGCGTCGCCTAAGGTCATAGCCGACCGCTCACACTGACACGGATGCTTGCGGAAAGCCAGCAGATAACGCCGGGCCGGTTTTCCGCTTTTCGTATGGAATGCACATACACGACTGGGGAAGAAGCCCTGAAACGTGGCTTCATCCTCCATGCGCTGACGGTAGTCGAAGGGCACCACCACCGACAACTCCCCATCGTCGTCTAACAGCCGCCACGCCGCCTGAATCAGTTCGGCATAGGTCAGCGTGTCGGCATGACGGGCCATACTCCGCTGACGGTCCGGGGCCGCCAAAGCATCAATAAAGAAGGGCGGATTGCTCACCACGGCATCATAACAGCCCACATGCTGCTGAACGCGTTCGCACCTCACACTGATGCGCGCTGCGAAGGGCGACGCCGTCACGTTCTGTCGCGCCTGCGCCACGGCATCAGCATCAATGTCTATGGCCGTCACCTGAGCTTCGGTATGACGCTGCGCCATCATCAGGGCTATCACCCCCGTCCCTGTGCCCACATCTAACACGCGCCGCCCGCCACGCGCCCATGCACCGAGAAGCACGGCGTCGGTACCCACCTTCATGGCACAGCGGTCCTGGCTGACGGAAAATTGCCTGAAACGAAAAACCTCCATGCCTGCAAAGGTACAAAATAAGCAAGACGCAGCAAAGAAGATATTAAAATATCTTACGGAACGCACGATATTTCGCAAAAAAGTCGTACCTTTGCAACTCACTTTGTTAAAAAAGAATAGACGAACAGCCATGATTGAACGTAAGAAGAATGCTTTTATCGTCTCTAAAGCTTTAGGTAACTTCGTATTCGCAGCGGTGCTGACAGCAGCTGCAACGCAACTGGCACACACCGGCGACTCCATGATTGTAGGCCACACCATAGGCCCTGACGCCGTGTCGGCCATCAACCTCGTGCTGCCCATGGTCGAGGTGCTGAACTGCATAGGGTTCCTCATTTGTTTCGGAGCCAATGCCATGTGCGCGCAAGCCATCGGCAGCGGCGACTTGGACAAGGTGGCCAGGACCTTCACTACCACCATCATAGCGGTAATGACGCTGGGACTGATGGTGTCGATAGGCATCTGGACGCTCAGCGACGAGATTGTCGACATACTGTCTGACGAGCCCAGGCTTGACCAGATGGCCTACGACTACCTGCGCACCTACTCTATTGGCGGCTGGCTACAGATGATGTCCTACGGTCTGTGCCTCTTCGTAGCTACCGACGGACACCCCCGCATGGTGACTAAGGCCGTTGTGGGCGGAGCCGTGGCCAATATCGGCATCGACATCGTGTTCATCCTCATCTTAGGCATGGGTGTCGAGGGCGCTGCTTTGGGCTCACTGACCATGTTCTCCGTCAACATCCTCATACTGGCCTATTACCTCCGCAAGCCGGGCAGCTCTTATCGGCTGAAATGGCCGGGCAAGAGCGTCTTCAGCATCTTTGTCTCCAACATGAAGGAGGGGGCCCCCGTCACGCTGAGCAACTCGATGATGGCTGTCACCATCCTGCTGCTCAACCACATCGTGCTGAACTCCCTCGGGGCTGACGGACTGTTCCTGTGGTCGGTATGCCTGCAGATGCTGCTGCTCTCTTACGTCTTCGTCGACGGCGTCATCGAGTCGCTCTTTGCCGTGGGCGGCGTGATGGTGGGCGAACGCGACATGCGTGGCCTGCATTTGCTGGTGCACCGCTCACTCATCATCATCGGAGCCGCTGTGGCGGTACTCATCGTCATCATGTATATTCCCGGACTCATAGCCCTGCTCTTTGGCGTCACTGACGCAGCCATGTCCATAGAGGTCGACCACGTACTGCGCATCTTCGCGCTGATGCTCATCCCATTTGCCACAACCCAGATACTGATGAACGCCTACCAACTGGTGGGCCACAACAAAATCAGCATCACCACAGCCACGGCACAGACCGTCCTCATGATTTTCATGGTATGGGCGTTTGCCGACATTGAGCACATCGAACTGTGGTGGGGCTTCGCCTGCGGCTGCTTCGCCGTGCTCATCATACAGCTGTTCTTCACCTATATTTTCAGCCGTCTCAACCATCAGGGTGTATCGTCGCTGACCATGATACCCCTGAAACTGAACAGCAGCACCTTCGACCACTCCGTCAGCTACAAGATGGAGGACGTCTACGAGGCGCTCCACGACATAGACCGCTTCCTCAAGTCCGTACCCGTCGACAGCGACACGCTGTTCCGCATCAACCTCTGCTGTGAGGAGCTGATGACCAACATCGCCGGATACTCCTCGGGCAAGGTCGTCCAACACTCCTTCGACGTGCACATCGACGTCAACCAAGACGAAGTGCTGGTCAGCCTGAAAGATGCCGGACGGCCTTTCGACCCCATTACGGCCGGCAAGATGAGCGACAAGCACATTGGCGCCAAAGACTACGAACACCTGGGCCTGCGACTGGTGACGAACATTATACCCGACATCACCTACAAGTACATGTATGGTCAGAACACGGTATTCATTCACCTCAACAGAGCGAAATAAGACACATTCAAACCGCAATATGGAAGACAAGATAACAATGTATATGGACAACAAGAACAGGTCG
The DNA here is from genome assembly GCA_017458125.1 of Prevotella sp. Classification (GTDB taxonomy): domain Bacteria; phylum Bacteroidota; class Bacteroidia; order Bacteroidales; family Bacteroidaceae; genus Prevotella. The sequence goes on from JAFTGB010000032.1 coordinate 18,195, forward strand.
TTCTCCATGATTGCCGACGTGGAAGGCAACTATGGCGACCTGACGAATATGAAGATGCCCGAGACGATGCCCATCCTCTCCGTGCGCAATCTGGTGCTGCTGCCAGGAGTGGTGTCGCCCATCCTGATAGGCCGCGAGTCGAGCATGTCGCTCATACGCAAGGCCGAGAAAGACAGCAGCATCATCGGCGTGGTATGCCAGCGGGACGCTGATGTGGAGAACCCCATACGCGCCGACCTCTACGACTACGGCGTATTTGCCAAGGTGCTGAAGACGCTGACACTCCCCAACGGCAACATTACCGCCATCATACAAGGTCTGGGCCGCCTGCAGCTGAAGGAGCTGCTGAAATACAAGCCCTACCTCATAGGACACGTAGCACCGGCACCCGAAACAGTGCCCGACAAACGCGACGTAGAATTTGCCACTGCCATGGAGGACCTGCGCAACCAGACGACGGACTACATCAAGATGAACGACGACATTCCCGACGAAGCCATGTTTGCCATCAGAAACGTGGACAACGACATCATGGCACTGAACTTCATCTGCTCCAACATGCCGTTCTCCATCAAGGAGAAGATGGCCCTGCTGCAGATGGACAGCATCAAGGAGCGCTTGTTCACCGTGATGCGCATCATAAACCGCGAAATCAACCTGCAGAACCTGAAGCAGGACATCCGCAACAAGACGCGCGACGACATTGACGAACAACAGCGCAACTACTTCCTGCAACAGCAGATTAAGAACCTGCAGGCCGAGATGGGCAACGAGAACACGCCCGAGCGGAAGGAGCTGACGGAGAAGGCCAAGCGGAAGAAATGGTCGGAGGAGATGGAGCGGTTCTTCTTGAAGGAAATGGACAAGCTGGACCAGCTGAACCAGAACTCACCCGACTTCAACGTCCAGCTGAACTACCTGCAGACACTGGTGGGACTGCCATGGGGCGAGTACACTAAGGACGACATGGACCTGAAGCGTGCCCAGCGCATACTGGACCGCGACCACTACGGCATGGAGAAGGTCAAGGAGCGCATCCTGGAGTACATCGCCGTGCTGTCGCTGAGGGGCGACCTGAAGTCGCCTATACTGTGCCTCTACGGACCTCCGGGCGTAGGCAAGACGTCGTTAGGCAAGTCGATAGCCGACGCGCTGAAGCGCAAATACGTACGCGTGTCGTTAGGCGGTCTGCACGACGAGGCAGAGATACGCGGCCACCGCCGTACTTACATCGGTGCCATGCCAGGCCGCATCATCAAGAACATCCAGAAGGCCGGCTCCTCTAATCCCGTGTTCATCCTGGACGAGATAGACAAGGTCACGCAGAACACCCATAACGGCGACCCCGCCTCGGCACTCCTCGAAGTGCTGGATCCGGAGCAGAACGCAGCCTTCCACGACAACTACCTGGACGTGGACTACGACCTGTCGAAAGTGATGTTCATAGCCACGGCCAACAATCTGAGCACCATTCCCCGTCCGTTGCTGGACCGCATGGAGATTATCGAGGTCAGCGGCTACATCACGGAGGAGAAGCTGGAGATTGCCAAGCGGCACCTCATCCCCAAGGAGAAGGACAACACGGGACTGAAAGGCCAGAAGCTGACGTTCACCAAGGCCGCCATCGAGAAAATCATCGAGCAGTACACCCGCGAGAGTGGTGTCCGCCAGCTGGACAAGCAGATTAACAAAGCCCTGCGCAAGTTGGCGGTGAAGTATATTGAGCAAAAAAAGGAAGGGGAAAACCTCGACGCCCAACCCTCCAAAATCACCCCCACCGAGATTGAAGACCTGTTAGGCAAGCCGCCTTTCTACCGCGACATCTATCAGGGCAATGCCTACGCCGGCGTCGTCACCGGACTGGCATGGACCAGCGTGGGTGGCGAAATCCTGTTCATAGAGACGTCACTGTCGAAGGGCAAGGCCGGCAAGCTGACCCTGACGGGCAATCTGGGCGACGTGATGAAGGAGTCGGCAGTCATCGCCTTAGAATACGTCAAGGCACACGTCGACGTATTAGGCATCGACTACCGTATCTTCGACCACTGGAACATCCACATCCATGTGCCCGAGGGTGCCACGCCCAAGGACGGTCCGTCGGCCGGCATCACCATTGCCACCTCCATAGCCTCGGCCCTGACCCAGCGCAAGGTGCGCAAGAACACGGCCATGACGGGCGAAATCACCCTGCGCGGCAAAGTGCTGCCCGTGGGCGGCATCAAGGAGAAGATACTGGCTGCCAAGCGTGCCGGCATCACCGACATCGTCATGTGTCAGGAGAACGAGAAGGACATCCTCGAAATTCCCGACATGTACCTCAAGGGCATCACCTTCCACTACGTCGAGAACGTCAAGGACGTCTGGGACTTCGCCCTGACCGACGAACTCGTGGAGCACCCCATGGATTTCTCCATTCCTGAGGAAGCGGAGAAATCAAATGAGAAATGAGAAATGAAAAATAAGAAATGACTTTTGAACTGCAACATACCGACCCTTACAGCGACGCGCGAACAGGGCTGATAACCACCGACCACGGCCAGATCAGGACACCCATCTTCATGCCCGTGGGCACCTGCGGCACGGTGAAGGGCGTGCACTTCTCGGAACTGCGCGAACAGGTAGGGGCACAGATTATCTTGGGCAACACCTACCACCTCTACCTGCGGCCGGGGCTCGACATCATGCGCAAGGCAGGAGGCTTGCACCGCTTTAACACATGGGACCGGCCCATACTGACCGACTCCGGCGGCTTTCAGGTATTCTCGCTGACGGGCATCCGCAAGCTGCGCGAGGAGGGCTGCGAGTTCCGCTCGCACATCGACGGCTCGAAACACATCTTCACACCAGAGAACGTCATGGACACCCAGCGTATCATCGGTGCCGACATCATGATGGCATTAGACGAGTGTCCGCCGGGCATTTCCGACTACCAGTATGCCAAGAAGTCGTTAGGACTGACACACCGCTGGCTCGACCGCTGCATCAGGCGATTTCAGGAGACGGAGCCGCTCTACGGCCACCGCCAGAGCCTCTTCCCTATTGTGCAAGGCTGCACCTACAAGGACCTGCGGCAGGAGTCAGCGAAGTACGTGGCCGACAAAGGTGCTGACGGCAACGCCATCGGCGGACTGGCCGTGGGCGAGCCTACCGAGGTGATGTACGACATGATAGAGGTGGTCAACGCCATCCTGCCCAAAGACCGTCCCCGCTATCTGATGGGTGTGGGCACGCCGCAGAACCTGTTAGAGGCCATCGAGCGCGGTGTCGACATGTTCGACTGTGTCATGCCCACGCGCAACGGACGCAACGCCATGCTCTTCACCTACGAGGGCACCATGAACATGCGCAACCAGAAGTGGCAGGACGACTTCTCGCCCATCGACCCCGACGGCTGTGCCATCGACCGTCTGCACTCCAAGGCCTATCTGCACCACCTGTTCAAGGCGCAGGAGCTGCTGGCCATGCAGATAGCCTCCATCCACAACCTGGCTTTCTACCTGCGGTTAGTCACCGATGCCCGCCAGCACATCGAGCAAGGCGACTTCACGCAATGGAAGCGCACCGTTATTGACAACTTAGGACGCAGAAGATGAAGATGAAGCTCAAAAAGTTTAGGATGCCCAGAAGGGCCAGGCTGTTCGCGGGCAAGGTCAAGCGCCTGTGGAAGCGGCTGCCGTGGCATCGGCTGGCATGGATGAAGCGGCTGAACCCTTTCCGGCATGTCAAGCGCATGGACTGGTACATCATCAAGAAGTTCATCGGAACCTACATCTACTCCATACTCCTCATCATCAGCATCAGCATCGTCTTCGACGTCAACGAGAACCTGGCCAAGTTCACCAACTACCACGCACCGCTGCGCGCCATCGTCTTCGACTACTACGCCAACTTCGTGCCCTACTTTGCCAACCTGTTCTCGCCGCTGTTCGTCTTCATTGCCGTCATCTTCTTCACCTCCAAGCTGGCTGGCAACTCCGAAATCATCGCCATGCTGGCCTGCGGCATGTCGTTCAAGCGGCTGCTCAGGCCCTACCTCATCTCGGCAGCGCTCATCGCCACGCTCAACTTCTTCCTCGGAGCCTACATCATACCGCGAGGCACCGTGGTACGCCACGACTTTGAGTCGCTCTACAAGAACAACCAGAAGAACACGTCGGCGTCGAACATCCAGCTGATGGTCGACCGTGGTGTGGTGGCCTACATGTCGCAGTACGACGACATCCGCAAGACGGGCTACGGCTTCGCCCTCTACAAGTTTGAGAACAAGAAGATGGTGTCGCAGATGAACGCCTCGGTCATCCAGTACGACACCATAGCCGAGGAGCGCTACCACTGGAAGGCCCGCAACTACAAAATACGCACGCTGAAGGGCATGCGCGAACAAATCGAGACGGGCAACGAGATAGACACGCTCATACAGATGGAACCCATGGACCTGGTGTTCTCCAAGGGACAGCAGGAGACGTTCACCTCACCCGAACTGCTGCGCTACATCTCGAAACAGCAGGAGCGCGGCTCAAGCAATGTCGTGCAGTACGAGGTGGAGTACCACAAGCGCATAGCCTCCTCGTTTGCCTCCTTCATCCTTACCATCATCGGCGTCAGCCTCTCCTCGCGCAAGCGCAAGGGCGGCATGGGTCTCTATTTAGGCATCGGCCTGGGCCTGTCGTTTGCCTACATCCTGCTGCAGACCATCTCGGCCACCTTCGCCATCAATGCGGGCACGCCACCCATGCTGGCAGCCTGGATTCCCAATATTCTCTACGCCTTCATCGCCTACTTCTGCTACAAACAAGCACCGAACTGATTTACTATTTGACGATTTACCATTTACGATTTAAAAGATGACATTTGAAGAAACCTATCTGAACGACAATATCCTCGACGCACTCTACGACATGCACTTCGAGGAGATGACACCCATACAGGAGAAGTGTATCCCCGAGATACTGGACGGACGCGACCTCATAGGCATTGCGCAGACCGGCACCGGCAAGACGGCCGCCTACCTGCTGCCCATCCTCTCGATGCTCGACGACGGCGGCTATCCCAAGGATGCCGTCAACTGCATCGTCATGGCTCCCACCCGCGAGCTGGCACAGCAGATAGACCAGGCCATGCAGGGCTTCGGCTACTATCTGGACGGCATCAGTTCCGTGGCCGTCTACGGCGGTAACGACGGCTCCCGCTTCGACATCGAGACGCGCGGTCTGAAGATGGGTGCCGACGTCGTCATCGCTACACCGGGACGTCTGCTCTCCCACATCCGCATGGGGCACCTCGACCTCAGCCGCCTGAGCTTCTTCGTGCTCGACGAGGCCGACCGCATGCTCGACATGGGTTTCTCTGACGACATCCTCAGCATTGCCAAGATGCTGCCCGAGGAGCACCAGACCGTCATGTTCTCGGCCACCATGCCGCAGAAAATCCAGCAGCTGGCTAATACCTTATTATATAATCCCGTAGAGGTGAAGATAGCCGTGTCGAAGCCTGCCGAGAAGATTCAGCAGTCGGCCTACGTGTGCTACGAGCCCCAGAAGCTCGGCATCATCCGCTCACTATTCAAGGCTGGCGAACTGGAGCGCGTCATCATCTTCAGCGGCAAGAAGAACAAGGTCAAGGACATCACCCGCGAACTGACGCGCATGAACATCAACTGCGCCGCCATGCACTCCGACCTGACCCAGGCTGAGCGCGACGACGTCATGTACCGCTTCAAAGCCGGACAGGTGGGCGTGCTCGTGGCCACCGACATCGTGGCCCGAGGCATCGACATCGACGACATCCTGTGCGTCATCAACTACGACGTGCCGCGCGATGCCGAGGACTACGTGCACCGCATAGGACGTACCGCTCGCGCCCAGCGCGACGGCGTGGCCATCACCCTCGTCTCCGACAAAGACATGCGCTACTTCTCGGACATAGAGCGCTTCCTGGAGCGCGACATCCAGAAGAACCCCCTACCCGACGGACTCGGCGAAGGCCCGGAGTACGGCCGTGCCATGCCTTGCCCCCACCACAAGTCGTCACGCGGACGCGGAGGCCACGGCCGTGGCGGTCAGGGCAAGCCCCGCCAGCACGGTGGTGACAAGCAGTCGGGCAAGCGTTCCAAGTCCAGACACCACCATCGCGACAGCAATACACAATAAAACAGTGTAGTTGCGCGTTAATAGTTGTGATGATAGTACGAAAAAGCATCCTGTCGCTCCTGCTGACGCTGGTGGCCGTGGCCGCTGGCGCGCAGTCGTTTACGCTGACGGGAAAGGTGAGCGACGAGGATGGCAACGCCATTGAACTGGCCACGGTGAGCTGTCTGGAACAGGGCGCGGTGACCATGGCCAACCTGAAAGGCGAGTTCTCGCTGAAGCTGCAGTCGCGCGACTCGGTGGTGGTGAAATTCTCGATGGTGGGCTACCAGACCCGTTCGCGCGTGCTACGCAAGCCGAAGGGCAACCAGCGGCTGCTCATCACGCTGCACCCCATGAAGGCCTTGGACGAGGTGGTGGTGACCGAGCGTCGCCGCCAGACCACGGGCACCGAGGAGCTGGACGTCAAGAACATCAGGCAGACACCGTCGACCACAGGCAATGCCGTCGAGGAGATGATTCAGCAGCAGGCCGGTGTGTCGAGCCACAACGAGCTGTCGAGCCAGTACAACGTGCGTGGCGGTTCGTTTGACGAGAACTCCGTATATATAAATAATGTGGAGGTGTACCGTCCGCTGCTCATCCGTAGCGGACAGCAGGAGGGTCTGAGCGTCATCAACTCGGACATGGTGGAGCGCGTGGCTTTCTCCAGCGGCGGCTTCGAGGCCAAGTACGGCGACAAGATGTCCAGTGCCCTCGACATCCAGTACCGCAAGCCCACACGCTGGGAGGGTACGCTGCAAGCCTCGCTCTTAGGAGCCAGCGCCTTCCTGGGCTATGGCGACAAGAAGTTCACCATGAGCCACGGCCTGCGCTACAAGACCAACCGCTACCTCTTAGGGTCGTTAGAGACCAAAGGCGAGTACCGTCCGAACTTCCTGGACTACCAGACCTACATCACCTACCAGCCCAACGAGCGGTGGTCGCTGGATTTCATCGGCAACATCTCGGAGAACCACTACAACTTCAAACCGTCGGACCGTGAGACGTCGTTCGGCACCATGCAGAACGTCAAGTCGTTCAAGGTCTACTTCGACGGTCAGGAGAAGGACATCTTCCGCACCTTCTTCGGCACCTTCAGGCTGAGCCGCATCTTCTCGCCCCGGACGCGTGTGACATTGTTAGGCTCGGCTTTCCATACCAAGGAACAGGAGACCTACGACATTCAGGGACAGTACTGGCTCGACGACGCCAAGACACAGGAGCAGCTGGGTGTGGGCACCTACATGGAGCATGCCCGCAACTACCTGACGGCCGACGTGCAGAGCGTAAAGCTGATGCTGAACCACAAGAGCCGCAAGCACGACTGGGAGATGGGAGCCACCATGAAGTGGGAACGCATAGAGGAGAACGCCCGCGAGTACGAGATGCGCGACTCCTCAGGCTACAGCATACCCCATCAGGCCGACCGTCTGGACCTCATCTATTCGCTACGGTCGCAGAACCGCATCACGTCACGACGCATCGAGGCCTACATTCAGGACACCTACCGCTTCCAGAGCGGCGGCGGTGCCGCCGGTGACGACGCTCCCGACGACGACGGAGGCGCTGCCGCCGAGCCTACGCTGTGGACGCTGAACTACGGCGTAAGACTGGCTAACTGGTCGTGGAACAAGGAGACCATCGTGTCGCCACGCGTGTCGTTAGCCATGATACCGGGGTGGAACCAGGACATGACGTTCCGCCTGTCGACGGGACTCTACTATCAGGCCCCATTCTACAAGGAGATGCGCGACACGTCGACCGTCAACGGACAGACCATTGTGACGCTGAACCGCAAAATCAAGTCGCAGCGCAGCCTGCATGTCGTCGGTGCCTTCGACTACCGGTTCCGCCTGGCCAACCGTCCGTTCCGGTTCTCAGCCGAAGCGTACTTCAAACTCATGGGCAACCTCATCCCCTATAATGTGCAGAACATGAAGGTGGTGTACTACGGCGAGAACAAGGCCAAGGGCCACGCCTTCGGACTGGACCTGAAGCTGTTCGGCGAGTTCGTGCCCGGCACCGACTCGTGGCTCACGCTGTCTGTGATGTCGACACGCCAGACCATCAACGGCATCAGCGTGCCACTGCCCACCGACCAGCGATGGGGCGTCAACCTGCACTTCACCGACTACTTCCCTGGCACCGAGCGCTGGAAGATGACGCTGCGCTTAGCCTTTGCCGACGGACTGCCCTTCGGTGCACCCCACCGCGGACTGGAGTTCCAGCAGTTCCGCGCACCGGCCTACAAGCGTGCCGACATCGGACTGTCGTACCTGCTCGTGGGCAACCCCGCCGTCAAGTCGTCGTTCCGAAAGCCCCGCGTATGGCTCGGTGTCGACGGTCTGAACATCTTCGGCATCTCCAATGTCAACAGCTACTACTGGGTCACCGACGTCACCTCGCAGCAGTATGCCGTGCCCAACTACCTGACAGGACGGCAAATCAACGGCAAAGTCATCGTGGAGTTTTAATAATGCTTAATTATTTAATCTTTAGTCCGTAATCTTTAATTTTTCTTCGTACCTTTGCGCAATATTTATACAACTAATATTTGGCAAACATTATGAAGATTTCTCACATTGAGCATCTGGGCATTGCCGTCCAGAGCATCGAAGAGAGCCTGCCGTTCTTCACGGACGTGCTGGGTTTGGAGTGCTATGCAACCGAGGTCGTCGAGGACCAGAAAGTAAAGACCGCCTTCCTGCGCTGCGGCGAAGTGAAGCTGGAGCTCTTAGAGCCGACAAGCCCCGAGAGCACCATCCAGAAGTGGATAGACAAAGGCAACAAGGGCGTCCACCACGTAGCCTTCTGCATTGAGGACGGTGTGGCCAACGCACTGGCCGAAGTCAGCGACAAGGGCGTGCGCCTCATCGACCAGCAGCCGCGCCGCGGTGCCGAGGGCCTCAACATCGCCTTCCTGCACCCCAAGTCCACCGCCGGCGTGCTGACCGAACTGTGCGAACACCCGGAGTAATTTACGATTTTACTATTGGACTATTTCACCATTTCACTATTGCTGTCCCCATGACTGAGGAAGAATTAAAAGCACGATTCAAGCTGTTCTCCATACGAGTCATCGCTTTAGTGGACAATATGCCCAACACCATATCAGGAAAGGCTATAGCAAACCAAATAGTGCGCTCAGGAACCTCACCAGCAGCAAACTATCGGGCAGCATGCATTGGAAAGTCTAACAAAGATTTTCTGAACAAGCTGAAGATGGTGGAAGAGGAATTAGATGAAACTTCACATTGGCTGGAAATCATCATGGAAACGGAGATGCTGCCGGAGAATAGAGTAAAACCGCTATACTCTGAATGCATTGCCTTGCTGAAAATCATTATCAGTTCAATTGTTTCCACAAGAAAGTATATTAACAGCAATAGTGAAATAGTAAAATAGTAAAATCGTGAAATAGTAAAATCGTCAAATGGTGAAATAGTAAAATCGTCAAATGGTGAAATAGTAAAATCATCAAATGGTGAAATAGTAAAATCGTCAAATGGTGAAATAGTAAAATCATCAAATGGTGAAATAGTAAAATCATCAAATGGTGAAATAGTAAAATCGTCAAATGGTGAAATAGTAAAATAGTGAAATAGTGAAATAAAAACATGAGTAAGCAATTAGAAAAAATCAAACAGCTCATCGAGAAGCGCGAACAGGCCCGTCTCGGTGGCGGCGAGAAAGCCATTCAGAAACAGCACGACAAAGGAAAATATACCGCCCGCGAGCGCGTTGAGATGCTGCTCGACAAGGGCTCGTTCGAGGAGTACGACATGTTCAAGGAGCACCGTTGCCACAACTTCGGCATGGAGAAGAAGCAGTTCCTGGGCGACGGCGTGGTAGCCGGTAGCGGTACCATCGACGGACGTCTGGTGTTCATCTTCGCACAGGACTTCACCGTACACGCAGGCTCGCTCAGCGAGACCATGTCGCAGAAGATATGCAAGGTCATGGACATGGCCATGAAGATGGGTGCCCCCGTCATCGGCATCAACGACTCGGGTGGCGCACGCATCCAGGAAGGCATCAACGCACTGGCAGGCTACGCCGAAATCTTCGAGCGTAACATCCTGGCCTCGGGTGTCATCCCCCAGATCAGCGGCATCTTCGGCCCCTGCGCCGGCGGCGCCGTGTATAGCCCCGCCCTCACCGACTTCACCCTGATGATGGAAGGCACCAGCTACATGTTCCTCACAGGCCCCAAGGTGGTGAAGACCGTCACTGGCGAGGACATCGACCAGGAGCACCTCGGCGGTGCCTCGGTACACGCCTCGAAGTCGGGTGTCACCCACTTCACCGCCAAGACCGAGGAGGAAGCCGTGGAGATGCTGAAGACCCTGCTCTCCTACATCCCCTCGAACAACATGGAACTGGCTCCGCGCAAGAAGTGCGACGACCCCATCGACCGTCTGGAGGACTCGCTGAACGAGATTATCCCCGAGAACCCCAACGAGGCCTACGACATGTATAAGGTCATCTCGGCCATCACCGACGACCACGAGTTCTTCGAGGTGCAGCCCAAGTTCGCCAAGAACATCATCGTGGGCTTCGCACGCTTCAACGGACAGTCGGTAGGCATCGTGGCCAACCAGCCTTCGTGCTACGCCGGTGTGCTCGACGTGAACGCAAGCCGTAAGGGTGCCCGCTTCGTACGCTTCTGCGACGCCTTCAATATTCCCATTGTATCGCTGGTCGACGTCCCCGGATTCCTGCCCGGCACGGGTCAGGAGTACAATGCCGTCATCCTGCACGGTGCACAGTTGCTCTACGCCTACGGCGAGGCTACCGTGCCCAAGATTACGGTCACGCTGCGCAAGTCGTACGGTGGTTCTCACATCGTGATGGGCTCCAAGCAGCTGCACACCGACCTGAACTACGCATGGCCCTCAGCCGAGATTGCCGTCATGGGTGCCTCGGGTGCTGCCGCCGTGCTCTACGCCAAGGAGGCCAAGGCCAAGAAGGAAGCTGGCGAGGACGTCAAGGCCTTCATCGCCGAGAAGGAGGAGGAGTACAACGAGCTCTTCGCCAACCCCTACCAGGCAGCCAAGTACGGATACATCGACGATGTCATCGAACCGCGCAACACGCGCTTCCGCATCTGCCGCGCCCTGGCTCAGCTGGCCACCAAGCGCGACGCACTGCCCGCCAAGAAGCACGGCAACATCCCGATGTAATTTTATTAGACCATTGGACTATTTTACTATTGGACTATTGCAACATTGGACTATTGCAACACTGGACAATTGCAGCATCCCTACCAGCAATGGTCAAATAGTAAAATGGTAAATAACGAGATCGGTGCAGCCATAGCCATGGCACTCTACGAGTTCAAGGGCAACAACGTCCACGACAAGGAGCCAGGCATCATCACCATCGTCGAGCACCCCACACAGTGGAACGGCTATGCCCAGACTATGACCGCACACCCTTAAAGAACAAACATCATGAAAAAAGAATATAAGTACACCATCAACGGCAACAAATACGAAGTGGCCATTGGTGAGATTGTAGAGAACGAGGTCGTCGTCACCGTCAACGGTGAGCAATACAAGGTTGAGATGGAGCCCGAACCCGAACCTGAGAAGAAGGTGGTGGTGCGCAAGCCCGCAGCCCAGCCCGCCGAGAGCGCCGAACCCGCACACAGCGGCAGCAGCACCAACACAGCCAACGCCGTCAAGGCTCCCCTGCCCGGTGTCATCACCAGCATCGAAGTCAGCGTAGGCGACGAGGTGAAGGCCGGCGACACGCTCCTGGTGCTCGAAGCCATGAAGATGGCCAACAACATCGAGGCCGAGAAGGACGGCAAAGTCACCGCCATCTGCGTCAACCCCGGCCAGAGCGTCATGGAGGACGACCCCCTGGTGGTCATCGAGTAAGTTCACAAGACTTTTATTTGCACACTACCTAAGAGCACACGGGCAACAACGCCCCGTGTGCTCTTTCTTTTAAAAATGAGAAAACTACTATTACTTTTTACTACTACCTCTGTTACCTATAATGGCTAATGCCGATAGAAGCATCAGGAACTCTGACTATCACAGGAGACGGCCCGTTGGTATCATAATTTTACTTTCATGAAATCGCTAAGAGGTCTGATTTTTGCTCTGAACGTATTTTTATCTTCTTTGAGGTTAGGATGCTTTTTCAACGCAATAGGTTTTGCAGGGTCAAAGTGAAGGACGACATAATAAGCTGCGCTTCGCGGTTCAAAGCCATATTGCTGAAGCGTTTCGCGTGTCCATATCTGAAAGTGTCCTTTTGTCTTCAATTTGAAGAGTTGGGCATTCTCTCCGTCATCACTTTTCGAACTGCCTATACCAATCATATTCAACGATGTAGGCACATGACCCGAAACGTCGCAACCCACTCTCGTCATTTATCAATGAGCAATGCTCCTGCCAGTCATCGCTATATTCCGACAACATCTGACTCTCTGGCCAGCAGATTACTACGTAGTTCATATCTCTTCAAACAAGTCATAAGTGATGTTACACATTGCTGTTTCGCATTTCTCAAGACTGTCTGAAAAACTATTATCATCAAACAGCGGCATAGTATCACTTTTTTTCTTTTTCTTCTTCACATAATCGCCCATCGGTCTGGAACCAAAACGCAGTCGGTTGACAATCGTTGTAATAGCCTCGTCGCCAATATCCACTCCAATCCAATTACGTCCCAGTTCTTCTGCTGCCACAAGCGTAGTTCCCGAACCCGCAAAGCAGTCGAGCACCAAGTCGCCTGGCCGTGACGACGTTTCGATGATGCGTTTAAGCATATCAATGTTCTTCTCGGTAGGATAGCCTGTAACAAGAGTATTCTGATTGTTTACATCGAGATAGTCAAGCCAGATGTCCTGCACGGGGATTCCACTGCTCCGCTCCAGATAGACCTTCCGGCGAGGATTCCCATTTGCCGACCAATAGATTTCGCCATTCCTGTCCATCTCTTCAAGCTTGTCGGGCGTGAATTGCCAATGTTTTCCTTCTGGCGGCATCATCCCCCGCCATTCTGAACCTGTAGCACCATTACGAGTACCAGGAGCATGGACGGGAACTTTCTTATAACGCCGCCCCGTTCCCTCTTCTATATAGGGGTATTCTTTCTGTATTTTCTCGTCGCTCCATTCCTCGTAAGGACGGTTCCAAACAGGATTTTCTGTTTTTGAGTAAAACAGGATGTAGTCGGAAATGTTGCCGTATGTCTTACGGGTGAAATTTTTCGACTTGCACTTTTTTCGGGTTATCATTCCCTTGAAATTCTGCATCCCGAAAATTTCATCCATCATCACCTTTACGTGGAACACCATGTTGCTATCGAGATGCACGTAAATAGATCCCTCATCTGAAAGCAACGTGTGCATTAGTTCCAAGCGTTTACGCATGAACGAAAGATATTCCTGAATACCGAAACGGTCATCATACGCCAGTTTGAAATCACGCGTTTCAAAAGCCCCTCCTGTATTATATGGTGGATCTATATAGATGAGCGTCACCTTGCCGCATATATTCTTATCGTTCACCAAAAGGTTAAGCACATCAAGATTGTCTGCATGATACAGTCGCTTGATGCCGTCTGTCTTGCCAGATGTCGTGTGCTTGAACTTGATATTCTGCTGAGGCAACACACTCTGTTGGAATACCTGCCTATTGCCTATTGTAACTCCTACTGCCATAATCCTTCATCATTTACTGTTCAACCACTCAGAGGTCAGTCTTTCTCTGAACATTCTCAGCGTCATGACCATTATATGTTCAGAGTCTATCTTCTCCAGCTTGGAATAGTCATCCCACATGGAACCAAGTAGAAGGCCAGGGCCATCGTTGACGAAGATAACCTTAGTAGAAAGATGATGTTTCTTCGTATATCCAAGAATTTCTTTTGCACAGTTGGAATAACCGCCTGTTCGGTCATCTTCTTGTGCTCCGCCTCTATCGCCATCATAGCGAGCAAGTCCAATAGCAAGGACATCGCCTGCATTATTCTTGATTACAAAATCTACCGGACGCGTAGGGTTGGGATAATCATCGAAAACTGATTGTAATTGAACATCAGAGCCGGCACGAATAGGCCCATCTATTTTCAAATGGGGGAAAGTATTCTCGAACATAGTGAAGAAGCGTTCTGTTAAGTCATAACCTTTCTTGCCTCTGTCCTTATACTCCCACAACAGGGCGCATAGCGCCTCGTCAGGGAGAGGACGGCTCTGAAATGCTGCCTGTACCCGGTCGATAGTCCTGAAATATTTGCCATACTCCTTGCACACCATAGGAATCATCGACTTTTTCTTCAACATCTCTACGGGTGTTTGGGGATAAACATACTTGCGAAACACTCGGCACAGTTGAACACGCATCCATGCTTGTTTCAGTTCCGTAATCTGTTCCAACAGCCTTTCCGAAGACTCCGAACTCTTCAGGAACTGGCCAAACATGACAAGTACAGGCTTATAGAGTTCACAGGCATCTGGCAAAATGTCTGGATAGAAATCTCCGTTAGCCATCGTAATCCAGTTTTGCGCATCTTGCTTGTAGTCAGCAAATGATTTGTTTCGTTTTGCTTGATTCATATCTTACAGTTATATCTTATTAAACACATGCCGAAGCTCTCCAAGAAGGAAATCATCAGTATTCAACTCATACACATCACGAGTTTCCGGGTCTTCACAACTAAAGACTAAATCGTCCCTGAATCGTATCTCCTTGACATCCAATTCCTGGACTTGAGTAAAACAGCATGAAACCAAACGGGGACAATCTTCTGGAAATTGAATATTGCCACCAGCCTTTTCAAGGGCGGTCTTGAGTTTTTCTACAAGGAGTTCGTTGACAAATACGAGCACATCTTCTATAGTAAGAGTATCATAAGATACCCCTCTACGAATTGTGTCCTTTATTATGTCCTTTGTCATAAGCATGTCCGTTTTCTAACTGCAAAATTAATTCTTTTTTCTGAGATTATGCCAACACGCCCTTGAAAATACACATTAATTTAATAAAAGCGAGTGCCAAGAGTGGCATTTTGGCAGTATGGTTGTCTTTAAAGCCCAATTCTGCTGGCTTTGGCACATGACTTGCATATAATATAGAGAATTAATTCATTTTTCATGTATGAATCAATTGGTATTTAACAGCCTCGCTATCGAAAGGCGTAATCCCGTTAAAGTAATTGACCTCTTCGCAGGATGTGGAGGTCTGAATAAGGCATTGGAGAGCACATGGAAGCATGCTACTATCCGTGTCACGAAAGACTCATGCGAAAGCCTATGGGAAGACAATACTTGTTTAAGTCAGCTGTCAGAGGTTTTCTTTGCTTACTGGGAAGAGGAGCTTCACGATATTCCACGAGGTGAGCATTATTCAGTCAAGGCAGACATGAACTTATTGTATCGTCTCGGAAGATTCGAGATGACGCAGAAAATTGTGCGTTACTTCAGAGGTTTGGGTTTTCCTGTGTGTCGGGATTTTATTGGGCGAATAGAGGTTTGGATTCCTAAGGATGAAGGTAATTCCATTCTTTATAACAGATACACACTAAGACCATACTATCAAGACATAACTGATGGTTGGCAAATTGATGTCAGCCATAGCGGTGAGAGCCGATGTTCCAAGAAGACTTTATACGATGTTGACCTTGATGACCAAGGCTTCGATGTTGTTGCCGGAACAGAAGTGCTTCGCAGGACTCAAGTCAAGCAACATCACTTCCAGAGGTTTGGCGGCGGTTGTCCTATCGTAAACAGATATACGAAGAAGGTACTAAACTTGTCGGAGCCCCGCTCTCATGACAGGAACAAATATGCTACCAAGATGAAGAAGATAAAAGACTTCATCCATATATACCTTTTGACTCAGCAGTTTCAGGACGCTCTTGACATCAACATATTGAATAACGGTGAGTTGATACAGGTGAAACCTGACGACATACTCATAGTCAACGAGCAGGCAAGAAACCTTAAATACGGTGACGGTTTTGTTGGCGCCCTGCCTCGCAACGATTTCTCACAACACGGACCATATATACAACCACAGCCATTCAGATATTTTTTTGTCAGCCTAAATTCGCCAACGAGTAATGCTGCGAGAGCACGTCTTTACAACATTTTTCAGAATGGCCGAGACTCTTCTGTGCTACGGCAAGGCGATAAGGAGTACGGTTCCAACAAACAATTCAAACGATTAGGTGAATACCTTAATCAATCTTTGTTGTGGGTATCAAATCTCAGCCTTTCATACTCGTCGTACGATACTGCGCTTGAAGAGTTGAGAAAACATTTGATGGATGACAGCAGATTTATCCCCGGCTACAACTATATCGCCATTATCATCAGCGAGATACACAAGGACGCCCCCGAGCCACGTCTGCATGAATTGTATTACAGAATGAAGGAACTGTTGATGAAATCGAAAATTACATCACAGGTGATTTATGCCCCTAACATTAACAACTCTCATTTTGACTGGTTCCTCCCAAACATTGCTGCTGCCATCACGGGCAAACAAAACGGAATGGCTTGGGGACTGGAAAGCCTATCACAACGCAACGACATGATTGTCGGTATTGGAGCATCAAAGCAACATGGCCGTAAGCCCTATCTCGGAACTGCTTTCTGTTTCGACAAGGAAGGCCAGTTCCGTGAGTTTGATTGCTGTCAGGCTGAAGATACTGAGGCTTTGGGTACAAGTCTGAAGAAAGCATTGTGGCAATTCTGTAAGCAATATGGTAAGCCCGACAGACTTATCATCCACTACTACAAGAAACTGAGACGGGAAGAAGGCGAGCAGATAGAAATGATGCTCAAACAAAACGGAATTCAATGTCCTGTATTTGTGGTCAACATGGTTACGGCTGTAAATGACGATCTGATAGCCTTTGATACCACGAAGAATGACTTTATGCCTTTGAGTGGAACCTATGTCCATCTTAGGGACACCCAGTTTTTGCTCTACAACAACGAGAGATATACTGAGTTTGGAAAAGGCGATGTGCTGTTTCCCATCAAGATGACTATCACGAGTGCCAATACTAATACAGGCGGCATTTTGACAAAAGAAGACACCATCGACATCATTACACAGGTGTATCAGTTCTGTCGTCTCTATTGGAAGTCGGTCAAGATGCAGAACGTACCTATAACTATTGCCTATCCAGAGTTGGTTGCTAAGTACGTTCCACACTTCAACGATGAAGATTTGCCTGAGTTCGGAAAACATAATCTGTGGATGCTCTAAATAGTTGCTGCGATGGCATTACCTATTATTGACAGTATGCTGAGAGGTGATTTGCGTAGACAAATACTCTCAACGTTGAAAACAGAGAAAGAAATCTCTCTACTATGGCGTGACCTGATGAAAGCAACACAGGGCAAACAAAGTCTGATGGCAATTGAAAAGGCTCTTGTTGCGGCAGTCGAGACAAGTGGGTTAGTGCAGGTATCTGCAGACTATGGAAATGATAGAGAAGTACGACAAGGTGCAGAGGAAGCACGAAAGCAAGGTATAAGTAGTGGAGAATACAATTACACCAGAATCGATGAGGAGTTAAGCTTGGATGGAATTTTTAATTTTACTACTGAAACTACGCCGACCGACAAGTTTCTGCATTTGTTGGTTAAGGTGGAATGCCGACGTACCATAGAATCCCTTCTGATGCTTGTCAAGTCAGTTCATGACGATGCTGTGGTTCGTACTTATGTTCGCAAATTATTCTCCCGTATATCATCGTTCTGTAAGGACACTAACGACCTCTATATAAGAGAATCGCTCACGCAACTCTATTTTGAGGTGTACCATACTTTCAAAAATGTTTTAGAAAAAGGTGACTTGCAATCGTATGAGACCGATTTTGAGAATTTCATCTTTGACTGGAAAGGGGAGTTCCCTGATGAAGGTGTTGTGGCAAAATACAGCGAAAAAGCACAAGCATTTAGTCCAAGAGTAAAGATTGACCATGGCTCAGATACCTTAAGTTCTCCACCTGCTGAGCAACCACACCAACTTGCTGCTAAGCCTAAAGACAAGTTCGATATTTTCTTGGAAGCGGCAAATGTATTCACCTTCTCTGAATTGCCAAAAATCAAGGAACTTGGCACTTCCCAGAAAATTCGTCAGTTTGTAGAATGTTTACTGCAAGAAAAAGAAACTGTTGCCGATACGTTTGGACATACAGCAGCGATGCTTGAGTTCTTAGGTTTTTTCACATGGATAGCAGACAACCATGTAAGCGGATACAGACTGAACCAATATGACACCTGGTGTTCCAAGAACATCATGGGGAAATCAAGCGGTACAGCTTTTAAGCATTACAGATTGTCCGTTGCCGTTTCTCCTACTGATACAAAAAATGAGTCATATAAGTATCTCGGGTGGAAATACAAAGAATCCGTAATAGAAGAATACCAAAGAATACTAAAAGGATAGCGACAAGCTGAAAACTTTAGTGAGCCTTTGAATAGCAATTCTATACTATTCAAAGGCTTTTTTGTATCTCAAAATAAGCAAAGTCCGAAAAAGTCCGAATCACGGACCCTGGGTCTGGAAAGGTCTTTTCGTTGACTTTCTGGGTACTAAAAGGTCTTAAGTCCTTTGCAGCCGAGAACAGAAATAACTCCGTTCTTGGCTGTCTGTGGTTGTGCCGAAGCAGATGGTCTAACCGGCTTAAATCCGAAAAACATGAAAAAGGATTTAAATTCAAAGAGAAGACCATCAGGTTCTACGAAGAAGAATGAGCCTAAGGTCATTGGCGAGGTGCTTAACGAGTACTTCGCAAGTAACGAACCCCTTGCAGTTGCCTACCGCAACCGCCTCTTCAAGGACATACACCCACACACGGAGTTGGGTGTTGACTTGAAGTTGTTGAGACGTGAACCTGGGCGCATGCCTGTGGGGACAATGATTGACGGAGCTATCGTTCATGATGACGAGGTTCACTTCACCTTCATTCAGAATGACCCAAAAAAGAAGGTGGCGGCAATGCAGCGTAATCCGCATGTTTACATGGGTAAGTGCATCAACGTGAACCGCAAGGATGACGGGACTCTTTATCCCACCTTCAACCGTCCTCAGTTCACGGAGGATTTCACCTTTCAAGACTTCTGCCGTGAGGCTGCCGAAGAACTGATTGTCGTGGCTGGCCTTGTAGAGAAGAAGCGGATTGTTGGGAAGTAATTAACCAGATGTAGCGTTCCAGTTCCAGTTGTTCCAGTTTCTAAAAAAGGGACAATACATCCTTCTAAAGACTTCATAACTGATTGATATATAGTTAGTTATATAACAAAAGAAGGGTAATGGAACCCTCGGAAAAGTAATTGGAACAATTGGAACTGTCACGCTCAGGTCATTAATGTTTCATCTAAAAAGCAGAAAATCAATGAGATACGACATTTCAAAATCTACGGCCCCTAAGATGCCTAACCTCGGCAGGGGCACAGAATGTATCAAAATCCTGCTCTCGCAGGTATCTCGCGACATGCACGAACCGCTGGTTCCGATGCTCTTCCCCATACTGGGCGCACACGTCAGCGGCGCGGAATTTCAATATCCCGACCTCTCGTGGAAGGAAACGTGCGGCATGATGGCCAATCTCGTGGCCGATTCGGGCTGCAACAAGGGGCAACTGTCCAATCTTGTGGAGGCTATTTGCCGCGATTTCCGCCAGCACGACGAGGCTGAACTGAAGAAGCTCGTGGAGTGGCAAAGGCAGTATAAGAGCAAGGCCAGTACCAAGGAGAAGCCTATGCGCCCCGAGGTGGCTTTCTGGTTTCCACCCTCGGACGTGACGAATGCGGCCTTCATCCAGAACGCCATGGCACTCGAAGCTCTTGGCGGACGCACGCAATACCTGAACATGCCGGAGGTGGAGATGGCCGACAAGATGTGCGGCGGCCACCGGCAGGTGACGCAGATGCTGCGCAACATCTACGACCGCCAGCGCGCCGGAGCCTTGCGTGCCACGGCCGACGGCATCACGGGCAACCCTCTGCTGCGAACCAATCTGACGATTTCCAGCACACCCTTTGCCACGCGCAAGTTCTACAAGAACGACCTGTTCAACGGAACGTTCGGGCGCATGGTTTTCAGCTACAAGGCGCGCACCAGTCGCGACGGACGCATACCCCGACAGGGCAAGTATTCGGAAGAGTTCTACCAGCGGCTGGATGAATACCTGGTGCGCCTCGACATCTGCAAAGGCCGCTACATCATCCGTCCGCTCAACAAGCTCACGGACCGTCTGGCCGCAGATATGGCTTCGCTGGCCGACCTGGCCGACGACAATGTGCTGTGGGATGTGTCGAAGCGTGCCTTGGTGTCGGCATGGAAAGCAGGCTGCGTGATGTGGGTGCTCAACAATCAGACGTGGACGCGCCCGATGGGCGACCTCGTGGAGTGGCTCGTTTATCATGACATCTGGAGCAAGATGCAAATCTTTGCCGACATGCTCAATATTGATGCCGACCAGACGAGCGAGGCTCAGCGCCGCGGCCCGAAGAACATGCTCGACTCATTGCCCAACACCTTCAGCAAGGCTCAGCTGGAAGCCCTGCGCACCACGCTCGGCAAGAGTCAAGAGGGAACAGATGCCCAGCTGCGCAAATGGGTGTTCCGCAAGTTCATCAGCTACTCAGCCGAGACAGGACTCTACTGCAAGACCGAAGAGTATTTGAAACTTTAGGACATCGAACATTGAAGATTGAACCATTGAACGTTGAACTTTGAAAATTGAACGTTATGGACAAGCAAGAACTCGAAAAGCTCCGCGACCTGCCTATTGAGGGGGTCGCAGAGCGACTTGGACTCCAAGTACGCATGCACAAGGCACTATGCCCGTTTCACGACGACCACCACGCAAGCCTGTCGTTCTCGGTACGCAGGAACACGTTCCGATGCTTCGTCTGCGGGGCCTCGGGCGGCACCATCGACCTCACCATGCGCTGCCTCGGCAAACCCTTCCGCGAATCCTGCCAATGGCTGGCCGACGAGCACAGCGTCATCATGACCGAGGCCGCTTCACGGGCATTGTCAGCCCCCTCGGCACCCGGCACTCGCCCCGCCTTCGACGCCTCGCGCTATGAGCGGTTCTTCGAGCACCCGTGGCTCTCCGACGAGGCACGGCGCTTCCTCTACGGCGAGCGCAGGCTGGACGAGCGCGTGGTGCGCTGGTGCCGACTGACATCGTGGCAGGACCGCCAGGGCGTCAGCTGGCTGCAGACACCCTACTACGACGTTGACGGACGGCTCGTCGGCATACAGAACCGCAACCTCGTGCGGGGAGCCCTACCCCGGTTCCGATTCCCCGCCGGGTCGGCGTGCAGCATCTACAACCTGCCCGTCATCAAGCTGCTGCAACCGGGCGAGCCGCTATGGATTACCGAGGGCTGCTCCGACTGCTGGGCCATGCTCTCGGCGGGCCACAAGGCGGTGGCCATCCCCTCGGCCACGCTGCTGAGGCAGAGGGACGCAGAGCTGCTCGCCGCACTCAGCACCCGCCTCTCCACCGAGTTCCACATGTACCCCGACAGCGACGTCCCCGGCGAGCGACTCTTCATGCAGCTGCGCCAGCGGCTGCCCTCGCTGCACCACCACCAGCTGCCGCCCGGCTGCAAGGACTTCAGCGACTACTACCTGTCAGCGACAAGGCAGCCCGCCCACCAGAGCATCCACCGGCTGACGGACGAAGCGTCACGCCCGCCCTGACCGAGCGGCTCCAACCGCATGACCAAGCGGCTCCAACCATCGGACGGAGCGGCTCCAACCACCGGACGGAGCGTCACCAAACGCTGGAAGAGGGTGTGTCAAAATGGGCTAACTAATTCCTCCCCTTGGAAAGGGGAGGTTAGGAGGGGTTGATTTCATCGACGAATATATTATATTTACCTGCGAATTATCAACCACCCCCAACCCCTCCTTTCCAAGGAGGGGAGTTAGCCCATTTTGACACACCCTCCCGAATTTTTCCGAATAAAAACTTGAAAAAAAGCGTGGAAATATTTGGTAGTTTGGAAATTATTTCGTATCTTTGCAATGTAGTTCAGAGGAACTTTACATAAGACAACAATCCTTTAAATTAACCCTTTAAAACATTTACAATTATGGCTAACAAGTATGCATTACAGAAGAACACGAACTCCAAGTCGCTGGCTTTCGGCAAGTATTACGCCCGCCCGCTGTACGACGACAAGTTTGTTGAACTGGACGAGCTGGCTGAGTACATCCAGCAGCAGGCCACGGTGAAGCGTTCGGACTGCAAGGCCGTCATCGACGAGCTGGGCGGTGCCATCGAGCACTACCTTGGTCAGGGCCGCAAGGTGAAGGTGAACGGTCTGGGCATCTTCAAGCCCGGTTTCAGCTCCAACGGTGTCAACGACTATGCTGACTGGAATCAGGAGCGCGACCTGAAGAAGACGCGCCTGCTGTTCACTCCCGAGACGGTGAAGCAGGACAAGAAGCGCGTGACGCAGGTGACGAAGAAGGTGCAGTGGGAGATGGCCGAGGTGGCCGTGGACAGCGAGGGCAACGAGCTCATCGGCCGCAAGAAAATCCGTGAGCGCAAGGGGGAGACGCCGGAGCCGTGATGAAAGATGAAAAATGAAAAATGAAAGATTAAGATGGGAGGATGGGAGTCATTCTTCCCATCTTTTTCATTTACTCATCTTAATCTTTCATCTTTAATCTTTAATCTTTCATTTTCTCAGACTCTGTTTCCCTCTTTGGGGAAGACGACGGTGGGTCGGAAGGTCTTGGCTTCCTCGAAGTCCATCAGGGCGTAAGAGATGATGATGACGACGTCGCCAATCTGCACGCGGCGTGCTGCGGCTCCGTTCAGGCAGATGCACCCTGTGCCGCGCTCACCCCGTATGACGTAGGTCTCGAAGCGTTCTCCGTTGTTGTTGTCGAGCACCTGCACCTTCTCGCCTGCTATGAGGTTGGCGGCGTCCATGAGGTCCTCGTCGATGGTTATGCTGCCCATGTAGTTCAGGTTGGCTTCGGTCACCGTGACGCAGTGCAGCTTTGACTTCATTACTTCTATCAACACGACTGTTTTTATTTACGATTTACTAATTTTACTATTTCACTATTTTACTATTTCACCATTTCACCATTGCAGGCAGCAATAGTCCAATTGTGCAATGGTCTAATGGTCAAATGGTCTAATATTTGATGTGGTCAATGAGTCGGATGGGCGTCTTGCCGCAGTAGACGGTGATGCAGCCTACGGGGTAGTCGGTGTCGTCCCACGACTGGATGTCCAGAAGGCTGTTGCCGTCGACGATGGAGAAATACTCGACGTCGAGGCCGTCCACGCTGTTGATGTCGCTGACCACGCGGTCGTGAGTCTCCTGCACGGTGTGCGTGCGGGCATAGTCGACACTGGCCTTCAGCACCTTGTAAATGGCGGGAGCTATGGCGCGCTCGTCGGGGCTCAGCAGGGTGTTACGCGAGCTCTTGGCCAGCCCGTCGTCCTCGCGCACGATGGGGCACTCCACTATCTGCACCTTGATGCCGAGGTGGCGCACCATGGCCTTGATGACGGCAATCTGCTGGAAGTCCTTCTCGCCGAAGTAGGAGCGGTGGGGCTTGACGATGTAGAACAGGCGGCTCACCACCTGGCAGACGCCGTTGAAGTGGCCGGGACGGTGGGCACCCTCCATGACGGTCGACACGGGGGGGTACTCGAAGTGGCGCTCGTCGGGCACGGGGTACATCTCCTGCACGCTGGGAGCCAGGACGTAGAGGGATTTGCCGCTTGACGACTTGCTATTGGCCATTTCAGCCTCCAGCAGCTTGCAGTCGGCGTCCAGCGTGCGCGGGTAGCGGTCCAGGTCGCCCTTGTCGTTGAACTGAGTGGGGTTGACGAATATGGAGACCACGGTGACCTGGTTCTCCTTGATGCTGTTTCTCACCAGCGAGGCGTGTCCCTCGTGCAGCGCGCCCATAGTGGGGACGAGTCCGATTTCTTTTCCTTCCTTGCGGTCCTGGAACAGCTGGTTCTGCAGGTCCACGATTTTGTTGAATACCTTCATTATTTGACGATTTTACGATTTTAATAGAAGCAAGAGGCAAGAGGCAAGAAGCAAGAGGCAAGAGAACACACGGGTGTGCCCCCCATTTCTTCATTTCTCATTTCCATTACTCATTTCTCACTACTCATTACTCATTTGGAGCGTCAGCTCCGCATTACTCATTACTCATTTGGAGCGTCAGCTCCTCATTTCGGGCTGCAAAATAACAACATTTTTACCAAATAAGGAAAAAATATCGTGAAAATATGCCAAAAGACGGGCTAAAAATCCTTAAAACCACGTTCTGAATGCGGTCTTGTGAGTTTTTTTCCGTACCTTTGCGCCGTAAAATTACGGAACCAAATCCCAGCTTATGTCAAAGAAGATACTGTTTATCAACCAAGAGATAGTACCCTACGTGCCCGACAACGACCTCTCGCTGATGGGCAAGGCAGTGCCACAGGCCATTCAGGAGAACGGCCACGAGATACGTACGTTCATGCCCAAATGGGGCAACATCAACGAACGCCGCGGCCAGTTGCACGAAGTGATACGGCTCTCGGGAATGAACCTTATCATCGACGACACCGACCACCCGCTCATCATCAAGGTGGCCACCATCGTACAGACACGCATACAGGTCTACTTCATCGACAACGAGGACTACTTCTCGAAGCGCCAGATGATACAGGACGAGAAAGGCGACGACTACCCCGACAACGGCGAGCGCGCCATCTTCTTCGCCCGCGGCGTCCTGGAGACGGTGAAGAAGCTGCGCTGGGTGCCCGACATCATCCACGTGCAGGGATGGATGGGAGCCGTGGTGCCGCTCTACGTCAAGACGGCCTACCGCGACGAGCCCTCGTTCAGCAGCACCAAGGTGGTGACGTCGCTGTTCACCAACACCCTCAAGTCGGACCTGGGCAACAACTTCAAGCGCTGCGTGGCGTTCCGTGACGCCAAGGCCGACCTGCTGAAGAAGTACAACGACAACTTCGACTTCGAGGAGCTGGGCAAGCTGGCCATCGACTACAGCGACGGCGTCATCGCCGCCCACAAGGACGTTAACCCCGGGCTGCTGCAGTACGCCAAGGACGCCGGCATCGCCACCCTCGACTACCCCGGCGACGACTTCGGCGCCGCCTACGAGGCCTTCTACGAAAAGATTTAGCAAAACGCGAAATATGACAAAAAAAACTATACTGACAGGGATTGCAATGCTGACGCTTGCAATCTCTTCGTGTGATGAGACCACCACCACCATGGGCAACTCACTCACCAGGAGCATCGACAAGTTCACCATCGTCTCCGACACCTTCGACGTCGAGACCCGCTCCATCATGGCCGACTCCATACTCTGCCGCAGCTCCTACTGCTACTTAGGCTGCATCAAAGACCCGGAGACCGGCTCCTACCTCACCAGCGACTACACCACCCAGTTTGTCATCCTCGAAGACGATGGCAACAACATGTTCGTCAAGAAGGAGCACATCATCAACCTCGACGACAACCAGCAGCCGCAGGCCGACTCGTGCATCATCAGCATCTTGCTGAACAGCTACATGGGCGACTCGCTTACCGCCATGAAGGTCAGCGTCAACGAGCTGGACAAACCCCTGGAGGAAAACAAGTTCTACTACACCAACTTCGACCCCGTGGCCGAGGGCTACCTGCGCCCCGACGGACTCAGGCAGCGCAAGATGTTCTCCATATCGGACCTCACGCTCAGCGACAGCATACGCAACCTGCGGCGCAAAGGCAGCTACTACGAAACCATCAAAATACCCCTGAACCAGCCCTACACCGACAAGCAGGGCGTCACGTACAACAACTACGGCACCTACCTCATGCGCCAATACTTCGACAACCCCAAGTTCTACAAGAACTCGCAGACGTTCCGCGAGAAGGTGTGCCCCGGCTTCTACTTCGACATCACCGACGGCTCGGGCGTCATGACCGAGGTGTACCAGACGCAGATTACCATCTACTACCGCTCCCAGATTGACGACATCGTTTACAAGAACTCCGAAATCATCAGAGGCACCGAGGAAGTGCTGCAGACCAGCCACTTCGCCAACGACGAGGATAACCTGAAAGCCCTGCTGGCCGAAACCGACTGGACCTACCTGAAAGCCCCCGACGGCATCTTCACCGAGGTCACCCTGCCCGTAGACAAAATCAAGGAGGGCCACGTCAACGACACCATCACGTCGGCACGCATCGTCTTCCGCAGCATGAACGAGGTCAGCGAACTCAGCGCCCAGATGCTGCAAGAGCCCCAGAACCTGCTCATGATACAGCGCGACAGCCTCTACTCCTTCTTCGAGGAGCGCAACCTGCCCAACAACATCACGTCCTACGTGGCAACGTACAACAGCAGCAAGAACACCTACACGTTCAACAACATCTCGGGCATGATCAACAACATGTGGGCTAAGCGCGGACGCAACGAGAACTGGAACAAGGTGGTGCTCATACCCGTACAGATTACCAGCACGGCAGCATCGGCATCGACGACATCGTCCTCGACGACCACCACCACCACGCTGGCCAGCGTGAGCAACGAGATGAGGGCTACCAGCGTCCGGCTCATAGGCGGCAGCACCAACCGGCACGACCCGGTACGCATCAGCGTCGTCTACAACCAGACCCAGTAGCCCCCATGGCCGACAACTTCCTGGAAAGACACTACGAGGAGTATGAGGCCCGCAAGGCCGCATACCTGCGCAAGAAGCGCCACCTGCCCAAACAGCGAGGGCACCAGCCGCCGGAACGCCCGGAGGATGATGCCCTCTGACTCTCTGTGTGGCGGAAGCCTGCTTGCCCCTACCCCACTATAGTAAACTTGGCAAACTTCAGCAGCAGCTGCTTGGTGCCCGCATTGCGGAAGTCCACGGTGGCCTTGGTGTTCTCGCCCGTACCCTCCACTTTGACCACGGTGCCGATGCCAAAGCGCTGGTGCTCAATGACGCAACCCTCACGGACACCCACGTCGCCGGCCGCCGACTGAGGCAGCGGAGCCTCCGTGCGCACAGGCACCATGCGGGGCTTCGCGTCAGCCACAAACTGCGTGGCCACAGGACGCGGGTTCTGCACCGCAGGACGCGGCTGGCCAAACGCCGGACGCTGCTGACCATAGGACGGACGCTGTTGCCCGTATGCCGGACGCTGCTGGCCTGCGGAGCGCGAGCCTAAGCCGCTGCCCCCCTCCACTCGCAGCAGCTTGGGGTCGAAGTCCCTGATGAAGCGCGACGGCGTGTCATACTCCATGCGCCCATAGCGGAAGCGGTTCTGCGCACAGGTCAGGATGCAATGCTTCTCGGCACGCGTGATGGCCACGTAGAGCAGGCGCCGCTCCTCCTCCAAGGCACGCATGCTGTCGACCGACATGGGTGACGGGAAGATGTTCTCCTCCAAGCCCACCACGAAGACGGTGGGAAACTCCAGTCCCTTGGCCGAGTGGATGGTCATCAGCACCACCTTGGGCTGACTCGTGTCGTCGTCGCTGTCCAGGTCGGTCAGCAGCGCCACCTCCTGCAGGAAGTCGGACAGCGACGTCTCGTTTTCAAGTCCTTCCTCCTTGCGGCTCTCCACAAAGTCCTGCATGCCGCCTAAAAACTCCTCCAAGTTCTCCTGACGCGACAGGTCCTCGGGGTTGGTCGAGCTGTAGATGTCACGGCTGATGCCGCTCTCCATGATGATGCTGTGGCCCAGTTCGTAGGCATCCTCCGAGGCCAGCCGCTCATGCCAGCCCTCCACCAGCGCACGGAAAGCCTCCAGCTTGGTCAGCGTGCCCTTGGTCAGCTTCAGGTCGAAGACCTGGGGCTGCTGCAACACCTGCCACAGGCTGACGCCGTGCAGGGTGGCCGTCTGTGCTATCTTGCCCACCGTGGTGTCGCCGATGCCGCGAGCCGGATAGTTGATGATGCGGCGCAGCGCCTCCTCGTCGTCAGGGTTGGTCACCACGCGGAAGTAGGCTATCACGTCCTTGATTTCCTTGCGCTGGTAGAACGACAGCCCGCCGTAGATGCGGTAGGGTATCGAGTCCTTGCGCATCTGCTCCTCGAAGGAGCGACTCTGGGCGTTGGTGCGGTAGAGGATGGCGAAGTCGGAGTATTCGCAGCCTTCCTGACGGCGGATGCGCTTGATGTCGTTGCACACGATGATGGCCTCCTCCTTGTCGCTGTAGGCAGGCTTCAGGGTGAGTCGCTCGCCCTGCTCGTTCTCGCTGAACACGTCCTTGTGTATCTGCCGCTCATTCTTGCGTATCAGGCTGTTGGCGGCCTGCACGATGAGCTGCGTGGAGCGGTAGTTCTGCTCCAGCTTAAACAACTGGGCACCGTCGTACATCTGCTGGAAATTCAGTATGTTGTCGATGTTAGCTCCACGGAAACTATAAATGCTCTGTGCATCGTCACCCACCACGCAGACACGACCGTGCTCACGCGTCAGCAGCAGCACTATCTCCTGCTGGGCGTAGTTGGTGTCCTGGTACTCGTCGACCAGCACATACTGGAAGCGCTCGACGTACTTCTGGCGGATGTCCTCGTGTTCGCTCAGCAGCCGGTAGGTCTGCACCAGCAGGTCGTCGAAGTCCATGGCATTAGCCTGACGGCAGCGCTCCACATACCTATTATATATCTGCGTCACCTGCGGCCGCTTGTGCTGCGCGTCGTCGCGCGCCCACGAGCTCACGGCATACTGCTGGGGCAGCAGCAGGTGGTTCTTGGCCATCGAGATGCGGTCGGCCACGCTGGCTGCCTTGTACGCCTTGTCGTCAAGCTGCATCTCCTTGATGATGTTCTTCACTAACGAGCGGGCATCCGTCTGGTCGTAGATGGTGAAGTTGGCGTTGAAGCCTATGTGCTGCGCCTCCATGCGCAACATGCGGGCGAAGACGGAGTGGAACGTGCCCATCTGCAGGCGCGAGGAACGCTCGTGACCCACTAAGCGCCCTATGCGCTCCTTCATCTCGCGCGCCGCCTTGTTGGTGAACGTCAGCGCCAGAATGTTCCATGGTGCCATGCCCTGCTCCAGCAGGTAGGCTATCTTGTATGTCAGCACGCGCGTCTTTCCCGACCCGGCACCGGCTATCACCAGCTGCGGCCCGTCACAGTATTCGACGGCACGCCGCTGACCATCGTTCAGTTCGTTGAGTATGTTTTTGTCCATTGCGGGACAAAGATACGAATAAGCGAGTAAAAAGCCAAAAGAATTTTGAGCTTTTTCGAGCGGGAGTATTTTCGAGTGTCAGCTCAAAGATACGAATAAGCGAGTAAAAGGCCAAAAGAATTTTGAGCTTTTTCGAGCGGGAGTATTTTCGAGTGTCAGCTCAAAGGTAGTGTTTTTTTTCGGAAAAAGCATGGTTTTCTCAACGAATATGTGTATCTTTGCATCCTAATTACATAAATAAAACATGACGATGAGACATTGCAACCGCTGGATGCTCGCAGCCATCCTTACTCTCTGCTGCGCTATCAACGTGTCGGCCCAACGCATGGACGACGCCACGCCGGCAGCCGGAAGCCACGCACCTAACTTCACCCTCACCGACCTGAACGGCCAGAAACTCTCGCTCACATCGCTGCGCGGCAAGTATGTCGTGCTCGACTTCTGGGCCACCTGGTGCGGATGGTGCATCAAGGGCTTCCCTAAGATGAAGAAATATTACGAGAAGCACCGCGACAAGCTGGAAATCGTAGGCATGAACTGCAGCGACCCCGTGGACGAGTGGAAGGAAGCTGTGGACGAGTACGACCTGCCCTGGCCGCAAGTCAACGTGCCCAAGGACTCGAAAGTCTACGACGACTACATCATCAGCGGACTGCCCACCAAGGTCATCATCAACCCCCAGGGCAAGGTCGTGACAACGTATCTGGGCGAGGATAAGGAGTTCTACGACATTCTCGACAAAACACTGAAATAAGTCTGAACGCCAAGCAAAAGCAACAAAAACACTATGGCAAGAAAGAACAACCATCTGGTCATCATGGCCGGAGGCGTGGGAAGCCGTTTCTGGCCCATGAGCACCACCGACAAGCCCAAGCAGTTCATCGACGTGCTGGGCACTGGCAAGTCGCTGCTCCAGCTGACGGTAGAGCGTTTCCAAGGCATCGTGCCCGCCGACAACGTGTGGGTGGTCACCAATCAGAAGTATGCTGCCACGGTCATGGAACAGTTGCCCGACATGCCGCGTGACCACGTACTCTGCGAACCCTGCCGCCGCAATACGGCACCGTGCATAGCCTACGTGTCGTGGCGCATCAAGTCGCGCGACGCCAAAGCCAACATCGTAGTGTCGCCCAGCGACCACGTCGTGCTCAACACGCCGGAGTTCCAGCGCGTCGTCAAGGAGTGCCTGGACTTCACCGCCGACACCGACGCCATCATCACCTTAGGCATGAAGCCCACACGCCCCGAGACGGGATACGGATACATCAAGGCCGACCTGAGCAGCAACTCGCTGCGCAACAAGGAGATATTCCGCGTGGACTCCTTCCGCGAGAAACCCGACATAGAGACTGCCAAGCAGTACATCAGCCAGAAGAGCTACTACTGGAACGCAGGCATCTTCATCTGGAACGTCTCCACCATCGTCAACGCCTTCCGCATCTACCAGCCCCAGATAGCCAAGACCTTCGAGTCGCTGAAGGACGTCTACGGCACCGAGCGCGAGCAGCAGGAGATAGACCGCGTGTTCCCTGAGTGCGAGAACATCAGCGTCGACTACGCCATCATGGAGAAGGCCGAGGAGATATTCGTATGCCCCGCCGACTTCGGATGGAGCGACTTAGGCACATGGGGCTCACTGCAGCAGCAGTCGAAGCGCGACCTCTACGGCAATGCCGCCATCGGACCGGACATCACCCTGTACGAGTCGCACAACTGCATCATCCACACCACACAGGAAAAGAAGGTCGTCGTACAGGGGCTGGACGGATACATCGTCGCCGAGAACGACGGCACACTACTGATTTGTAAACTCTCCGAAGAGCAGCGCATCAAGCAGTTCTCCGGACAAAACTAAAGATAAGACATGAAGAAAATTGCATTGATAACAGGCATCACGGGCCAGGACGGAAGCTACCTGGCCGAGTTTCTGATTGAAAAAGGCTACGAGGTGCACGGCCTGATGCGCCGCTCGTCGTCGTTCAACACCGCTCGCATCGAGCACCTCTACTTAGACGAGTGGGTGCGCGACATGAAGAAAGCGCGACTGGTGAACCTGCACTGGGCCGACATGACCGACTCGTCGTCGCTGGTGCGCGTCATCTCGAAGGTGCGCCCCACGGAAATCTACAACCTGGCAGCACAGAGCCACGTCAAGGTGAGCTTCGACGTGCCGGAGTACACCGCCGACACCGATGCCAACGGCGTGCTGCGCCTCTTAGAGGCCGTACGCATCTGCGGACTGGCCGACACATGCCGCATCTACCAGGCTTCTACCTCCGAGCTCTACGGCAAGGTGCAGGAGGTGCCCCAGTCGGAGACGACACCCTTCTACCCCCGTTCGCCCTACGCCGTGGCCAAGCTCTACGGCTTCTGGATCATGAAGAACTACCGCGAGTCGTACGGCATGTACTGCTGCAACGGCATCCTGTTCAACCACGAGTCAGAACGGCGCGGCGAGACCTTCGTCACACGAAAAATCACACTGGCTGCCGCCCGCATCGCACAGGGCTATCAGGACAAGCTCTACTTGGGCAACCTCAACTCGCTGCGCGACTGGGGCTACGCCAAAGACTACATCGAGTGCATGTGGCTCATCCTGCAGCAACCTGAACCCGACGACTTCGTCATAGCCACCGGTGAGTACCACACCGTGCGCGAGTTTGCCACACTGGCTTTCCACGAGGTGGGCATCGAACTGGAGTGGCGCGGCGACGGCGTGGACGAGAAAGGCTACGACAAAGCCACAGGCAAGTCCCTCGTCGAGGTAGACCCGAAGTATTTCCGTCCGGCCGAGGTGGACCAGCTGTTGGGCAACCCCGCCAAGGCAAAGGCCAAACTGGGGTGGAACCCGCAGAAGACCAGCTTCCCCGACCTGGTGAAAATCATGGTGCAGCACGACATGAAGTTCGTCAAGAAGTTGTTCATCAAAGCACACATGGACGATGCTCAATAAGGATAGCAAGATATACGTGGCGGGGCACCACGGACTGGTGGGCTCGGCCATCTGGAACAACCTGAGACAGAGGGGGTACACCAACCTCGTAGGCAGGACACACAAGGAGCTGGACCTCACCGACCAGCTGGCCGTACGCCGGTTCTTCGACGAGGAGCGCCCCGATGCCGTCGTACTGGCCGCAGCCTTCGTCGGCGGCATCATGGCCAACTCGCTCTACCGTGCCGACTTCATCATGCAGAACATGAAGATGCAGTGCAACGTCATCAGCGAGGCCTACGCCCACGGCGTGAAGAAGCTGCTCTTCCTCGGCTCTACGTGCATATACCCTAAGAACGCACCACAGCCCATGAAGGAGGACGCCCTGCTTACCTCGCCCTTAGAATACACCAACGAGGAGTATGCCATTGCCAAGATTGCCGGACTGAAGATGTGCGAGTCGTACAACCTGCAATACGGTACGAACTACATCGCCGTCATGCCCACCAACCTCTACGGTCCTAACGACAACTTCCACTTGAAGAACTCGCACGTCATGCCCGCCATGATGCGCAAGATATACTTAGCCAAACTCATCCACGACGGCAACTGGACAGCCATCAGCCGCGACCTGGATAGCCGTCCCGTGGAGGGTGTCGACGGAGGGGCTTCCACCGATGACATCCTGCGGGTGCTGGCCAAATACGGCATCTACGACAACCGCGTGGTGCTGTGGGGCACGGGCAAGCCGCTACGCGAATTTCTATGGAGCGAGGACATGGCCGACGCCTCCGTACACGTGCTGCTGAACGTCAACTTCAGCGACATCATCGGAATAGACAAATACTCCAGCGTACACTACGGCGCCACCACCGACGGCACCGTAGACCGCAACCACTCGGCAGGACGCGGCGGTGCCATACCCAGCCTGGGCGAGATACGCAACTGCCACATCAACGTGGGTACAGGCAAGGAGCTGACCATCCGGGAGCTCTCGGAGCTCGCCGTCAAAGCCGTGGGCTTCAAGGGCACCGTGGAGTTCGACGACTCCAAACCTGACGGCACGATGCGCAAGCTCATTGACGTCACAAAGCTGCACAGCCTGGGCTGGACGCACAAGGTCGAGATAGAAGACGGCGTGCAGAAGCTCTTCGAGTGGTACCGGGAGTCGCTAAGATAACACACCCACCAAACCTGAAAAAGCCTAACTAACTATGAAAACCATTCTAACATTCCATGAAATGCACCAGCGGGTAGCCGAGGGCAACCGGCAACTGCGTATTGTGGCCGTCAACCCGACTGACGAGGCTACCCGCGAGGCACTGAGACGAGTGGAAGAGGGGCGCATGGCCGAAGTGCTGCGCGTCACCGACAGTCTGCCTGAGCGTGCTGCCGAGAAGGCTGTAGCCTTGGTGCGCCGAGGCGATGCCAACGTGCTGATGAAAGGACTCATAGGCACCGACATCCTGTTACGCGCCCTGCTGAACAAGGTGTCGGGCCTGCTGCCCGAAGGTCGCGTACTGACCCATGTGTCGGTGGCCGAAATACCCAACTACCCCAGGCTGCTGTTCTTTACCGACGCGGCAGTCATCCCTTATCCCACCCAACGGCAGCGTGTGGAGCAGGTGCGATACACGACAGGAATATGCCACCGCATGGGCATCAGGGAACCGCGCATCGCCCTCATACACTGTGCCGAGCATGGCGGACGCCAGTTTCCGTTCGTCGAGGGCTATGCCGACATCAAGGCGCAGGCAGCAAGGGGCGACTTCGGACGCTGCATCGTAGACGGCCCGTTAGACGTCAAGTCGGCCTGTTCGCTGCAGGCCCTGCAAGCCAAAGGCATCATTTCGCCACTTGAAGGCGAGTCTGACGTGCTCATCATGCCCGACATCGAGGCTGGCAACGCTTTCTACAAGTCGATGACGCTCTTTGCCAACGCCCGTACGGCAGGCATGTTGTGCGGCACCCTGTGCCCCGTCGTCGTTCCCTCACGCGGCGACTCTGCCGAAGCCAAGTTCAACAGCATCCTCTTCGCCCTTGCCTCACTCTGAACCCTCATCTCTGAACCCTCAACGCTAAACCAAAATGAAAATCCTTGTCATCAATCCCGGGTCGACATCCACCAAGATGGCCGTCTTCCACGACGAAAAGCCTATACTGCTGCACAGCATCACCCACAAAGCCGAGGAGCTGGCACACTTCGACGCCATTACCGAACAGCAGGACTTCCGTCGACAGTTAGTGCTCGACGAACTCAGACGCTCCAACATACCGCTGGACTTCGATGCCGTCATAGGGCGCGGAGGACTGGTGAAACCCATAGCCGGAGGGGTCTACGAAATCAACCAGCTGATGCTGGACGATACGCTGCATGGCAGCGTCATGCACAACCATGCCTGCAATCTGGGGTGCCTGATAGCGCACGAGATAGCACAGGAAATTCCCGGATGCCGAGCCTTCATTGCCGACCCCGGCGTGGTGGACGAGCTGTCACCGCTGGCACGCATCAGCGGCAGCCCACTAATGCCGCGCATCTGCATTTGGCACGCCTTGAACCAGCGAGCCATTGCCCGCCGTTTTGCCCGTGGCATCGGTAAGGAGTATGAAGACCTGAACCTCATCATCTGCCATCTGGGCGGCGGCATCTCGGTGGCTGCCCACGAACACGGCAGGGCTGTCGATGCCAACAATGCGCTGGACGGCGAAGGACCTTTCTCGCCGGAACGTGCCGGTAGCCTGCCCGCTGCCGACCTTATCCGCCTGTGCTTCAGCGGCCGATACACGGAGAAGGAACTGTTGAAGCACATTGCCGGCAAGGCTGGACTGACCGCCCATCTCGGTACCAACGACATGCGCGAAATACTGGAACGCATCAAGAAAGGCGACGACCACGCTGAACTGCTGGTCGATGCCATGATATACCATACGGCCAAACAAATAGCAGCGGAGGCCGCCGTGCTCTGCGGACAGGTTGACGCCATCCTGCTCACTGGCGGCATGGCACACTCTGACTACATCGTGAGTGCCCTGCGCCGACACATTGCCTTCCTGGCTCCCGTCTACATCTTCCCCGGCGAAAACGAGATGGAGGCACTCGCCTTCAACGCCCTGGCCGTCCTGCAAGGCAAGCGCAAGGCCAAAGTATATGAATAAAAAAAGATTGGCAGCACCCGCGAAGGTACTGCCAATTTTTAGTTATCAGGTTGCCGTTACTTATTTAGCATACAGGGCAACGATAGTCTCGTACTTCTCCTGCTTGCCGGAAGTCTGCTTCGGCTCGTTCACCTTCTTACCATACTCGTAAGCCTGCTCAAGAGTCAGCTTGCCATCCTCGAAGTCCTTGCCGATACCGGCGTCGAACGAAGCGTAGCGCTCCTTCTTCATGGCGGGCAGCTCACTATTCTCCAGGATGTCGGCAGCGTTCAGCAGAGCGCGGGCCATAGCGTCCATACCGCTGATGTGAGCGATGAAGAGGTCCTCAAGATCGGTAGAGTTACGACGAATCTTAGCGTCGAAGTTGGTACCGCCAAGACCCAGACCGCCACCACGGATAATCTCCAGCATGGCCTGTGTCAGCTCGTAGTTGTCAATGGGGAACTGGTC
Organism: Prevotella sp.; assembly: GCA_017458125.1. Lineage (GTDB taxonomy): Bacteria > Bacteroidota > Bacteroidia > Bacteroidales > Bacteroidaceae > Prevotella. Next base: position 54,037 of record JAFTGB010000032.1, read on the forward strand.
GGTGTCCCAGCCGTTCTGGGCGTCACCACGGTTGGCGTCGATGCTGCCCAGCATGCCAGCGTCAACGGCACATGCCAGCTCGTGCTCGAAGGTGTGACCGGCCAGTGTGGCGTGGTTCACCTCGATGTTCACCTTGAAGTCCTTGTCCAGACCGTGAGCACGCAGGAAACCGATAACGGTCTCGGTGTCCACGTCGTACTGGTGCTTCGAGGGCTCCATGGGCTTCGGCTCAATGAGGAAGTTACCCTTGAATCCCTTGCTGCGGGCGTAGTCGCGAGCCATTGTCAGCATGGTAGCCATGTGTTCCTTCTCACGCTTCTGGTCGGTGTTGAGCAGGCTCATGTAGCCCTCACGACCGCCCCAGAACACGTAGTTCTGACCACCCAGCTTGATGGTGGCGTCAATAGCGTTCTTAATCTGGACGATGGCACGGGCCACAACGTCGAAGTCGGGGTTGGTGCTGGCACCGTTAGCGTAACGCTTGTTGCCGAAGACATTGGCGGTACCCCACAGGTTCTTGATGTTAGGATACTGCTTCATCTTCTCCAATGCGTAGTCGGTGATGGCCGTCATGCGAGCCTCGTACTCCTCAACGGTTGCGCCCTCGTCAACGAGGTCGATGTCGTGGAAGCAGAAATACTCGATGCCCAGCTTGTCCATGATTTCAAAACCAGCGTCCATCTTGTCCTTGGCGCGCTGAACAGCATCCTCGGCCTTGTCCCACTCGTAGCTGCGGGTCTGACCGCCGAACTGGTCGGCACTGGCTCCACCCAGAGTGTGCCACCAAGCCATAGCGAACTTCAGCCAATCCTTCATCTTCTTTCCCATCACGACGCGCTCGGGCTCGTAGTAGTGGAAAGCCATCACATTCTTACTGTCCTTTCCCTCGAAAGGAATCTTACCGGTAAACGGAAAATACTCTTTTGCCATAATTCTTTTTGATTTAATTAAATTATTATTAACCAGTTATTTACATTTTCTTATTCAATACTTCCTTCCAAGCGGCATAAGCAGCCTGGTATTCGGCACGGCGCGACTCGTCTGGAGCAATCACCTGCAACTTGTCGAGCGTGGCGAAGGCCTCCTGGCTATCCTTGTAGATGCCAGCGCCAATGCCGGCACCCTTGGCAGCACCCACCGAGCCGTCAGTGTCGTAGAGTTCAATTGTAGCACCGCTTACACCGGCCAGCGTGTCGCGGAACAGCGGCGACAGGAACATGTTGGCTTTGCCGGCATGGATGTTGCGGATGTCCATGCCCATCTGCTGCATAATCTCCATGCCATAGCAGAACGAGAAGACAATACCTTCCTGAGCAGCACGTACCAAATGGGCTTTATGATGCTTGTTGAAGTTCAGTCCATTGACGGAGCAGCCTATCTCGCGGTTTTCCAGCACACGCTCTGCACCATTGCCAAAGGGCACAATGGTGACGCCCTCGCTACCGATGGGCACCGTAGCGGCCAGGTCGTTCATGTCGGCATAACTGACGTCCGGAGTGATATTGCGGTGCACCCATGCGTTCAGGATACCAGTACCATTGATACATAGGAGAACGCCCAGACGAGTCTGAGCTGCGCTGTGATTAACGTGGGCAAAGGTATTGACGCGACTCTGCTTGTCGTAGTTCACCTCACCCAGCACACCATACACCACACCGCTGGTTCCTGCCGTAGCAGCTATCTCGCCAGGGTTCAGCACATTGAGCGACAGGGCATTGTTAGGCTGGTCGCCACCGCGGTAAGTGATGGGTGTACCTGCCTTCAAACCCAACTCGGCAGCAGCCTCAGCACTCACCTCAGCCTGTACGCTGAAGGTAGGAACGATGTCGGCTATCAGCGAGTGGTCGAAACCGTAGTAATCCATCAGGAAGTCGGCGACCTGATTTTGCTTGAAATCCCAGAACATCCCCTCCGAGAGTCCGCTCACCGTCGTGTTGGCGACCCCGGACAGGCGCATAGCAATATAATCGCCAGGCAACATAATCTTATAAATCCTTGCATACGTCTCCGGCTCATTCTCTTTCACCCACGCCAGTTTGGCTGCCGTGAAGTTGCCCGGCGAGTTGAGCAGATGGCCTAAGCAGCGGTCTGCGCCTAAGTCGTTGAAAGCCTTCTCACCATAGGGAACAGCACGCGAGTCACACCAGATGATGGCAGGACGAAGAGCCTTCAAGTCCTTGTCCACACACACCAGACCGTGCATCTGGTAGGAGATGCCGATGGCCTTGACGTCATCTGCAGCAGCACCGGCATCGGCCAGAATCTTCTTCAGCGCCAGCTTGGCATTGTCCCACCACATCTGTGGGTCCTGCTCAGCCCAACCAGCCTTAACAGCCGTTATGGGAGCCTCTTTCTCAGGGAAAAAAGCCGTAGCCACACACTTACCACTATCTGCATTCACAAGCGATGCCTTGACAGAAGAACTGCCGACATCGAAGCCCAATAAATACCTGTTTGCCATATTCAATTATTTAGCATTATCTGTTCATTAAACGTTTTACCCTACAAATTTCCCTAAATTATTTTTAAAAAACAACTTTTTTACCGCTTTTCCTTAATTTTTTATCATTATTTGACTACAATTAAAAATATTTTTTTACCTTTGCACTTTAGATAGATATATTTTAGAGCTAAAAACTTATTTCATTTATGAAGAAGAAGATACTTATCCTTGACGACAAAGAGACCATTGCCAAAGTGCTCTCCATTTACCTGATGAGTGACTATGACGTACAATGGCTCCCCGACGGACTGCAGGGCGTTAAATGGCTGCAAGCCGGCAATACCCCTGACCTGATTATCTCGGACATCCGCATGCCGGGAATGCGCGGAGACGACTTTCTGGAGTGGATTAAGCAGAACGAACTCTTCCGCCACATACCCGTCATCATGCTGTCCAGCGAAGACTCCACCAGCGAGCGCATCCGCCTGTTGGAGATTGGAGCCGTGGACTACATCGTAAAACCCTTCAACCCCATGGAGTTGAAGATCCGCGTAAAGAAAATCCTTCCGAATTAGTATTATTACCGAGTTAATAATATCAGTATGATTGGTGTCGTATATTTAGGCAACAACCCCAAGACCCAGGAGCGTCTGAAATACATCCCCGGGCAACTGGTACGCATGACCAATGCCTACAAGGATGCCGCTCAGATTTGCACGCCCCATGTAGCCAACGAGCACTTCATCGTATTCTTCGAGCGCAACGTACGGAGCGAAGACATCACGGCCATTACCTATTTGCGCAAGAAATGCCACAACGTCTACATCATCCTTATCACCGACAACATGTCGAATGAGGAACGGGACATTTACATGAAGTGCGGCATCAACGACACCATCCTGGCCGAGGCATCAGTCACGGAACTCAACAAGAAGATACAGTTCATCTCCGACCGCGAGAACGTACTCTTTGACAGCGAGAGACCCAAATACAGGATACTGAAGTTCAAGATACCCTTGTGGAAACGGGCTTTCGACATCATCTTCTCCACACTTGCCATCATCGTCCTTTCTCCCATCTTCATCCTGACAGCCATTGCCATCAAACTGGAAAGCAAGGGACCGGTACTGTTTAAGTCGAAACGTGTGGGCACTAACTACACCATCTTTGATTTCCTCAAGTTCCGCAGCATGTATATGGATGCCGAGGAGCGCCTCAAGGAACTGAGCAAAGACCACAACCAATACACAGAAAACCATGAGGATGAAGAACTTAAGACCATTACAGCACCGCTTGGAGAACAGGCAGAGCAAGACATGATTGACATGGGAATGGAGTCGATGATGATGATTGGCGACGAGGAAATCATGCTGGTCGGCGATGACTTTGTTATGGCCGAAAGCGACTTCAGCAGACAAAAGGAGGAACAAAACAACAACGCGTTTGTGAAGATAGAGAACGACCCGCGCGTCACTAAGGTGGGCCGCTTCATTCGCAAGTACAGCATCGACGAGCTGCCCCAGCTCTTCAACATCCTCAAAGGCGACATGTCTGTCGTCGGCAACCGCCCCCTCCCACTCTATGAGGCTGAAAAACTGACCGCTGACAGCAGCATTGACCGCTTCATGGCCCCCGCCGGCCTGACCGGCCTTTGGCAGGTAGAGGAGCGCGGCAAGGGAGGCAACATGTCAGCAGAAGAGCGCAAGCAGTTAGACATCACCTACGGGCAGACCTATAACTTCCTGCTCGACATGAAGATTATCCTGCGCACGCTCACTGCCTTCGTGCAAAAGGAAAACGTATAACCAAAACCTGAACAAACTATGAACACCATCAGACGTAGTATAATCATTCTCACTATATTCGTCGCCACTGTTACCGCCTCGGCACAATACAACAAGAGCGGCATCAGTGCAGGTTTCTTTGACTCCAGCGGACAAAGTGAAATCAACTTCGCTGACTTCCACCTGCCACCGCTGGCCGTGCTCTACGAGAACGCCAAGCAAAGTCCGAGAATTCTCACGTTAGAGAAAGCACAGGAGCTGGCAAAGGCTGAGGTGGCCAAGCAGAAGAGACACATTTTCTCATACGTCACCGGACATGCCAGCTACAGCTACGGAAAGACCGACATGTGGGGACAGGGCACGTCGGCCTACACCACCATTCTGCAGCAGTACCAGGGCAGCGAACAGAGCTATTGGAACGTCGGTGTCAACGTCGCCGTACCTTTAGAGGATATCCTGGACTTGGCTGGCTCCGTCAAACGCAAGCGACTGGAGGTGGCCAGAGCCGCCTACGACAAAGACATGGAATTTGAGGCTCTGAAGAAGGAAATTGGCACGCTGTATGTCAAGATTACCAATTCGTTAGTGACACTGAAGACGGCAGGCGAAGGTGCTGCCATCTATCAGGGTGCCGGTGCCCTGAACCTGGAAGACTTCCACCAGGGTAACATGAGCATTGAGAACTTCGCCTATACGAAACTGCATGAGTTGAGTGTAGTGAAGCAGTACCAGGAGCTTCAGACCCAGATTACATCCGACATCATCACCTTGGAGATTCTGTCGCACACTCCCATCCTGACTAACACCACAACGGAAATTACCTTGGATGACAAGGAGAAAAAGTCCGAAAAGGAGATTAGAAAGGAAAACAAGGCTATAGAGAAGAAGATTCGCAAGGTGGCTGCTGCCGAAGAAAAGAAATACCAGAAGATGGAAGCCGCAGAGAAGAAAGCTCAGGAAAAGGCTGCCAAAGCTGCTCAAAAGAACAAGAAATAACCTTAACAGATTTCAACTATGGATCTATTCAGATATCTCGTCCGCTTTCTGTATAAGATACGCTGGTATCTCATTGTACTGCCCATGATAGCACTGGTCGTGGCTTGGTTCACCACCCGGGACATGGAACGAGTCTTTGACACCAACACCACCATCTATACCGGTATGATTACCGGCTACAACATAGAAGGAGGAGTCGGCTCTGCCGGAGGTAACGCTCAAACCAACATCACCAACCTAATGCTCATCATCACTACGGACAACACCATCCACGAGGTGTCGCTGCGCCTCTTTGCCCGCTGTATGATGTATGGAAACAGCAACAAGGACAACAACTACATCTCAGCCGAGCACTTCCGCCAGCTGAACGCCACAGTGCCCGCCGACGTCAAGGCACTCATCAACCACAACAACGAGGCACAGACCTACGCCAACCTGAAAGCCTATGAGAAGCCGTCGCAAGACAACTTCCTCTTCGGTCTGCTGAACTTCCACCCCTACTTCGGTGTCAACAACATCACCTCACGTCTGAAGGTGCTCCAGTTAGAGCACTCGGACATCATCGACATAGCCTACTCTGCCAACGATGCCGGTATAGCCTACAATACGCTGGACATCCTTAACGAAGTGTTTGCCCGCCAGTATCAGCAGATCCGTTTCGGCGAGACCAGCAACGTCATCAAGTTCTTTGAGAAAGAGGTGGCACACCTGTACCGCAGCCTGTCGAACGCCGAAGACGACCTGATACGCTACAACATCTCAAAGAAAATCATCAACTACGACGAGCAGACCAAGCAGTTGACCGTTCTGGAGTCGCAGCAGCAGAACTTCCGCAACGACCAGCTGATGAACTACACCACGGCCAAGGCCCTGCTGGACTATCTGGAGCGTCAGTTAGGCAACCGCACGCAGGTCATCCGCTCCAACCAGGAGTTCACTAATCAGGTGCGCGACATCTCCCGCCTCCAGTCACGCATCTCTAACCTCAAGCTGATGAGCAGCGAGGGCGGCGGCAACAGTGCCGAGTCGCAGGAAGAACTGGCCAAGGCCCAGCGCGAGCTGCAGGCAGCCACAGGACGTGTGACGGAGCTGACCAAGGACATCGAGGCCGCCACCTACAGCACCGAGACAGGTGTCAAGGCTACCGACATGCTCAACCGCTGGCTTGAGCAGCTGCTGCTTCTTGAGAAGACCAAGGCCGAGATGACCGCCACAGACATCATGAAGAACAATCTGGACCAGCAGTACCTGTACTATGCCCCCATTGGTGCCACCCTGGACCGCAAGGACCGCCACATCGGATTCATCGAAGGCAACTACATGGAAATGCTCAGAGCCCTGAATGCCGCCCGTATGCGCCAGCGTAACCTGCAGATGTCGACAGCCACGCTTCGCGTGCTCAATCCGCCCATGTTCCCACTGAACGCCCAGCCCACCAACCGCCTGATGATACTCTTAGGAGCCTTCATGCTGACGTTCCTGCTGACAGCTGTGTGGTTTCTCGTCATCGAAATGCTCGACCGTACGCTGCGCGACCGCATGCGGTCGGAGCGTATCACCAAGGTTCCCGTCATCGGCTGTTTCCCCAAGGAGAGCAACCTGCGCTACCGCCGCTTCAACAAGACTATTGCCGACATGGCCCTGAAGCAACTGAGCAAGGCTTTGCTGCCCCACTTCAAGGAAGGCCAGCAGAACGTGCTGAACCTGATATCCACCGACTCCGGCAACGGCAAGAGCTATCTGGCACAGGAGTTGGAGAACTATTGGATTTCCATCGGCTTGCAGGTACGCCGTCTCACCTACGACGAGGACTTCCTTGCTGAGGACAGCCGTTTCATCATGGCCAGCGACATCAAGGACCTCTGCCCCGACATCCTGCCTGACGAGATAGCCATCATAGAGTATCCTAACCTGGACGAGAACTCCATATCGCCAGCCCTGCTGAACATGGGCACGGTAAACCTGATGGTGACCCGCGCCAACAGGACATGGAAAGACATAGACCAGAAGGCGCTCAAGGAAGTACAGGCCATGCTGGACGACGACCACAAGAGTTCGCTCTATATGTACCTGACCGAAGCCGGCCGCTACGCCGTAGAGGAGTTTGTAGGCCAGTTGCCACCCTACACGAAGTTCAACAACTTTGTCTATCGCATATCACAGTTAGGCCTGACCGCCACAGAGAACGAACACGCGAAGTAAAGAATGGCCAGCACAGCGTTCAGAACATACGCTCACGAAAACGGAGGAAGAGTGTCACTGCTCTTTCTCCTGTTTTTGCTTGCCCTCTACCAGCTCGTCACGGCCGGTCTGCCGGCTTTTGCCATTGTCTGCCTCACGCCCGCCTTGGCTCTCATCGTTCTGTCGTCGTTCCGCTACAGGATGTTGGTGTTCTGGGTCTTGATGGGCATTAACTTCCTCGTACAATGGAAGGACTTCCCAATAACAGGACTTCCTACCTCGCTGTATAACGAGGTGCTGGAGATAGTGCTTTTAGCCATGGCCATCATTGATGTCAAGGAGTCGCACTTTGAGCGGTTGGCAAACGTCATGCTACTGGCCTTGGTGTGCTGGTGCCTCTTCTGTACTTTGGAAGTGCTCAACGACACCTGCGACTTGGGACTACAGGTTGCAGCCTGGTACGCGGGAGCACGCATGATGGCTTTCCAGCTGCTCTATGCCTTTCTGGTCTATACGCTATACATCACCAACCCCAAACTGCTGACGCGCTACCTTTTCGTGTGGGGAGCCCTGTCGCTGTTCGCCGTATTCTGGGTGTGGAAGCAGAAGTACATCGGACTCTCCTCATTAGATAGTTCCTTTCTGCAGGGTCGTGGCCGCACCACTCACCTCTTGCAGGGTGGCTCACTCATCCGCTACTGGTCTACCTATAGCGATGCTGCCAACTTCGGCATCGGCATAGCCTCGACAGCCGTGGCTTTCCTTATCTTCGGCATCACGGCCCGCGTCAAGACCCACAAATATTTCTTCCTGTTCACCGGCTTAGCCTGTTTGTGGGCCATGTTCCCGTCGGGCACGCGTACCGCCACCGTCTGCTTCTTTGCCGGCATTGCCTTCTACATCTTCCTGTCCAAGTCGTTCAAGATAGCCATTCCCGTCACCATCCTCTTCAGTGCAGCCATCTTCCTTCTGGCGTTTACCAACATAGGCAACAGCAACCAGCAAATACGCCGTATGCGCTCAGCCTTTGACAAGAGCGACGCCTCGGTCAACACGCGCAGCATCAATCAGGCCGTGATGAAGAAGTATCTGGCCGACGCACCCTTCGGCTTAGGCATCGGTCTGAACTACGAAAACGTACCTGCCAACAACAAGTTCCGCAAGCTGGCTACCATTCCGCCCGACTCCGAGTACATTTTCATCTGGATTCACACGGGGCGCGTGGGCATCACCCTGTTTCTCATCACCACGTTCATCATGCTTTTCGGAGCGTGCTGGATAGTCTTTTTCAAAATCAAGAGTCCCTCGCTGCGGGGCATTGGGGCTGGTCTGTGCTGTGCCTTCGTGGCCATCCAACTTGGCGGCTACGGCAACCAGGTACTGATGCAGTTTCCCAACTGCCTGCTGTTCTACGGCGGCCTGACACTGGTCTACATCTTGCCACGTATAGAAAACGAGTGGAACGAGTATGAGAGTGGGCTGCTGGCCAAGGAAGCAGAGAAGAAGAAATTGAAGAATAAAAAATAAAAGTAACAACATTGAACGTCGAGGTTTCTCTGATTACCGTCAATTACAATGGACTTGCCGACACGTGCGCATTGCTTGACACCATTCCCCTCCATGAACCGTCATTGGAGGTCATAGTGGTTGACAATGCCTCGCGCCACGACGAGGCTACGGTCATCAGCCAACGTTACCCTCAGGTCACCGTCATACGCAGCAGTCGCAACCTCGGCTTTGCCGGTGGCAACAATCTCGGCATCAGGGAGGCCAAGGGCAAGTACCTCTTCTTCATCAACAACGACACCTTATTATATTATAAGGACATCGCCGTAAAAGGAAGTGTTCTGCTACAGCCGCTCATTGACCGGCTGGAATCTTCGCCGACCATCGGCATGGTATGTCCCAAGATACGTTTCGCCTGGGGCAACCTGCCCATCCAGTTTGCAGGCTACACTCCCCTGACGTCCATCACCCTGCGCAACCGCGCCATCGGCTTCGGTGAGGACGACCACGGGCAGTACGACAGTCCCCACCCCACTCCATACGCCCATGGCGCAGCCATGATGGTCAAGCGCGAGGTAGTCGGCAAGGCTGGTCTTATGCCCGAATGCTACTTCCTCTACTACGAGGAGCTTGACTGGTCCATGTCCATCCGCCGGGCGGGCTATGACATCTGGTATGAGCCGTCGGTCACCGTTTTTCACAAGGAAAGCCAGACCACCGGTCAGGACAGTCCGCTCCGCTGCTACTACATCACCCGCAACCGCCTGCTGTTCGTACAACGTAACAGCAGCCCTGCCCCCCGACCGCTGTCCTACGCCTACCTGATGGGCATCGTTGCCGTCAAGGACATCTTGAGACATTGCATCCATTGCCGCCCCGACCTGGCCAAGGCCACGCTCAGAGGCATCCTCCACTTCATAAAACCCCAACACCATGACACTGTATAATATCCTCTCCTATATCGACTGGACCTTGTTTGTCTTCGTCGCCATGACAGTATTCTACTTAGGCTTCTATGCTGTCACCTCACTGTTTGCCCGAAACAGCGAGACACCCAAGGCCAAGAACCTCAACCGCTTCATCATCGTCATCCTGTCGCACCATAACGGCAAGAGCACCGTCATGACCGTCAAGTCCATTTTAGGCCAGAGCTATGCCCAACGTCTGTTTGACGTCACCGTCGTAGCCAACCGCGAAGACGAGATGACGCTGTTCAAACTGGCACAGGAGCCTGTGACGCTGCTGACGTCAAACTTCGACCGCGACTCGCGCACCAAGTCGTTGCAGTTAGCTATTAACAACCTGCCACAGTTCAAAATCTACGATGTCGTGCTTGTGCTGGAAGCCGGCGACGTTGTCGAGACCGAGTTCCTGGCTCAGATGAACGATGCCTATGAGGCTGCAGGCACCAGGGCCATCCAGGCCCACAAGCTGTCGCTGAACCGCGACACGACGGCAGCCCGTCTGGATGCCGTCTTTGAAGAAATCAACAACTCCATCTTCCGCCGCGGCCACATCAGCATAGGCATGCCGTCAGCCATAGCCAGTTCCGGCATGGCCTTCGACTTCACCTGGTTCAAGCGTTACATCCATAACGCCAAAGTCTCCTGGGGCGACAAGGAGCTGGAGGCCATGCTGATGCGCCAGCATGTCTACGTCGACTACTTCGACCACATCTACGTCTATAACGAGAAGACACGTCAGGCCGAAGAATTCAACCGCCAGCACAAGAAATGGATGGGCACCCAGCTGCGCACCATCATCCGCAACATCCGCCACCTGCCCTTAGCACTCCTGAACCGCCACTACGCATGGGTTGACAAGCTGCTGCAGTGGATGCTCATGCCCCGCATAGTGATGATGAGCATCATGGGCTTCATGAGCATCGTCGTACCCTTCTTCCGCATGTATGCAGCCCTCAAGTGGTGGGGACTCTTTGCCCTCGTCGTATTCATCTTCGCCATAGCAACGCCCAATTATCTGGTCGACGACAAATGGGACAGCACATTCTTCAAGGTTCCCGTCGTGCTGTTCAGCTCCGTGCTAAAGAAATTCAGACTGGGGCGGAAGTTCATAGACATTGTCAACCTCAAGCAATAGCAGCCTATGCTCTGGCACACCATTCACGTACTGGACATCCTGATATGGCTGGTCATGGCCGTCAGCACAGGCTACATCCTATTCTTTGCCCTGGTCTCTCTGCTCTGGAAAAAGCGTGTCTCCCGACTGACGCTCTACCTCACCGGCAAAGTTCTCGCCATGCGTCAGAAGGAGTATTTCGACTATTTAGTGCTCTACCCCGCCTACAACGAAGACCGCGTCATCGTCAACTCCGTCCACCAGTTTCTGGGGCAATACTACCCTTACCAGAACTTCCATGTGGCCGTCATCTCCGACCACATGCAGCCTGAGACCAACCGGCAACTCTCCAAGCTGCCCATCACCCTGCTGCAGCCCGTCTTCGAGAAGAGCAGCAAGGCCAAAGCCCTCCAGTATGCCATAACCAAGGCCGAACAAGGCGAGCTGAGCACCAATGCCCCTGCACACTACGACTACGTCATCATCCTCGATGCCGACAACGTAGTGTCGCCCCACTTCCTTGAGCAGCTCAACGAGGAATGCATCAAGGGCTACAAGGCCATCCAGTGCCACCGTTGCGCCAAGAACAACGACAACGACATCGCCGTGCTCGACGGGGTGAGCGAGGAAATCAACAACACCATCTTCCGCAAAGCCCACAACCGCATCGGCCTGTCGTCGGCACTCATAGGCTCCGGCATGTGTTTCGACTACCAGTGGTTCAAGGAGAACGTCTTCCGACTCTCCACGGCCGGCGAGGATCGCGAGTTGGAGGCCCTGCTGCTCAAGCAGAAAGTCTACATCCATTATGAGCCAGACATCCATGTGTTCGACGAGAAAGTCAGCAGCAAGGACAACTTCCAGAAGCAGCGCCTGCGCTGGATGACGGCCCAGATACAGAGCCTGTTCAGCCTGCTGCCCTACATCCCAAAAGCCCTGATGACGTTCAACCTCGACTTCATCGACAAGACTATCCAGCAAGCTCTCATACCACGCTCCATGCTGGTGGTGGCAACGCTGGCCATGGCCCTGCTCATGACTCTCGTGTCGCGTCCCTGGTGCATCAAGTGGTGGGCCCTGTTCCTTGCCATCTGTCTGGCACTCTACATTGCCACCCCGCGCCAGCTGCGCAGCCACTCCGTCTTCGGGAAAATCCTGTCGCTACCCACACTGGTATGGCGCATGACGCTCAACCTGCTGAAGATAGACCGCAAGAACACGGACTTTATCCACACCACTCACGAGAAATAGATCATGGGAGAACGGGTACACAGAAGCGTCATGAATATGAAGGTGGGCATGCTGTTTTATGTCCTCTCGCTACTACTGGCCTTCTTCTCGCGCAAAGTGTTCCTCGACTGCCTGGGTGCCGAGTTCATCGGTCTCACGGGCATGCTCATGAACATCATGTCGTTTCTGAGCGTGGCCGAGTTAGGCATAGGCACCAGCATCGTCTACTTCCTCTATAAACCCCTGCAGGAGGACGACCACGAGGCTATCAACATCATGATGTCCATGCTGGCCTTCCTCTACCGCTGCATCGGCCTCGTCATCGGCGTGGGCGGCGTGCTGGTCAGCCTCTTCTTCCCGTGGTGGTTCGGTTCGCTGTCCACAGGGCTGCCGCTGGTCTACTTCGCCTTCTATGCCTTCTTAGCATCCTCCATGGCCGGCTACATCTTCAACTACAAGCAGCTGCTGGTCAGCGCTAACCAGAAGCAGTACCTGGTCAACGCCTATTTCCAGTCCATCGCCATCGTGCAGAGCCTGACGCAGATTCTGCTGGCTTACTACTACCGCAACCTATGGCTGTGGGTGGCCGTAGGACTCGTCTTCACCGTCGTCGGCATCATCGTCTTCAACATCCGCATACGCCAGCTCTACCCCTGGCTGCGCATCAGCATGCAGGAGGGACGCCGCAACCTGAAAACCTATCCGCAAGTGCTGTGCAAGACGCGCCAAATCTTCGTACAGAAAATCAAGGACTTCATTCTCTACCGTAGCGACGAGCTGCTGGTGGGTGCCTTCGTCTCCGTCGTCCAGGTGGCTTTCTACGGCAACTACACCATCATCACCAGCAAGCTCAACCTTCTGGTCAACATCCTGACCGACGGCATGAATGCCGGCGTGGGCAACCTGGTGGCCGAAGGCAACGACAGCAACACCATGAAGGTGTTCTGGGAACTCACTGCCATCCGCTTCCTCATTGTCGGCATAGTGGTCTTCGGCCTCATCCTCTTCCTGCAGCCCTTTGTCACCTGCTGGTTCGGTCAGCAGTATCGCCTGAGCGACGTCATCGTCTACCTGCTGGTGTTCAATATCTTCATCTTCCTCTCGCGCGGTGTCGTCGAGATGTTCCTGTCGGCCCACGGCCTGTTCTCCGACGTGTGGGCAGCATGGACGGAACTGGCACTCAACATCAGCATCACGCTCTGTCTGGCACCCTTCTACGGCATCGTCGGCATTCTGTTAGGGAAGGTGCTCAGCGTCTTTTTCATCGCCTTGTTCTGGAAACCCTACTTCCTCTTCTCGCGCGGACTGCACAAGAGCGTTGCCGTCTATTGGCGCGGCATGGCACCCTACTACCTCATCTTCCTGCTGTTTGCAGTAGCCGCCGTACTGCTCAGCCGCCACGTCGTCGAGCCGCAGGCCACTACCCTGCCACGGCTCTTGGGCTATGGCGTGACGGTCTACCCCGTGCTGCTGCTGCTCTATTTCCTAACTTTGTTTACCGTAACCCGCGGCATGAAATACTTCATAGCCCGCAAACCCACCCTGTACCGCTTCCTCAGCCTGCAGAGCCGGCACAAAGAGTAAACCACGCCTATGAGAGTCATCTGCGACGCCCCCGGCCAGACGTGCAACCGTCTGTGGACATACGTTGCTTCGGTAGCCCAGTGCATTGCTGAGCACCGCCGCATGGTCATCATCTTCCATGACTGGACCATCGAGGACTTCCCCAACCTGCTGCATGCCCGCTTCATCTGGTTTCCGCTGTGGCACAAATGGTATCTGGAACGCGGCAACGGGTGGAACAACTACAAGGGGCTGACGTGGAAGGTCACCCACAACGAACGGTGGGACAAGGTGTTCCGATTCTTTGGGTTCACCAAGGGCTGGCAGACCCGCACCGACACGCGCTACCTGCGGCAAACCATGCCCCAGCTGCAAAGTATCTTCCGACCCAAGGACGACATCATGCAGCGTGCCACGGCCATGGTAGCCCGACTGCGCCAGACGGGCAGCCTCGTCGTAGGTGTTCACATCCGCCGTGGCGACTACGCCACATGGAACGACGGCCGCTTCTTCTACTCGCTGGACGACTACCACCTGTTCATGCTGCGCGTCCAGCAGTGCTACGCCCCGCGCCCCGTGGCTTTCTTCATCAGCAGCAACGAAGACTTCCCTGCCGACCGTTTCGAGGGCTGCCACTGCCTGCGCTTCGCCGAGGAGCCGTCAGCGGCCGTCCTCGACCTCTATACCCTCTCGCTCTGCGACCGCATCATAGGCCCTTTCAGCAGCTACTCGCGCTGGGCCTCGTTCATCGGTCAGGTACCTCTCTGTTTCCTTGAAACCAAAGAGCAGCAGTTCACCGAAGACAGCTTCTCCCCCATCGTCGACTACTTCCACTTTGAGAACGGAAAAACCATTGAAGACTGGTAAACGCCCATGACACGCCTCCTGCTCCTCCTCATCGTCAGCATGACAGTAAGTACCATCAACGCCCACACCGCCGACCGCAACAAGCTGTCAGCATGGGTGCGGCAGGTCATGACCGGCGACAGCATCCAAGCACGCAGGGCCGCTAACCAGCACTCACGGCTCATGACGGCCTTCGTGCAGATGGACGAAACCCTGGCTGGCGACGTGCTGACCGCACACGGCTGCCGCACGTATGCACAGATAGGCGACATCCGCATCGCCACCATTCCCATAGCCCAGTTAGGTGCGCTGTCGCAGCACCCCGCCGTCAGGCGCATCGAGGCCAGCCCCACGGGGCATACCACGCTGGACACGGTGCCGCGGGTTGTCAACGCCCTCCCCGTCTACGAGGCCACTGCCGCCCATCCCGCCTTCACGGGCAGCGGTGTCGTGGTGGGTGTCATGGACGTTGGCTTCGACCTGACGCATCCCACCTTCTACAACGACGCCACACTCAGCCGCTACCGCATCAGCGCCTTCTGGGACCAACTGTCTACTGACACCATCGGCAGCCCCTTCCCCGTAGGCCGCGACTTCACAGGCCACGACACCATCTTAGCCGCAGGCTGCGCTACCGACGGTGCCACCGAGACCCACGGCACCCACACCGCAGGCATTGCCGCCGGCAGCGGCTACGACAGTCCCTACCGCGGTCTGGCATACGACAGCGACATCTGTCTGGTGGCCAATGCCGTCACCAGCGACACCATCTACATCAGTCCTGACGACCGTCTCAAGTACACCACGGCCACCGATGCACTCGGTTTCAAATACATTTTCGACTACGCTGACAGCCAGGGGAAACCATGCGTACTCTCCTTCAGCGAGGGCTACACACCACACTTGGATGACGACGACCGCCTCTTTGCCGAAGTCATGGACAAGCTGTCAGGGCCGGGACACATCCTGGTCATCTCTGCCGGCAACGAGAACCAGTGTCTGACCTATGCCGAGAAGCCGCGAGGCACTGACATGGCGGGATGCTTCATGCACTGCGGCAAGCGCGAGGCCACCT
Organism: Prevotella sp.; assembly: GCA_017458125.1. Lineage (GTDB taxonomy): Bacteria > Bacteroidota > Bacteroidia > Bacteroidales > Bacteroidaceae > Prevotella. The sequence continues at coordinate 69,740 of JAFTGB010000032.1, forward strand.
ACCGCATAATGACCGACGGGCCACTGACCATCAACGTCCACGGCTACGGAGCCGACGGCACCATGCAGCAGACGCTGACCTTCGCCTCCACGGACGAGCGATGGGACGAAGGCCTCAGCGACACGCTCCACACCGAGGCCGGTGCCTGCGCCGTCAGCGTCACACGGCACCGCGCCTACTCCTCTGACCATACGGTCTACATCGTCGAACTGACTGCCGAGCGACCGCTTTACGAACTGGGCTATATGGCGCTGGCCGTGCAAGGCACCGACAGTCACGCCGAAATCTTTGGCAGCAGTTCCAGCCAGTTAGCCGTCCACCCCGACATCGACGCACGCTGGTGTGCCGCCACCAAAGGCCGCAACATCCTGGCACCGGGCTGTTTTCCTGCCGCCATCTGCGTCGGAGCCACCACATGGCGCACCGCTTTCACCAACTATGCAGGGCAACCCATCGTGGCCACCAACCAGAACCGGGGCCTGCGCATGACGGAGTCGTCGACAGGGCCCACCATGAGCGGACTCATGAAACCCGACGTGGTGGCTCCGGGCTACTTCGTCACCTCAGCCTACAGCAGCTTCTACAGACCGGGACAGCCCAATGATTGGGCGGTACGCGTCTTCGAGCACGGCGAGCGCACCTACTCATGGACACCACTCTCCGGCACGTCCATGGCGACACCCGCCGTGGCCGGCACCATAGCCCTGTGGCTGCAAGCCAAGCCTACGCTGACGCGCGAGGAAATCATAGACGTGTTCAGCCGCACTTGCAGACAGCCGGACAACACGCTCTCCTACCCCAACAACGAGTACGGATACGGCGAGATTGACGCCTACCGCGGCTTGCTCGACATCTTAGGACTCACCACCGTCGAAACACTGAGCCAGCATCAGCCTGCCGCCGTGCAGATGCACGTCGCCGACGGCCTCCTGCACCTCACCTTCAACCGCCAGCCCACCGCCCCGCTCACCGTCACCGTCTACACCGCAAACGGCCAGCTGCTTAGCCAGACCCGCCTCCATCCCTCGTCTGCTCAAGCGCAACTCCCCCTCGACCCACTTCCCCCAGGCATTTACGCCGTCCAGCTGCAAAGCGCCGAGCCGTCACTGACAGGTTCCAACCTCATACGCATACCATAAGAGGGGGATGGTCAGTTACGCTCCCGATACTGCGTGGGCGAGAGTCCCGTGTTGTTCTTGAAATAACGGCTGAAGGCAGCTTGGTCGGGGAAACCAAGCTGGGTAGTAATCTGCTGGATGGTCATCTGGCGGTGATGACGCAGCAGCGACTTGGCCTGAATGATGACATAGCTGTTAATCCACTGCAGCGCGCCTGTGCCCGTCTGCTGCTTAATGACGGTAGCGAAGTGCTTAGGCGAGAGGTGGAACAGGTCAGCATAGTAACACACCTCGCGGCTTTCGCGGTAGTGTTGCTCGATGGCGTTATGGAAGTTGGTGAAGAGTTCTTCGCGCGGCGTAGGACGGTGGTTCTCGATTCCATTCTCATGACGGTAGTCCTGCAACAGGAGGAACAGCACTTCAAGCAGGTTCCCCAGCATCTCGTCGCGACGGGGGCTGTCCTCACGGCTGACGTCGCGCAGCAGCCGGAAACAGTCCACGACACGCTGAAACTGCCGTTCGTTGAGATGTATGTCCTGCCGGTAGAGGTAGTGGTGATTGTCGCGATAGACATGGGGGTAACGGCGCTTCATCATTTCCTGGAATGCCGGCGAGAGGACGATGAGCATAGCATGATAATCGGCAGACGACTCGTGCGCACAAAGAATATGGTGCGGTGTAAGTACGGCAAGGTCATGCGCCTGAAACAGCAACGGCCGCATGTCGCACTCGGCCTTTACCCATCCACAGAGATTCACACCGATGGTCATCAGATTGGTCGTGAAAGGCTCGTGATAGATAGGCATGGAACAGATGTCGTCGAACACCATGAGGCCGCGTTCGGCTATCTCGTCGGCTCGTGCCAATAGTGGGTGAAGAGGCCGTTGTGGTTTCATTGTCATAATTTGTAGGATGCAAAAATACGATTTTTTTTGCAAAAGAAATACGGAAACGGAAAAATTGCCAAACATTTCCGTGTTTTAGCCACGGATATTTTGCATTATTACCTGTATTTTTGCACCCACATTATTCTATTTATTATCACAACAACACTAAAGACAACACAACGCTTATGAAGAAAACCTTACTCGCTATGGTGCTCATAGCCACAGTTTCCAACATGCAGGCTCAACCGCCGGCAGACACTACACCAACGTATCCGCAGGGTGCCGCCTACACGCACACAAGCGGCATAGCAACCATCACGGACAACTACTCCTCGTCCATGCAGTATTATAATGTCATCCAGTGCACCGGAGGCACGCTGACCATGAACGGCTGCACCATCACCAAGACGGGCGACGGCTCACAGGGGGACAACTCCAGCTTCTACGGCAATAATTCCAGCATCTATGCCGGTGCCGCCAGCTCTACCGGCTACCAGAGCACAACGGCTGCCAGCGGTGCTAAAATTATCATCAAGAATGTAACGGTAAACAGCAGCTCGAAAGGCGCCAACGGCGTCATTGCCACCAACGGAGCCACGGTGGAGATTGACGGCATTACCATTGTCAACAACTACGCCGTCTCGCGCGGACTGCATGCCACCTACGGCGGCATCATCAACGCCTCGAATGTGGATATCACCACCAACGAGGCCACCTCGTCGACCATTGCCACTGACCGTGGCGGCGGCACCGTGACCGTCAACGGTGGTACGGCCACAGCCAACGGTTCGAAGTCGGCAGTCATCTATTCTACAGGCGTTATGTCAGCTACCGACCTGGTGGGAAAGTCGGCCTCTGGTGAGATTGCCGTCATAGAGGGCGACAACAGCATTGCGATAACCAACTGCACGATGACCAGCGGCTCCACGGAACGCGGTCTGCTGATGATGCAGTCAGGGTCAGGCGACGCTACTGGCGTAAACCCGGTGATGACCATCACCGGCTCCTCGCTGACGATGACCGACACAAGCGCACCGCTGCTTGAAGTGGCCACCTGTGTCACCGCCACCTGCACGCTCGACAACTGTACGCTCACCGTGCCCAGCGGCATACTGATGTATGTGATGGCCGACTCGCAGTGGAGCACCAGCGGAGCCGTGGGCAACCTGATACTCTCAAACGGCACCTACAGCGGCATCGTGAAGTACGACACAGGCTACACGGCCAACGTCACCGTGAACGAGGGTGCCGTGTGGAACCTGACAGCCAACACCACCATCGAGAAGCTGGTGAACAATGGCACCATCAACTGCAACGGCTACACGCTCACATACGCCAGCAAGAGCGGAAGCGGAACCATCAACGCGACGACGGCAATCAGCCAAGTTGTAAATAGTAAAACGTCAAACAGTAAATCCCTCTACACCCTTGACGGTCGCAAGGCCGACACAAACACCAAAGGCCTTGTCATCATGAACGGAAAAACGGTTGTTTTCAAGTAACGATTAAGTCTCTTGGATGAAGAAGGTGAGCCGCCTGTATGCCGGCTCACCTTCTTTTTTTTATCTCCTTATCCGCTTAGTCGCGGCGTTTTACGCCGCAAAGGTACAACATTTTTTCAATTAACGATTAGATTTGCAGAGTTTAATGTGAATTCGTAAGCATCTGATTGCCAGTGCGTTGAAATTTTATGCCCCGCGGCACCGAATTTTATGCCCCGCGGTGGTAAAAAGTATCGCCCGTTTTGGTAAATCGGGCAATCAAATTTGCAACCGCCGGCAATGAAATTCGCTACTGCGGCTGATGTTTTTTACCACTGGCGCTGATGTTTTTAGACCGTAACGCCGATAAGATTGAAAAAAAGGGGACGCAAATACGGAATTAAAAAAATTAATTCGTATATTTGCAGGTGTAACATAACCGATACCCTTATTAACACTAACCACAAAAACTGTACCAGTCATGGAAAGCAAAACAAGAAAGATGAACATCCGCGAGGAGGCCAGACGCTGCCTGCTGTGCGTGGATGCCCCATGTAGCCAGACATGCCCGACGGGCGACCCCGCGCGGGCCATCAGAGCTATCCGCTTCGACAACGAGACACTGGCGGGGCAGTGGGTGGCGGCGTGCAGCGACGCCGACCTGCTGGCTGCTGAAGAGGCCTGTATTCACTACGACCGTCCCATCCGCATCAGCGAACTGGTAAGGACCGTATGCCGCGACGACGCGGCGGCAGATGCCCCAGTCGGCTCGTCACTGGAAGAACTGGCGAAGACGTCACTCGCCATTGACTTCTGCGGCATACCGTGCGAGAACCCGTTCTTCCTGGCCTCGTCGGCTGTGTGCACCAACTACGACATGGTGGCGCGGGCGTTCGACATGGGATGGGGCGGCGTGTTCTACAAGACCATCTGCAAGAAAGAAATCCGCGAGGTGTCGCCACGCTTCGACGCGGTGAAGAACGGCACGGAGATAGAGGGTTTCCGCAACATGGAACAGCTTTCCGAGAACCCATACCTGACGGACTTCGACATTCTGCGACGACTGAAGCAGAACTACCCGACGAAGGTGGTCATAGCTTCCATCATGGGACAGTACGAGGAGGAGTGGATTGAGCTGGCAAAACTGGCCGAGGAGGTGGGCTGCGACGCCGTGGAGCTGAACTTCTCGTGTCCGCAGATGCGACTGGCAGGCATGGGAAGCGACGTGGGTCAGGACCTTGAGCTTGTCGTCTTCTACACCACCTACGTAAAACGCGCGGTGAGCATACCCGTCATACCGAAGATGACGCCCAACATCACGCACATAGCAGAACCAGCCATCGGTGCCTACTTCGCCGGAGCTGACGCCATATCGGCCATCAACACCATCAAGAGCATCACCATGTCGCCACTGGCCGAGGTGAACCAGAAGAAGACCGTGTCAGGATATAGCGGCAAGGCCGTGAAGCCTATTGCCCTGCGCCACATCTTAGAGATGAGCTCGCACCAGATTATGAAGAGGCTCCACACGGTTCAGTTCAGCGGCATCGGCGGCATAGAGACATGGCGCGATGCCTTGGACTTCATGCTGTTAGGATGCCGCAACGTGCAGGTGTGTACTGCCGTGATGCAGTACGGCTACCGCATCATCGACGACCTGCTGTTAGGAATGCAGGCCTATCTGCGCCAGCGCGGCATCAGCAAGCTGGAGGACATCGTGGGCGAGGAGGTGCCCAACTTCGTGCTGCCCTCTGAACTGGACCGCGACACCGTTGTCTACCCGAAGATAGACCTTAGCAGCTGCATGGGCTGCGGGCGCTGCCAGCTGTCGTGCCAGGACGGCGGCCATCAGGCCATCGCCTTCGACACGGCCACGCGTCAGCCGCGCATCGTGGGTTCCAAGTGCGTAGGGTGCCACCTGTGCCGCCTCGTCTGTCCCACGGGTGCCATTGGAGTAACAAGGCGCGTCAGGAAAAAATGAATGTTGAATGACGAATGTTGAATGTGGAGTTGTCGCCTGCGGCAATTAAAAATGTTGAATGACGAATGTTGAATGTTGAGTTGTCGCCTGCGGCGATGAAGAATTTATAATTTATAATTGATAATCGGCGAAGCCGACCATTCAACATTCCTCATTCAACATTCCTCATTCTTTCACCAAGTTGTCTTCAGCATCGTCGTAATGATCGGTCTTGTGGAAGATGCGGGAAATGCCCTTCATCTGGATGCGGACATGGTCCGCAAAGCTCTGCCACAGCGACTGCGTACCTATGGTGCCGTAGCCCGTGACGGCACGGCAACGACGGTCACGGACGAACTTGATTTTGCCATACTTCTTTAAGGCCAAAGCCATGGAACCGTCCTCACCCCGAATGATGTCCACACGGTAAGGCTCCCGGCGGCCGTAGTCGGCATTATAGGCAAACACCAGCCCGCGCACCGACAGCTCCGGTCGCTTGAAATGCTGGACCCAGAGAAAGAGGTCGCGCGCCATCTCGAAGAGCCTCAACCCTAAACGGCTGTGGTGGGCATCAGGAAAGTAGCTCCAGGTGGCCGACACACAGCTGACGCCGGGTTTCAGCAACTGTTCAAGCATCAACTCGTAGTAGTGGGGCGGATAGAGCGTGTCGCTGTCCACGTCGAAGTAGTACTTACCCTTGGCATGCTGAAGTCCGCAGCGGCGGGCGTAGCCGCAGGAATGCTGGTACTCTGTGTAATAAGGAATGCCTGCGCGCTCATAAATCTCTGCTGTGCGGTCCTTGGAGTCGTTGTCGACACCGATAATCTCAACAGGATATTTGCAGCATATTTCACTGATGGCCCACAGGCAGGCCTGCAGGTGGGTCTCCTCATTATAGGCTATGACCACTATGCTGGCCAACGGCTCCGGACTCTGAAGACGAGCCAGACGCTCACGCGTAGCCTCTATGATTTCGTCGGGAACATCAGTGAAGGGATGTCCGTAGACTGTCATGTATTTGTCGTACCACTGTGCCATATATTGCAAATATTGTGCAAATATAACAAAAAAATTTTGAATTATCAACTTTTTTACCTAATTTTGCAAGGTAGTCGCGACACCCCACAAGCCTAAACGAAGCAATATGACTAAACTATCCATCATCCTTCCCGTCTATAACGTTGAGAGATACGTACGGACCAGTCTGGAGAGCATCTTCAGGCAAGGTATGGCTGACGAAGACTTCGAGGTCATCATTGTCAACGACGGCTCAACAGACCGCAGCATGGAGATGATAGCTGACATCATCGGCCAGCACTGGAACATCACCGTCATCAGCCAGGAGAACCAAGGGCTGTCGGTGACACGCAACAACGGCATGGCCATGGCCCGGGGCGAGTACATTCTGATGCCCGACTCGGATGACTTGCTTGTAGAGAACAGCATCCCTACACTGTTGGAGAAAGCTTTGGAGACGAAAGCTGACCTCGTCATTGCGGACTTTATAGAGACAAGCGGGAACGAGATGCCAGACTACAAGTGTACACACCAAACAGACATCCATTATGAGGAGAAAACGGGTGAGCGTCTTTTTCTGGAAGACTTGAATCCGTATCAGTGCTATGTATGGCGCACACTCTTCAGAAGACAGTTTCTGACAGACAACCAGCTGAGTTTCATCCCTGGTCTCACATATCAGGATGTTCCTTTCACCCATCAATGCTACCTCAGGGCACAGAAATGTCTTAGGGTTCATTGGCTGCTGAACATCTACCGCAAAAACCATCCTTCCGCCACTTCTTCTTTCACAAAGAAAAAAGCAATGGACTTTGCCGCCATCATCGGCGCGACATGGAAACTGAGGCATACGGAAACGCTGACACCTCAGACCAGACAAAAACTCGAAGACGATGTCTATTGCTCGTTCTCCATATTATTCTACGCCATGCTGCACAGTATCAAGGAGCCACAGGACAAAAGAGAAATCGTAGAACACCTCAGGCAGCAAGTCCCGGACCTGCACTTTACGGGCAACCTGAAAAGAAGGCTTGAAAGCCTGCTGGTGACGAAGTACCCCCCTTACTTATATCTGAAGATACGCGAATGGCACTGGAAGTGGATACATCGCTAAGCTCACATCACCGAGGCATAGGCAGCTGCCCATTCTCTCATAATCTGCTGCTTCCGGTATCGGAGAACAGCCTTGTGAGCCTTGATGCCCATCTCCCGCCGCTCCGCGTCATGAAGAATCATCCATTCCATCTTGGCCGACAAATCCGCGACATCCAGTTTAGTCAGAAGCCCCGTGATGCCGTCGTCGATAATCTCTGCAGGACCATAAGGGCAGGCTGTCGAGACTACCGGTACACCACAGGCCATCGCCTCGACAAGAACTAATCCGAAGCCTTCATAGTCAGAGCACTGAACCAGGAACTCACAAGAGAGATACTCGGCTCGGACATCAGCCGTGGGGGGCAAAAGGGTCACACGACCAGTAAGTCCCAGTCTGTCTATCCGTTGCTGAAGTGTGTCTTTCAGTACACCGTCACCTATAATATCAACATACCAGTTCTTATATTTATCAGCTATCAAAGAGAATGCGTCTACCAGACGGTCATGGCGCTTCTGACTCTGGAAACTTCCAACACAGAGAATGCGCCCCGGCTTTCTGTGTGCCAGGGATATATCCTCGCAATAAAAGGGAAGCGGATTAGGCACAACCGTCACCCTCGCCGCGTGCTTCTTCCAAAACTCCGCATCGCCACGAGTCAAGGCAATAAACAGGTGACAGTGGCGGTATGCATGAAGAGCGTGTCTGGATCTCCAGCGTTGCACCGCAGAAACATGCTCCATCTCTATGGAATATGCCGTATGAGACTCTACGACGATACGGACTTTTCGGTGCAAAGACATCGTTGCCCTCGCAAACTCGTCCGAATAGATCGTCGTGACAAGCACATCTAACTGCAGCTGACTGACAGCAGCACTTAGCCGTCTCTGGAAACGGCGGCGCATGAACACTCCCTCTATCAGTCGCCGGAGCAATGATTTCCTGTAAAGATGAAAATAGCAACAGTCCAAATCGACATGCCTCACGCCTTGACGCAAAGGAAAAACCAACGGATGTGTTCCCTGCTCATAGGTTATTAGCGTAACCTCATGTCCCATTTCTGACAAGGCATTCACCTTGTCCGCCAAGGTACGCTCCACACCGTGAGCAAGGGCAAGTGACCGGATAAGAAAGGCTATTTTCATAAATCAGATGAGTCCTTTATGTTTTCCAACAAACCGTATGACGGCAACAGTACAGGCGGGAGGCAATACACCCAGAAGAAACAAGAAGAGATTCCTCAGCTTCCACCCTCTCAGTCCGATGGTCTCCATCAGTGACAGCGGAGAACGCATCACGTCACGTATCTCTCGCTTAGTGAAGGGAGGAGTGATGACTCTCTCTTCTTTCAATATGGAACAAGCCATGTAGAAATGGGTCATCATGACTTTATACATGCGCTTGTGGAAATATGGCCTTGACTTCACTCGATCACTATTTTGCTTTACCAAAGCCATTGCATCAATAGTCTTTTGTATCTCAGACTTGGCAATATGGTCACGATTGGCAAAATTAGACAAAGAGCCATATCGGCAGTAATAATAATAGGTAATATTGGGCAACAACACCGCACGATTGATATAGGTCGGCAAGTCAATCGTTGTCGTGAAGTCCTCCCAGTAGTTCACAGGTTTATGACGGATGTTGTTTTTCAGATAGATTTCCGTCTTGATTAAGAAGTTCCATGTATTTGCCTGTAAAAAGCCATAATCACTATAGACACGATCAGCAAATTCATGCTCTTTCAAGAACTGCATAGCAGGGTATTGATAATCTGTTTTTGTTGTTGTTCCGTCAAACTCCTCTATCCTCTCGTAGGAGCCGTATACGATATCCGCATCATATTTCTTTGCATTCTCATAAAGCAATTCTATTGTATTGGGAGCAATGGCATCATCAGCATCCAAATGATATAGATATTCACCTTGAGCTTCCTCAATAATTCGATTACGAGCACGACCCAATCCTCCATTCTGCGGCTGGCGAACAATGCGAATGTCCTTACCTCTTGGATGTTGCTGTTGATATTCACGAACAACATCCATCGAGCTATCCGTACCACAATCGTCCAATACCAGGAATTCAATATTCTCGAACGTTTGTGCTAACGCTGAGTCCATCGTCAGACGAATGTACTTTTCAACATTGTAAACAGGAATTCCTATAGTCACTTCGTATTTCATGCTACAAAGATAGCAAAAATAAACATAAAAACCATCTTTTACAGAAAATTCTTATTATCTTTGCAGCATAAACAACTAGAATATATGAAAATTGCATTTATCATGTATCCAGGTGCTTGCTATATGGGAGCAGGTGATGGCAGTAAGATGCAGGCTGAGATATGGGCAAGAGAGTTGGAGCGTAAAGGCCATCAAGTGGATCGCATCAACCCGTGGGGACACTACGACTGGAAACAATATGACATCGTTCACGTATTTGGCTTTGGGCTATGGAACTACGACATTATTCATTGGGGAAGTGGCATCAACCCCAACTTTGTATTTTCGCCAATTATTGACACCAATACTCCCATGTGGAAATACCGGTTAGCCACCCGCTTTGGCTGTGAACGGCTCAGACTTTATTCACAAAACTATGCACTTCGTCGATACAAAGATGATGTCAAGTTGTTTTTTGCCCGAACCGAATATGAGGCAGACTACCTACGGCAAGGCTATGACATTGCTGCGGAAAAAGTCTGTATCGTACCCCTATCTTATCGTGACGACCACTACGATGCTGCCATCACGAAGGAATCTTTCTGCCTGTTTACTGGCACGATGACGCAACCACGCAAGAATGTCCCACGGCTCGTTGAAGCTGCAAAGAAGTATGGTTTCCAACTGAAACTTGCAGGCAATACAGGCAACACAGAGTCGGAAGCCATGCTACGGAAACTCATCGGCAACGCACCAAACATCGAGATACTGGGCTTTGTCAGCGACGAAGAGCTGGCAAGGCTCTACAACCGGGCCAAAGTGTTTGCGCTGCCCAGCCTCAACGAGGGAGTCGGACTGGTAGCATTGGAGGCCGCCATACATGGATGCAACATGGTTATCACCAGCCTTGGAGGCCCAAAGGAGTATTACGGCAAAGGCAGCGTCCAACTGGTTGACCCGTTCAGCGTCGACAGCATTGGACAGGCTGTCATGCGGGCTATGGATGACAACACCTCCCAACCGCTGTTGCGCCAGCGGCTGATGAGCCAATACAACGTCTCTGCATGTGTTGACAAACTGACTGAATATTATCAGCGCATACTATGAAACGCATCTGCTTCCTGACTGACTCCATCTTCTCCTTCGGAGGAGTACAGCGAGTGACAGCGGTCATTGCCAAGGAACTGGCCAAAGACTGCGATGTGACCATTGTGACGCTGGACCGGGAGGAAGCTAAGGACACCACCTTCTACGACCTGAGCCGTTCCGACATACACTACCGTTTCTTTGCCTACCCGCCCACACCGGCGTGGAAGCTGTGGGTATGCAAGGCCTACAGCTACCTGTACCGCAAGGTGCTGCCCCAGATACGGCTCACGTCGGACTGGTATGCCCACAGTTCGTTCCCCTCGGAGAAGCGCAGAGCACTGGCCAACGAGCTGGCCGACGGCCACTATGACGCCATCGTCGGCGTACATGCTCCGTTGGCCGTCAGGCTGGCTACCTGTCGGAAGGCGTTGGGCGGTACGCGCCTGATTGGCTGGATACATAACTCCTACGAAGCACTGTTTGGTAAGCAGTCGCTGTATATCGGGCCGGAACTGCGCAAGCACTACGAGTGGCAGTTAGAGAAGCTGGACAAGACCGTCGTGCTGTGCCACGACGATGCGCGGAAATACCCCTTCGACAACCTTCAGATCATCTACAACCCGCTGACGCTGACTCCCGGACAGCCGTCGGCCGGCACGTCAAAGAAGTTTCTGGCCGTAGGCCGCTTCTCGCGCCTGCACAAAGGCTTCGACCTGCTCATCGAGGCTTTCCGCATCTTTGCCAACGAGGATAAGGACTGGACGCTCGACTTAGTGGGTGAAGGCGTGGAGGAGCCGATGTACCGCAGGCTCATCGGGCGGTACGGCCTGGAGGACAGGGTGACCATCCATCCGTTTACCACCCGCATTCAGGACTACTACAGTCAGGCACAGGTCTATGTGCTCAGTTCACGCTGGGAGGGCTTCGGACTGGTGCTGGTCGAGGCCATGGCTCACGGACTGCCTGTCGTGTCGAGCAACCTGCCCACCAGCGAGGAGATTATGGGCGACTTCGGTCTCTACTACATCAATGGCGACGTCAACGGGCTGGCGCGGCGAATGCTGGAGGCCACCCGCATTGACTGGCCGTCAAAATCGAAGGAGGCCATGGCCATTGCCCGCCGTTTCGACTTGGGCAGCATCATCCGACAATGGCGTCAACTACTCGACGCATCTGTATCTTCCAAGTGAGATGCTCTACGCTCTGCCTTATTTCACGTGGCTTCATGGTAAAATGCCGCATGAAGTCTACAATGCTTTGTATGTCGACGGGCGACTCGTCGGCAGGCGCTTTCAGCACGTAGGGCTGACGGTCGAAGTCGCTGTCCTGCTCACTATATATAAAAGGTATGCCGCGGGTGGCATACTCACGGTTCTTGAGTGTCTTGATGACCGTGATGCCTGAGCGGTGACGGCCCAGCGAACCAATGGCAAACTGGCACTGGCGGAAGACGTCGTCCAAGGCTTCGCCAAACAATTGGCCGTGGAATATAACCTTGTCGTGCAGGCGGTAACGTTCGATAATGGGGGCAAACGTGTTTTTCATGTGGTTGGGGTGCACACCGCCCACGACGTGGAAAAAGACGGGGACGTCGCCACGATATTCTCCCATGCCGGTCATCACGCGGTCGAAGCCATGCCAAGGATGCACCTCGGCCACGCCAATCAGATGCAACTCCCTCCCGTTCCATTTACCGTTTTCGTTTCCGTTATCGTTTTCATTCAGTTTGATGCTGTCGAAGTCGACACCGTTGCTGATGCGGATGGTGCGCTGACCGAAAATCTCCGTAGCATCGGAGAACGTCACCACGGCATCCATCTCTTTGTATAAGCAGCGGCGGAACAGCTGGTCGGCATGCAGCTCCATGCGCATCTTCCACTCAAACGACCGGAACTCCTGGTCGTAAGGATAGGTGGGTATCTCGGTCACGGCATGGATGCCGGCCTGGCGCAGCCGACGGAAGAAACGGATAAGCCACGGACTGGCGTTCTGGAAACAGCGGGCATACACCAGCCGGATGCCCTCGCTCACGCAGTAGTCGTAAACGCTGCCGTAGCTCAGTCGCTGCCGAAGTCCTGCCATCATGCCCGTGCCATAGTCCTCAATGACCTGCCCGTCCACGAAGCGGCAGCGGTGGCCATCGGCAGAGAAGTCATAGTAGCACAGGCGCACGTCATAACCGTTCTCACGCAAGCCCTTCACCTGATAGTGTATCTTCTTAGAGATGCCGCTATGCTCGGAAAAACCATGGTAGACAAGGAAAAGTATCTTCATTATGGGCAGTAATTTGTGCAAATGTAAGGAAAAAATTTGGAATAATGAAGATTTAGTCGTAATTTTGTTGCATGATTGACAAAGAAGCACTCAGACAGGCTTTGAAAGCAAGTCCAAAGATGAAGCAATGGATTGACCGCATCGTCATGAACCAGCGCGACGCACGGCCTCGCTGGTACGTCCGCCTGTTGGCACCGCTGTACCAGCACAGGGGACGCGGCTCGAAGATTTACCGCAGCGTCAGGATGGACACCCCACCCTACCGCCGTTTCTGGTTAGGCAGGCGCAGCGTCGTTGAGTCATACTGCTGCATCAACAATGCCATGGGCGACGTGACCATTGGCGACCATACGCGCATCGGCATCCACTGCACCGTCATTGGGCCCGTGTGCATAGGCAACCACGTCAATCTGGCGCAAGGCATCACGGTGACGGCCTTGAACCATAATTACCAGGACGTCACGCAGCGCATAGACGAGCAAGGGGTGTCGACGCACCCCGTAGTCATCAGCGACGACGTATGGATTGGCGCCAATGCCGTCATCCTGCCCGGTGTCACCATCGGCCGTCACGCCGTCGTTGCCGCCGGTGCCGTCGTCACCAAGGATGTTCCCGACTACTGCGTCGTCGGTGGCGTGCCGGCCCGAGTCATCAGAACTATCAAACCATAAACCGTAAATCGTAAATACACCATGAAGGTCGGCATTGAGGCACAGCGCATTTTCCGCAAGAACAAGCACGGCATGGACTACGTCGTGCTGCAGGAAATCCTTGAAATTCAGAAGATGGACACCGAGAACGAATACTACGTGTTCGTCAAACCCGGCGACGACCGCTGCGTAGAAAGCAGCGCCAACGTGCATGTTGTGGAAATTGACTGTCCCACCTACCCGCTGTGGGAGCAGTATGCACTGCCACGGGCGGCGAAGCAGCACGGCGTGCAGCTATTGCATTGCACCAGCAACACGGCACCCATCCGCTGCGACATCCCATTAGTGCTGACACTGCACGACATCATCTTTCTGGAACCGCGCGACAAACACAACAAGTCACTCTATCAGAACATGGGCTGGCTGTACCGTCGGCTCGTCGTACCGAGGATACTCGGCAAGTGCCGCCGCATCATCACCGTGTCGGAGTTCGAGAAGCGCAACATCATCAGCAAGCTGCACATTGCCGAGGAGCGCATGGCTATGATATACAACGGCTACAACAGCTGGTTCCGCCCTACGGCAGACACCGAAGGCATCTACAGGAAATACATCGGCCAGCCGGGCTACTTCTTCTTCCTCGGCAACACAGACCCGAAGAAGAACACCGAGCGCACGCTGGTGGCCTACTCCAAGTATCTCACGAAGTCGGCCGTCAAACGTAAGCTGCTGATGGCCGACTTGGCACCCGACTACCTGAACGGCATCATCAGCCGCAACGGCATCGGCAACATCCGCGAACACATAGTCATGCCGGGCTACATCGTCAACAGCGACCTGCCCTACATCTACGGCAACGCCTTCGCTTTCCTCTACACGTCGCTGCGCGAGAGTTTCGGCATTCCCTTGCTTGAGGGCATGGCCTGCGGCACGCCGGTCATCACCAGCAACACGTCGTCCATGCCTGAGATTGGGAGTAGCGACGCCATCCTCGTCAACCCCGAGAGCAGCGACGACATAGCCGCCATGATGCTCCGCTTGGAGACCGACGAGGCTTTCTGCGAACGTCAGAAGCAGGTGGGACTGCAACGTGCCAGCCTGTTCTCGTGGCAGAAGACGGCCGAGAACCTGTTGCTGCTTTATCAGGAAGTCTTTAGGGAATTAGGCAAAGAGGTCGAGTGACAAGTCCTGCTGGCGAGGCTTCTCGTCGGCGGCATCCTCCGCCTCCATCTCTGTGAACTGAAGCATGAGCTGGCGGGCGTCAGGCGACCCTTTGGTGTTCAGCCGGTAGTAGCCACGGCGGTCAGTCCGCTCAATGAGCGACTGCTGGGCTTTTGAGTTTTTCAACAGATACTGCTGCACATAGGTGCGTATCTCCTCATAGTTCGGCTGGGTGAAAAACGTACAGTTCATGTTATAGACGTGCTTGGCAATGGCCTGCACTCCTATACCACGCTCCCCAGCTTCCGTGAGCACCTTCAATATCTGTTTGTCGTAAAACATCTATGTTAAACGCTAAACGCTAAACTATGAACTATGAACTCTTAACTATGAACTAAAAAAAGTCCGGTAAGCCTCATCAGCTTACCGGCCCTTTTATGCTTTTTGTTTACTGTATTAAGCAAGTGCAACCTTGTCGTCAGCAGCATTGAGCTTGCCCTCCTTGAAGAGCCAGCCCAGACCAAGCAGAGTCTCCTCCTCGCTGATCTTAGCAGCCTTGGCAATCTCCTTGACGCTCAGTGCCTTCTCAGCAGCTGCGAGAGCCTGATAAACATCACCAGCCTTGAAACCTGCGTTCTCAGCGTTAACGGCAATAGCTGCGGCCTTCTTCGTAGCAGCCTTCTTTACTGTTGCCTTCTTGGGCTCAGCTGCCTCAGCAGCGGCCTTCTTTGTAGTTTTTCTTTCTGCCATAGTTTTTTTAAAATGATTACTCTCTTAAAATAGATGTTGTCCTTGTTTTCTTTTTGACGGTGCAAAATTAAAGACTTTTCATAAACGTTGTTATCGCAAACAGCCGCTTTTTGCCGTTTTCGTACTTATTCTTGACTTATATCAATCCGTAAGTTCAACTCTTCCAACTGTTTAGGGTCTAACTCGCCAGGAGCGTCCAGCATGACGTCACGACCGCTGTTGTTCTTGGGGAAGGCTATGCAGTCGCGAATGCTGTCGAGTCCGGCCATGATGCTGACGAAGCGGTCCAAGCCGAAAGCCAGCCCGGCGTGAGGGGGTGCTCCGTACTTGAAGGCGTTGATGAGGAAGCCGAACTGAGCCATAGCACGCTCGGGGGTGAAGCCTAAAATCTGGAACATTTTCTCCTGCAGCTTGCCGTCGTGGATACGCAGTGAGCCGCCGCCCACCTCGATGCCGTTGCACACGAAGTCGTAGGCCACGGCACGCACCTTTTCGGGAGCGGTGTCCAGCAGGGGAATGTCGTCGGGGTTAGGCAGTGTGAAGGGATGGTGGGTAGCCATCAGGCGCTGCTCCTCGTCGCTCCACTCGAACAGGGGGAAGTCGACAATCCACAGGCACTTGAACACGTTCTTGTCGCGCAGCCCCAGACGGTCGCCCATCTCCAAGCGCAGCGTGCAGAGCTGGGTGCGCGTCTTGTTGGCCTTGTCGCCGCTGAGGATGAGCACCAGGTCGCCGTCCTTGGCTCCGGTTTTCTCCTTTAGTTGTGCCCACACCTCGGGGGTGTAGAACTTGTCGACGCTGGTCTTCACCGTGCCGTCGCTGTTGAACTTGACATACACCAGACCCTTGGCACCCACCTGCGGACGCTTGACGAAGTCGGTCAGCTGGTCGAGCTGCTTGCGGGTGTAGTCGGCACAGCCGGGAACGACGATGCCGCCAATGTATTCTGCCTCGTTGAACACGGGGAAGGAGCCCGTACCTTTCAGCACGTCCATCAGTTCGACGAACTCCATGCCGAAGCGCAGGTCGGGCTTGTCGCTGCCGAAGCGGCGCATGGCCTCGTGCCACGTCATGCGCTGCAGCGGGGGCAGCTCGACGCCGCGCACCTCGCGGAACAGGTGGCGGGCCAGGTCCTCAAATATCTGCAGCACGTCCTCCTGGTCGGCAAACGACATCTCGCAATCTATCTGCGTGAACTCAGGCTGGCGGTCGGCGCGCAGGTCTTCGTCGCGGAAGCACTTGGCTATCTGGAAGTAACGGTCGAAACCCGACACCATCAGCAGCTGCTTCAGCGTCTGCGGCGACTGCGGCAGGGCGTAGAACTGTCCGGGGTTCATGCGCGAGGGCACCACGAAGTCGCGCGCTCCCTCCGGCGTAGAGCCTATCAGTATGGGGGTTTCCACCTCGATGAAGTCTTTCGAGTCCAGGAAGTTGCGGATGAGGATGGTCATGCGGTGACGCAGTTCCAGGTTCTTGCGCACACACGAGCGGCGCAGGTCCAGGTAGCGGTACTTCATGCGGATGTCGTCGCCGCCGTCGGTCTGGTCCTCAATGGTGAACGGCGGAGTCTGACTTTCGCTGAGCACGTTCAGCTCGTCTACCAGTATCTCGATGTCGCCGGTCGGCATCTTGTCGTTCTTCGACTGACGCTCGCTGACGGTGCCCTTCACCTGCACGCACCACTCGCGGCCCATCTTGTTGGCCTGTTCACAAAGGGCTGCGTCCTTCGACTCGTCGAACACCAACTGCGTCAGTCCGTAGCGGTCACGCAAGTCGACAAAGGTCATACCGCCCATCTTTCTCGTTCTCTGTACCCATCCGGCCAGCGTCACCTGCTGTCCGGCATTGGCGAGCCGAAGTTCGCCACAAGTATTAGTTCTATACATTATTATAAAGTTGTTTTCCGTTTGGCCTGCAAAGGTAGCAAAAAAAGTAGTAAAGCAAAAGATTAAAAATTTAAAAAAATTAAAAAACAGGTGTCAAATGTCTCAGGTATCAAGAAAAAGGCTTACTTTTGCAAGGTAATTTTGTTTAAACTAAGGTAAGATGAGAAAATTCTTATTGACGGCCCTACTCTTCGTCGGCAGCATCACCATGGCCATGGCTCAGAAGCCAGCACAGATTAAATTTGACAAAACGACACACAACTTCGGCTCTTTCTCTGAGAAAGACCCTAAAGTGACCTGCACGTTCACCTACACCAACGTGGGCGAACTGCCGCTCATTGTCAACCAGGCTATTGCCTCCTGCGGCTGCACCGTTCCCGAGTACACCAAGACGCCCGTGCAACCCGGCGAGAAAGGTGAAATCAAGGTGACCTACAACGGCGCCGGCAAATTCCCCGGCCACTTCAAGAAGTCCATCACCGTGCGCACCAACGGCGCCGTGGAGATGACGCGACTCTACATCGAGGGCGACATGACGGAAGCCAAGTAACGGCGCCGTCGCACACACAGACAACTAAGAACTTAACACTACTAAAACAAATGAAGCAAACCATCGTCTGCTGCCTGCTGGCGGCTATTGGCGTGCTGACGGTCTCGGCACAAGGCATCTATGACATCAAGGTAAAGGACGACACGGGCAAGGACGTCGCACTGGCCGACTACAAAGGTCGCGTGCTGCTCATCGTCAACACGGCCACGCGCTGCGGTTTCACACCCCAATACAAGGAGCTGGAGGCGCTCTACGAGAAGTACCGAAGTCAGGGACTGGAGATTCTGGACTTCCCTTGCAACCAGTTCGGACAGCAGGCTCCCGGCACCATTCAGGAGATCAAGCAGTTCTGCACGGCCAACTTCAACACCCAGTTTCCACAGTTCGACAAGATTGACGTCAACGGCGCTGCCGAGTCGCCGCTCTACACCTATCTGAAGGCGCAGCAGGGCTTTGGCGGCTTTGACCTCAACGACCAGAAAGGCAAGATGATGGACGCCATGATGCGCAAGCGCGATGCCGACTACGACAAGAAGAGCGACATCAAGTGGAACTTCACCAAGTTCCTCGTCAGCCGCGACGGCCGCGTGGTGAAGCGCTACGAGCCCACGGAGAGCATTGCCGGCATCGAGGCTGATGTCTGCAACGAGCTGGCTGCCACCGCCTGCAAGGCCTCCAAGGACTGCTGTCAGGTGGACATGTTTCTGACCAAGAGCGGCAAGAGCGTCAAGTTCCACGCCCTGATGCACGCCAGCATCCGCATAGTCTACGACGGCAAGGAGATTGAGATAGACCCCGTGACGAAACTCGGCGACCGCACCACAGACTACACGGCCATGCCCAAGGCCGACTACATCCTGGTGACCCACGAGCACGTCGACCACTTCGACCGTCAGGCCATCAAGCTGCTTACCGGCGACAAGACCAAGCTGGTCACCAACCGCCGCTGCGCCGACATGCTGGGCTACGGCAACGCCATGGCCAACGGCGACAGCCAGAAGCTGGCCGGCGACATCACCGTGGAGGCCGTTCCGGCATACAACACCACCGAGGGACACCTGCAGTTCCACCCCAAAGGGCGTGACAACGGCTACATCCTTACCATCGACGGACTGCGCATATACATAGCCGGCGACACTGAGGACATTCCCGAAATGGCTGCCATCAAGGACATCGACATCGCCTTCCTGCCCTGCAACCAGCCCTACACCATGACCCCCGACCAGCTGCTCAAGGCCGCCCGCATGGTGAAGCCCAAGGTGCTCTTCCCCTACCACT
Source organism: Prevotella sp. (assembly GCA_017458125.1). Lineage (GTDB taxonomy): Bacteria > Bacteroidota > Bacteroidia > Bacteroidales > Bacteroidaceae > Prevotella. The sequence continues at coordinate 89,096 of JAFTGB010000032.1, forward strand.
ACGGCCGCACCGACGTCAGCACCATCCCCTCACAGCTCAAAGCCGACGGCATCGACGTCAGAATCCGCCAATACGAGTAAGCCTGCATCAGGCAACACAACTATACTCTATTCCTGCTGGGAGAAAAAATACAATAGAAATTTTGCGTTAAGTCGAGGAATTTTTGCGTACAGGCGCAAGGTGTTTTGCGTGCAGGCGAGACTATTTTGCGTACAGGCGAAAGCGAGTTCTCACGGTCCTCAGACCCCGACACCACAGCTCTCGCACCGAAGCGTCGCCA
>JAFTGB010000033.1 GCA_017458125.1 Prevotella sp.
AAAAGCATCAGCCGCACTGGTAAATTTCATGTCCCGCGCTTCCAAATTTGATTGCCCGATTTACCAAAACGGATGATACTTTTTGGTGCCGCGGGGCATAAAATTCGGTGCCGTCAGGCATAAAATTCCACGGCATTGAGCTTCAAGAGGTTACAAACGCGGAAAAACTTATTATTTCTTTGGTAAATAATTTGAGGCTTTCGACGCATATAACGCTCACGCGGCAGGTACGGCCAGTGAACGGAGCCTGTAGTCGCACTACAGGCCGCGGGCTTTCCAGATGCGTTCCTTGGCGGCATTAATTTCCTGGAACTTGCGCTCGGCGGCTTTGCGGACGTCGTCGCCCAGGGCGGCCACCTTGTCGGGATGGTGCTCAAGGGCTAAGCGACGGTAGGCTTTCTTCAGCTCGTCGTCGGTGGCGTTAGGACTGACGCCTAACACACGGTAGGCCGACTCAAGGTCGTCCTTGCCGAGGCCGAGCATGGAGTCCACCTCGTCGACAGACATCTGCATCCACTGGGCGCACTCTTTCATGGCCGTGACCTCGGCGGGGTCCACACGGCCGTCGGCCTGGGCAATGAGTACAAGGAAATTGAGGAGTTGCAGGCGGTGCGAATAGTCCATGTCGCGAGCCATTTGCTGACAGCACTCGATGACGGTCTGACGGAACCGGGAGGCTCCGACGCGCTTCTGCTCGTCAAACAGCCTGTTCAGGATTTCGTTGCCTTGCTGGCGGGCTGCCTCGCCGAAGTTCTGGCGCAGCACGTTGCGCACCAGCTCCATCTCGGAGTGCATGACCCGTCCGTCGGCCTTGATGACGTAGGAGGCCAGCACCAGCATGGAGAACAGGAAACTGTTGCGCTGTCCCTGACGGGCCTGCTGCCGGCTGTAGGTCTGCGACTCGAAACCGCTCTGTCCGTCGAAGGTGCCCTGTGTCTCGGGGGTGTTCACCGAGTCGAGCATCGTGTCGAAAAGTCCTCCAAGGATGATGCCTGCGAGTGCGCCGATGGGGCCCCCGCTCATAAATCCCAAGAATCCGCCTATCCACTTGCCTAATGCCATAACTATGAACTATGAACTTTGAACTGTGAACTATGAACTGTAAACTATGAACTGTAAACTATAAACTAATACTCGTGCCACCAGACTTTGCCGTTCCGCTCCTCGCGCTCCATGTCGTCAATGAGACACTCGGCCAGTCGCAGCACCGTGGGCTGCGGCACCAAAAAGCGGTCGTCGTCGGTGCGGTGCGGGTTGATGCTGGCCAGGAAGTGGGGCATCTCGCCTTTGTAGACCTCCTTCATGTGCAGGCTGTGGTCGTTCATGCCCGAGCACGAGAACGTGATGTTGGCCAGCCGGTCGCACAGCTTGATAAAGGGGGCGTAGGGTGTCTCGCGTATGCCCTTGTAATACTTCTCGCCTGCCCTCTCGGCGCGGGTGCGTCCCTTGTCGTTAGTCAGGGCGTAGACAATCTCGGTAGCCAGCAGAGCCTGCTCCTCGGTCAGGAAACCGCGGGCCACCTTCATGACGTCGTTGTAGGTGAGGCGGGCGTCCTCCATGCTGTCGTGGTAGTAGGCTCCGAAGAACATGGGCAGCACGTCGTCCTCCGAGGCACACACCAGGTGTCCGAAGTCGCGCACGCCGTTAGCCACCATGTCCAGGTGGTAGCCGTAGGGCAGGTCGTCGCCGTAGGTCTGGTTTACGCTCTGGTGCAAGGCGTGTGCCGACTCCCGTATGCTTTCTATGTCATGGGCATACTTCTCCATGTATGCCTCGAATCGTTGTCTTGTCATAAGCATTTTATCTGTTTTGTGTGCAAAGATACAAATAAAATAGATATAAAAGGTGAAATATTAAACTTTATTTGCTTTTGCTCTTTTGTCAGAGAGATACATGCCTACGAGAATGAACACCGTGCCCAGCAGAAACCAGGGGGTAATCTGCTCGTGCAGCAGCCACCAGGCAAAGACGATGGTGGTGATAGGGTTGAAGTAGACCCAGTTGGTGGCGGCGACGGCTCCTAAGCGATAGATGACCCAGCTCCAGAGCAGGAAGCAGAGCATGGAAGCCACCACGCCCAGAAAGAGGAGGCTCCACAGCACCTCGGTGTCAAGAAGCACGCCGAGGGGTGGAAATCCCGGCACAAGCAGATAGTAGGGCAGGATGGTCAGCAGACCGTAGAAGAACACCTTACGTGTGATGAACAGCGCACTGTAGCGCCCCGTGACCGACTTCATGAGCAGCGAATAGACGGCCCAGCAGAGGCAGGCGGTGAAGGCCAGCAGGTCGCCCAACGGCGACAGGTGGAGTACGAAATGTCCGTTGAGCACCACAATGGCCATACCTGCACAGGCCAGCAGCGACCCGGCAACCTGCGTCTTGGTGAGCCGCTCGCTCCGGCGGTAGACCAGTGCGATGAGCAGCATGGCGAACAGCGGACAGGAGCAGACGATGAGCGACGTGTTGGTGGCCGTGGTGTAGAGCATGGCGGCGTTCTCGGCCAGGAAGTAGAGGGAGCCGCCCGTCACGCCTAACACGGCCATGACGAGTTCGTCGCGCCATGTGGCTGACAGCAGGTGTCCCAGCAGGTGGCGCGGACGGACAGCCAGCTCGGTGGCTATCATCAGCAGGTAGGCTATGAGGAAGCGCAGGGTAAAGATGTGTGCGGGCGACAAACCATGCTGGAGCAGCAGCTTCGTGAAGACGAAGGTGCTGCCCCAGATGGCCACGACGACAAAGGCCACAAGGTGGGCCGTCAGGTTACTTCTTGATTTCAATGTCGCGTCTGACATTATCGCGAATCTTGGAAAGGTAGCCCTTCATGCCGTCAGCATCCTTGTGGTCGATAATCTCCAACAGCTCTTTCAACTCGGTGCGTATCTGCGACACCTGGTCGTGGGTGTAGGGATTGAACAGAATCTCCTGCAACAGGTAGTCGTCCTCGTTCAGCACGCCCTTGGCTATGCGCATGTGGCGCTTGAAAGTGGTGCCGGGGGCGTCCTGATGCTTCATGACGGCGGCGAAGACGAAGGTGCTGACGAAGGGGATGCTGAGCGAGTAGGCCACCGTGCGGTCGTGCTCGTCGAAGGTGTACTCGTAGATGTTGAGTCCTAACTTCTGGTAGAGGTCCTTGAAGAAAATGCGTCCCATGTAGTCGCCCTCGCTGATGATGATGGCGTTCTCCTCAGACAGCTGGTTGAGGTTGGCAAACGTGGGACCGAACATGGGGTGCGTCGACACATAGCGGCGACCGGTCTGCTCGTAATACTCCTTCAGACCCGTCTTCACCGAGGCGATGTCGCTGATGATGCACTCTTCGGGCAGGTAGGGTAGCACCTGCTCAAAGACGGGGATGGTGTACTTCAGCGTCACGGCGTTGATGACCAGTTCGGGACGGAACGCCGTGACGTCCTCTAAGTCGGTGAACCGCTGACAGTTGTATGTGAACCGCATACGTTTCGGGTCGCGCTCGTAGACAGCCACCTCGTGGTCAAAGCTCAGCAGGTCGATGAAGAACGACCCCATCTTGCCTGCACCTAATACTAATATTTTCATAAAAAGAGCCGCTTTACTGATTGACTATCTCTATCTGCTGGCGCACCGACTCCTCGTGAATGCTCTCGAAGACCTTGGCCACAAACTCCGGCGACATGCCCGTCAGCGAGCCCTGCACGCCGCGCTTCTCCAGTATCTCGTTGTAGCGCGAGGTCTGCAGCACGGTCATGTTGTGCTCCTTCTTGTAGTGGCCAATCTCGCGGCACACCTCCATGCGCTTGGCCAGCAGTTCCATCAGCTGGTTGTCCAGCGTGTCAATCTGCTTGCGCAGCTGCTGGATGCTCTCCGTGGTGACGTGCTCGTCGCGGATGATGAGCAGCGACAGGATGTAGTCGAGCACCTCGGGGGTCACCTGCTGCTTGGCGTCGCTCCACGCCTTGTCGGGGTCGCAGTGGCTCTCGACGATAAGTCCGTCAAAGCCCAAATCCATGGCCTGCTGGCACAGCGGGGCTATCAGTTCCCGGCGGCCTCCTATGTGCGAGGGGTCGCAGATGATGGGCAGGTCGGGAATGCGGCGGTGCAGCTCGATGGGTATCTGCCACATCGGGGCATTACGGTAAATCTTGTTGTCAAAGCTGGAGAAGCCGCGGTGGATGGCTCCCAGACGCTTGATGCCAGCCTGGTTCAGACGCTCCATGGCGCCTATCCACAGCTCCAGGTCGGGGTTGACGGGGTTCTTGACGAACACGGGGACGTCGGTACCTTTCAGCGCGTCGGCCAGTGCCTGCATGGCAAAGGGGTTGGCCGTGGTGCGTGCGCCAATCCACAGGATGTCCATGTCGTACTTCAGGGCCAGCTCCACATGTTCGGGCGTGGCCACCTCGGTAGAGATGAGCATGTGCGTCTCCTCCTTCACCTGTTTCATCCACGGCAGCGCTTTCTCTCCGTTGCCTTCGAACCCGCCGGGCTTGGTGCGCGGTTTCCACACGCCAGCGCGGAAGTTGTGGCATCCCTTCATGGCCAGCTGGCGGGCTGTCGTCATCACTTGCTCCTCGGTCTCGGCACTACAGGGGCCTGCTATGACGAAGGGGCGTTCGTTGTCACTCGGTAAATTCAGTTTTTCTAATTCCAGTTCCATATAGACCCACCCCCAGCCCCTCCCTGAATGGAGGGGAGTAGAACGTTTGTAGGGGGTATTCTACTATAATTTTTATTTTTTATTTTTTATTTCTTATTTCTTATTTTTTATTTATGTTTTTTTTATTCTCTCCAACGCCTCTTGTATCTTCTCTTCCTTGGCACACAGCGAGATACGGATGTACCGCTCGCCATTGCTGCCGAAGATGAAACCGGGAGTGATGAACACACGGGCCTCGTGGAGCACGCGCTCCGTCAGGTCTTCTACGTTCCGGATGCTGTCGGGAATGCGGCCCCACAGGAACATGCCCACCTGCTGCGCGTCGTAGGTACAGCCCAGCACGTCCATAATCTGTTCGGCATACTTGCGGCGACGCTGGTAGCGCTCGATGTTGGCTTCGCGGTGCCACTCGTCACTGTTACGGTAGGCCTCGGCGGCAGCCAGCTGGATGCCACGGAAGGTGCCGCTCTCGATGTTCGACTGCACCTTCAGTATCCACTGTATGAACTCGGCGTTCGACGCACACATGCCTACGCGCCAGCCTGGCATGTTGTGCGACTTCGACATGGAGTTGAACTCTATGCAGCAGTCCTTGGCTCCCGGCACCTGCAGGATGCTCAGATGCTCCTCGCTGAGGATGAAGCTGTAGGGGTTGTCGTTGACCACTACAAGACTGTGCTCCTTGGCAAAGCGCACCAGCCGCTCGTAGGTGTCGCGCTGGGCACGCCCTCCAGTCGGCATGTTGGGATAGTTGGTCCAAAGTAATTTACAATTTGACGATTTCCGATTTACGATTTCCTCCAGCTGGTCGAAGTCGGGCTGCCAGCCGTTGTCCTCGCGCAGGTCGTAGTTGACGATGTTGGCCCCCAACAACTTCGACAGCGACGTGTAGGTGGGATAGCCCGGATTGGGCACCAGCACCGAGTCGCCGGGATTGACGAAGGCCAGCGTGACATGCAGGATGCCCTCCTTCGAGCCTATCAGCGGCAGAAGCTCCGACTTGCTGTCCAGGCCGACACCATACCAGCGCCTGTAGAAGCCCGCCATGGCCTCGCGCAGCTCAGGCGTGCCCTGTGTGGGCTGGTAGCCGTGGGCATTGGGCTGGCGCGCCACCTCGCACAACTTCTCAATGGTCTGCTCCGACGGCGGCATGTCTGGCGACCCTATGGCCAACGAGATGATGTCCTTGCCCTCGGCATTCATCTGCGCCACCTCCTTCAGCTTGCGGCTGAAGTAATACTCACTCACTTGGTTTAATCTTTCTGCTGGTTCTATCATACATTATTGTATTTTAAAAAACGTCCCGCTTTCACCTTTCAGTGAAGCGGGGCTCTATGTTAACGTTTCAAATTTTCTGTTTCTTAATTCGACCTACAGCCAACCGCTTCACAACCTCGTTGCAAAGTAAAAGTAATAGCCGTAGAAATAAGACTTCGTCAGTATCATTTTGTTCTCTTTTACAAGTTATCGGCTGCAAAAGTACACTTTTTCCACGTAACCGCCAAACATTATGACATTTTTTTTCGCATTGCCCCGCCTTTGTAGGAGTTTTGTTTTATATTTCTTGCATTTTCATCCCATAAAGAAAGAAAAAAGCGTTTTTTCTTTGCATTTTGCGTGGTTTTCACTACCTTTGCACCCCGAATTCTCATACCCGTCAGGATATGGGGAGTGACATTGTAGTCAGGATTTAATGCATTAAACTCAATAGATATGGCAAAAATGAAGGGTGCCATCGTGGTCGATACTGAGCGTTGCAAGGGATGTTCGCTTTGCGTCATTGCTTGCCCGCAGGATGTGATTGCGCTGGCCAACAAGGTAAATCTGCACGGCTACCCCTACGTGGAGGCAGTGAACGAAGAGTCCTGTGTGGGCTGTGCTTCGTGCGGCATTGTCTGCCCCGACGGGTGTATCACCGTGTATCGTAAAAAAATGGAGGAGTAAGCTATGGCAGAAGAACGTGAAGTGGTATTGATGAAAGGCAATGAGGCTATAGCCCATGCTGCTATTCGTTGCGGATGCGACGGCTATTTCGGCTATCCTATTACTCCGCAGAGTGAAGTCATTGAGACGCTGGCCGAGCTGAAGCCCTGGGAAACCACCGGTATGCAGGTGGTACAGGCTGAGAGCGAGCTGGCATCTATTTATATGGTATATGGTGCTGCCGGTGCCGGCAAGCGTGCCATGACCTCGTCGTCGTCGCCCGGTATTGCGCTGATGCAGGAAGGCATCACCTACATGGCTGGTGCTGAGGTGCCGGGTGTGTTTGTCAACGTGCAGCGTGGCGGTCCCGGCTTAGGTACTATTCAGCCTTCTCAGGGCGACTACTTCCAGGCCACGCGTGGCGGCGGCAATGGCGACTACAATGTCATTGTGCTGGCTCCCAACTCCGTGCAGGAAATGGCCGACTTCGTAGACTTAGCTTTCGAGCTGGCTTTCAAGTACCGTAATCCGGCTATGATACTGAGCGACGGTGTCATCGGCCAGATGATGGAGAAGGTGGTGCTGCCGCCGTTCAAGCCCCGCCGCACGGACGAGGAAGTCATCAGGGAGTGTCCCTGGGCCTCTACGGGTAAGCCGAAGAACAGAGAACGTGTGGTCATCACCTCGTTGGAGCTGAAACCCGAGGCCATGGAGGCCCGCAACTTGGCCCTGCAGCAGAAGTACCGCACTATTCAGGAGAACGAGGTGCGCTATGAGCAGCAGCAGTTGGACGATGCCGACTACGCCATTGTGGCTTTCGGTTCGGCAGCCCGATTGTCAGAGAAGGCCATCGAGGTGGCCCGTGAGGCAGGCTTGAAGGTAGGTCTGTTCCGTCCTATCACGCTGTGGCCGTTCCCCACGAAGGAGATTGCCGAGCTGGCTAAGACGAAGAAGGGCATCCTGGTGGTGGAAATCAATGCCGGCCAGATGGTGCAGGACGTTCGCCTGGCCGTCAACGGGCAGATTCCCGTAGAGCAGTTCGGACGCTTAGGTGGCATTGTTCCCGAGCCGGAAGAAATAGTGGAGGCACTCAGCACATTGGTAATCAATCGTAAATAGTAAATGGCTAAATTGTAAATAACAATGGTGGATAGAAATCAGATAGTTCAACCCGAGAATATTGTCTGCAAGAAGCCGACGCTCCTGAACGACAACAACATGCACTACTGTCCGGGATGCTCGCATGGCGTGGTGCACAAGCTCATTGCCGAGGTCATCGAAGAGATGGGCATGGAGGACAAGGCCGTAGGTGTCAGCCCCGTGGGTTGCGCCGTGTTTGCCTACAACTATATTGACATCGACTGGCAGGAGGCTGCCCACGGACGTGCTCCCGCACTGGCTACGGGCATCAAGCGCTGCTGGCCCGACCGTCTGGTGTTCACCTATCAGGGCGACGGCGACCTGGCTTGCATCGGTACCTGCGAAACCATCCATGCCCTGAACCGTGGCGAGAACATCGTCATCGTCTTCGTCAACAATGCCATTTATGGTATGACGGGTGGTCAGATGGCTCCCACAACGCTGATAGGTCAGAAGACATCGACCTGTCCTTACGGCCGTGACCCGCAGTTGCATGGTTATCCTCTGAAGATTGCCGACATTGCAGCCGGTCTGGAGGGTACATGCTACGTGACGCGCCAGTCGGTAGAGTCGGTGGCCTCCATCAACAAGGCCAAGAAGGCTCTGAAGAAGGCTTTTCAGGCTTCGATGGATGGCAAGGGCAGCTCACTCGTGGAGTTCGTTTCCACCTGCAACAGCGGTTGGAAGCTGACACCGGCCAAGGCCAACGAGTGGATGAAGGAGAACATGTTCCCCTTCTATCCAAAGGGTGACCTCAAAGACACGACCATTTGACGATTGGACTATTTGACAATTGGACTATTTGACAATTTCACGATTTGACCATTGCTGCCTGTAATAGTAAAATGGTGAAATAGTAAAATGGTAAAATAGTAAAATGGTAAAATAGTAAAATGGTGAAATAGTAAAATATTGAGATAGTGAATAGTGAAAAGTGAAAAGTTATGAAGAAAGAAATAATAATCAGCGGTTTTGGCGGACAAGGCGTGCTCTCAATGGGTAAAATCCTGGCCTACTCAGGACTGATGGATGGCAAGGAAGTGACTTGGATGCCTGCATACGGCCCCGAGCAGCGCGGTGGCACGGCTAATGTGACGGTCATCGTCAGCGATGAGCGCATCTCGTCGCCCATCCTCTCCAAGTACGATATTGCAGTGGTGCTCAACCAGCCCTCGTTAGAGAAGTTTGAGCCGAAAATCAAGCCCGGCGGTATTCTCATCTACGACGGTTTCGGCATCATCAATCCCCCGACACGCAAGGACATCACCGTCTACCGTATCGACGCTATGGACAAGGCCGCCGAGATGAAAAACGGCAAGGTGTTCAACATGATTGTGCTGGGCGGACTGCTGAAGGTGGCTCCCGTGGTCAGCTCGAAGGGTGTGGAGAAGGCACTAAAGAAGACGCTGCCCGAGCGTCACCACGACCTGATACCCCTGAACATGCAGGCGGTCGAGGAGGGCGGCAAGATTATCGGACAGCAGTAAGTGCTGCCAGTTCATTCGCGCGTACATATTATTATATATGCACCTATTAGGCACCAGCCTCTGCACCGCAAGGCTGGTGTCTGCTTTTATGTCGAACTGGCGGTAGGCGGCATGGCTTTTGGCTGACAGCAGACCTTCTGCAGTCAATGTGAAATGTTTCATAATTTCAATAAAAAAACAGGGTGTTTTTACCAAAAAGAAGCGATATAAGTCAAAAATAACACTTATTTTGCCACTTTTCGTCATTTTTTTTTGGAACTTATATTTTTTTTTATTTATTTTGCACCAAATTTGAGAAAAGAATATTCTATCATTTATTTAAAACTAATAGTTAGTAACAATGAAAAAGTTTTTTTTAATGCTTGCTGTTGCTGGTTTGTCAGCACAGTCAATGAATGCTCAGACTGTTTATGAGAGCAAGAACTTTGACAACTGGTACATTGGTATCAATGCCGGTGTCAATGCACCTGCCAAAGGCTACAAGGTATTTAAGAACATCAACCCCGAGGCCAGCCTCCGCGTCGGCCGCTGGTTTACTCCGGTTGTGGGTTTGGCTGCTGAGGGTACTTTCCGTTTCGGTGACAAGCCCGGTAAGTTCAGCAAGACTTTCGTGAAGAGCACTAACGTCAGCCTGCTCGGTACACTGAACTTCTCCAACTGGTTCGGTGGATATCCTGGCCAGCCCCGCTCTTTCGAGGTCATTGGTATCGCTGGTCTGGGTTGGGAGCACATCTTTGGTTGCGACAAAACTCCTAACGGAAGCGGTGAGAAGAACGCCCTGACCTCTAAGCTGGGCATCGACTTCGCCTTCAACCTGGGTGCTGCTAAGGCTTGGCAGCTCTACATTGAGCCGAACATCGTGTATGCTCTGAACCGTCACTACAACAACCGCGTGAAGTACGACATCCACGACGCTGTGCTCGGTCTGAACATCGGTGTGAACTACAAGTTCCTGAACAGCAACGGTACTCATAACTTCAAGATTGCTGAGCTCCGCGACCAGGCCGAGATTGACGGTCTGAACGCTAAGATCAACGAGCTGCGTGCCGACGTTAACGCTAAGGATGGTCAGATTGCTGCTGACGCCAGAACGATTGCCGACCTGAAGGCTAAGCTGGCTGAGTGCGAGGCTCGTCCTGTCCAGGTTGTTGAGGAGAAGGAGAACTTCCTGCAGCCCATCGTTATCTTCCGTCAGGGTAAGAGCGTCATCGATCCCGCTCAGTACGCAAGTGTTGAGATGATTGCCAAGTACATGCGCAACCACCCCGATGCCAAGATCATCTGCCGCGGCTATGCTTCTACCGAGGGTAATCCCGAGCTGAACCAGAAGCTGTCTGAGAATCGTGCTCTCGCCGTGAAGAACGCTCTGATCAAGAAGTACAAGATTGCTGCTGACCGCATCAGCAACGAGGGCATGGGTGCTACTGACAAGCTCTCTGACGAGCGCGACTTCAACCGCGTCACCATGTTCATCGATACTGTTAAGTAAATAACAAGCGATACTATAAGGAAGGCCCCTGCAGACTTGGTTCTGCAGGGGCTTTTTCGTTTTTTTTACGTCAAAGCGCGACCGTTTTGCAAAAAAAGTTGTATCTTTGCGACATCGTTATGAGTGTGTAAAGGCTTAATGTTTAATTTTTAATTGTTTTGATGCTTATGAAAGTAGGAGTGCCAAAGGAAATCAAGAACAACGAGAATCGAGTGGGCATGACACCTTCGGGTGTGGCCGAGTTAGTTAAGCACGGACACCAGGTCGTCGTCCAGCATACGGCGGGCGAGGGCAGTGGCTTCCCCGATGAGGCTTATCAGCAGGCCGGTGCGCAGATACTGCCTCGCATGGAGGACGTCTATGCCGAGGCCGACATGATAGTCAAGGTGAAGGAACCCATTGCACCCGAGTATGCCCTCATCCGCAAGGGGCAGGTGGTCTTTACCTATTTTCACTTCGCCTGCGAGGAGGAGCTGACGCACGCCATGCTGAAGAGCGGTGCCACATGCATCGCCTACGAGACCGTGGAGCGCAACGACCACTCGCTGCCTCTGCTGATACCGATGAGCGAGGTGGCCGGACGCATGGCTGCGCAGAACGGTGCCTACTATCTGCAGAAGACCAAGGGCGGCAAGGGCAAGCTGATGGCCGGAGTCCCCGGCGTGATGCCTGCCAACGTGCTGGTCTTAGGCGGCGGAACGGTGGGCGAGGCTGCTGCCCGCATTGCTGCCGGCATGGGAGCTAACGTTACCATCACCGACGTGTCGCTGCCCCGACTGAAACAGCTTGCAGCAGAGTTGCCGGCCAACGTGCACACGCTCTACTCCTCAGAGCATAACATCCGCCAGCAGCTGCCAACAGTCGACGTCGTCATCGGGTCCGTACTCATCCCCGGCGATGCCGCGCCCAAGCTCATCACCCGTGACATGCTCAGGCTGATGGAGCCCGGCACCGTGCTCGTCGACGTGGCCATCGACCAAGGCGGTTGTTTCGAGACGTCGCGGCCTACGACGCACAGCGAACCCGTCTACGAGGTGGACGGCATTGTCCACTATGCTGTGGCCAACATCCCGGGAGCTGTGCCCAACACGTCAACCGTCGCCCTCACCAACGCTACGCTGCGCTATGCCATAGCCTTGGCTGACAAAGGCTGGCGGCAGGCCTGTCGCGAGGACGAGTCGTTGGCCCGTGGTGTCAACATGGTTGACGGGCACTGCACGTACGAGGCAGTGGCCAAGGTGTGGCATCTGGACTATACGCCGTTGGTGTTATAACGAAGACGTTAACGAAAACGGGTCATGAAGAAGCTGATAGTAATAGTCATGTTGGGGGCAGCCCTTGCCGTGTTGCTGGTGGCCATGGCTGGGACGGTGCCGGGCAAGGACGCGCACTACGAGGCCGTCAAGGTGGGCGTCATGGAGGTCGTCGACAGGGAGATAGCAGCCAATCCAGAACTTCAGCCATACGCCGACATGGGTCGTTCGGCTGTCATGTCGGTGATGGACGACGTGCTGGATCATAAGATGGAAGTGCGGCTCTCCACGTTCTACAGCGTGGCTCTTGTCATGTATAAGGGTGAACAGGTGCCCATCTCCATTGGTGTCTTGGGGCGTGTCTTCCTGACTGTAGGCACTGATGACTTGGAGAAGTTTGCCAAAAGCCACGAGCTATACCAGAAGTTCAATGTCGACGAGGTGAAGAAACTCATTAGGGAAATTAAAAAATAAAAATTATGAACCGTTTAAAAAATAACTTGGTATGATTTTGACTGAACACAATTATTTTAAGAGGCAAGAAGCAAGAGGCAAGAAGCAAGAGAATACACTATTGGGTTCCTCATAGGGAGGGTTTACCAACATTTCTCTTGCTTCTTGCCTCATGCTTCTTGCTTCTAAAAAACCTTCGTGTCTTTGTGTCTTTGTGTTCCATAAATAATTTCGCCCCAACTTATTTTTTAATCATTACTATGCATTAAAATGATGAGAAGATTGATTTTTTCACTATCAGTCATCATACTGACGATCGCCTGCGGTACATTAAGTCCAGCTGAGCAGGCCGAGCAGGCGCGCAAGATTAGGACGGCATTAGACGAACGCCGTTACAAGATAGACGTACGGATGATGTATCCGCGTCACGGACCGTCGAAGAGCGTGGCCAGCAACTGGTCGTTAGAGGTTAGGGGCGATACGCTGGTGTCCTATCTTCCGTACATTGGCCGGGCGTACAATATTCCCTATGGCGGTGGCAAGGGCATGAACTTCACGGCCCTCATTGGCTCTTATACTGAGGAGAAAGGGCGGAAAGGCGAAAGGCTGATAACGATGTCCGTCGACAACGAGGAAGACCAGTTTGTGTATCGGGTGGAAGTCTTCAGCGACGGTCAGGCTACCATAGACGTGCAGCCTCGTGAGCGCGAGTCCATCAGTTACAGTGGAGAGTTGGAATGAAAAAAAATAAAAATTAAAAAATAACAATTATGCGTTAATTCATGATGAATTATGCGTTAATCCATGGTGAATTATGCGTTAATTCATGATGAATTATGCGTTAAACAAAGGAACCCGTCAACCTGCTTGACCTGCTCCTCTTGGACAAGGTAGGTCAGGGCGGCATCAAGCTCTTCCGTAGGCAGTTGCAGACGGAAGAGTTCGGTGACGTGGTGACGCTGACGGTCCGACAGGAGGTCGAGAATAAGACGGCGGGCATGACGCTGCCCCTCCTTGGTGACCAGCCGCCCCTGCTCCTGCATACAGATGTCGCACTGTCCGCAGTCATGGTCCGGCTTTTCGCCGAAATATTCCAGCAACATGCGTGAACGGCAGCGGTCGTCGGCCTGAGCATAGTTCAGCATGGCATTGATGCGTTCGCGGTACTGTTCTAAACGGTCTTCATAGATGGCGCGCGGCAACTGGACGTGCTCGGTGTCCTCGCGCCGCTGCAGGTAGCGTACGTAGGGCACCTGGCGCCGTGGAATGAAACTGATGAGCTGCCGCTGCGCAAGAGCCTTCAGCGTGTCGTAGGTCTGGGCAGGCGAGAGTCCGGCCTGCTGGGCGACGGTGCTTTCGTCGATGTATCCGTAGTCGGCAAAGAGCCCTCCGTAGTTACGCAGCAGGGCTATGATGACGCGGTCCTCGGCGGGCGTGACCCGTTCCAGACGGTAGAGGTCGTCGCGGCCTACGAGGAAGCGCACGCGAGCCTGCTTGTCAGCCTCCTCGTCGTACTCGATGTATCCGGCTCGCTGCAGGATTTGAAGGGCAGAATGGACACGGATGGGGAAATGATGGAAACGCTGGCAGAACTCGTCGATGTGGAACTCATGGCTGACGCCGTAGCCGTCGCCAGTAGCTATCTGGTAGTAGTAGGCCAGATGTTCGTACACCTCTTTTATATACGCGCGCGGGGGAAACGTGTCGTCGATGCGCTTCTGCAGCTTACCGTTGTCGCTGCCGTTATAGAGCAGTATGGCCTGTGCCGGCTGTCCGTCGCGCCCGGCTCTGCCCGCCTCCTGAAAGTAAGCCTCAATGGAGTCGGGACAGTCGTAGTGAACGACGACGCGCACGTCGGGCTTGTCGATGCCCATGCCGAAGGCGTTGGTGGCCACGATGATGCGCACATGGTCGTGCTGCCAGTCGCGTTGCCGCCGGTCTTTGTCGGCATGGTCGAGTCCGGCGTGGTAGTAGGTGGCACTGAGTCCGGCTTCCGACAGGTGCTCGGCAATCTCGCGGGCGTGGCGTCGGCTGCGCACGTAGACGATGGCCGAGCCGCTCAGCCCTTGCAGGATGTGTATCAGCTCGTAGTGCTTGTCGGGGGCGTAGCGCACCAGGTAAGCCAGGTTCTTGCGCTCAAACGACATGCGGAAGACTTGGAAGGGTTGAGGGTTGAGGGTTGAGGGTTG
>JAFTGB010000005.1 GCA_017458125.1 Prevotella sp.
CGAAACGGAATACATCATGTCGTCACCCGCCATGGTCGATATTCTCAGGCAAGGCGATGACGACATCAAAAACGGAAAAGGAACCGTTGTTAAGATTGAGGATTTATGGAAATAGTTCTCTCTCCTAACGCTCAGGAAGACCGCAGTTTCGAGAAAACGAGAAACTATGAAGCCCTGTATCGTAATAATCCTGCCGAGATGATCCTATGCTGCTTTTAACTTGCAAACATCATGTTTTCTGTGTCTTAGTATCATATTTAGAGGGTCTAAACATCATATTTTGTCTGCCTGTCCGACTCGTTTATGAAGGTATGAAGGTAGAATATTAAACTTTATATATAGGAAAACATTTAGGTCGGGGGTAAATAATTTCTATAGTAAAAGTTGAAAATACTACCTTCATATTGCGTTATTCAGCTATAAGGTAAGTGGAACCAAGCCCGTAATACAAGGCTTCTCCATGAAGGGGCTTAGATGCTAAGCTCGTCCAGCACGCGGATCAGATTCTTGTCAAAAGGCTTGTCGGTGCGGATGCACTCGGAGAAGGGGACGTAGACGACCTCGTTGTTGCGCACGCCCACCATGACATTGCGCTGTCCCTGAAGGATGGCCTCGATGGCTCCCACACCCGTGCGGCTGGCCAGGATGCGGTCGCGCGCTGTGGGCGAACCGCCGCGCTGCAGGTGTCCCAGTATACTGACGCGCACGTCGAACTCGGGGAACTCCTTGCGGACACGGTCAGCATAGTAGAGGGCACCGCACTTGGGACTCTCGGAGACGATGACGATGCACGACTTCTTGGACTTGCGGATGCCGCGTCCCATGAAGGCGGCCAACTGGTCTTCCTCCATCATCTCCTCAGGAATGATGGCGGCCTCAGCACCACAGGCAATGGCGGAGTTCTGCGCCAGGAAACCAGCGTCGCGGCCCATGACCTCGACGAAGAAGATGCGCTCGTGCGAGTTGGCGGTGTCGCGGATGCGGTCAACACACTCCATGATGGTGTTCATCGTAGTGTCGTAGCCGATGGTCGAGTCTGTACCGTAGAGGTCGTTGTCGATGGTGCCGGGCAGTCCGATGACGGGGAAGTTGAACTCCATGCCGAAGTTGCGGGCACCGGTCAGCGAGCCGTTGCCGCCGATGACCACCAGTGCGTCTATCTCTTCCTTCTGGCATGTTTCGTATGCCTTCTGCATGCCCTCCATGGTCATGAACTCCTTGGAGCGTGCCGTCTTGAGGATGGTGCCGCCACGGGTGATGATGCCCGAGACGTCCTCAGTAGTGAAGGGCTTCACTTCGCCTTTGATGAGTCCGTCGTAGCCACGATAGATACCCTTGATGTTAAACTGGTTGTAGATGCCTGCGCGTGTCACGGCACGGATGGCTGCGTTCATGCCAGGGGCGTCGCCTCCCGACGTGAGAATTCCGATAGTTTTGATTCTACTCATAGGAGTGTTAGTTTTTATTAGTTAATTAGATAGTCAGAAAATGAAGCTCTACCCACAGCACCACGATGCCGACAATCCAGCCTAACAGCACTTTGGGCGTAAGGTGCTTGACATACCAGCCCAGACGGACATGTTCGGTCTTCATCAGAGCCAGTCCGCTGATGTTGCCCACGCAGAGCAGGCAGCCGCCCACGGCCGTCATGTAGGCGATGACGCTCCAGTAAGCCCCGTTGATGGCCACGTCGCCCACGCCGACCTGGTAGAGCGAGATGTTGCTGATGGCTATGGTGAAGCTGTCGATGACGGAGCTGAGCAGGCCGGCACCGATGCCCATAAGCCAGATGTCGTGAATGTAAGTGTCGAACCACTGGGCCACGTCGCCCCACACGCCGGTCTCGGTGATGACACCCATGCCAAGCATGATGCCCATGACGAAGAGCAGCTGCTGCAAGGCACCGTACTGCAGCGACATGGGGATGCGGCGCTGCGTCATCTGGTCGGCAGCCATAATCTTGTGGTTGAAGGCTTCGTTGACCACCCACAGCACGGAGAGCACGCAGAGCGCACCGAGGAAGGGTGCCAGTTTGGTGATGTTGTGGAACGTGGGTATGAACCACAGTCCGCCAATGCCCACGATGAGCATGACCACGCGCTGCCATCGGTTCAGTCGCGTGTCGTCGCCACGGTAGGGCGACGGGCTCCACGCCGTGTCCAAGCGGTCGGGCAGTTCGCGGTTGATGAGGATGGTGGGCACGACCCACGCCAATACGGCGGGCAGTACCAGATAGGCAGAGAAGTGGCTGGCCGTGACAGCACCGTCGCCCCACAGGATGAGTCCTATGGGGTCGCCGATGACCGTGAAGCAACCGCCGCAGTTGGCGGCCAGCACGATGGCCGATCCTACGTACATGCGCTGCCGCGAGTTCTGCAGGATGCTGTGCATGATGACCAGCATGGTCATGGTGGTCGTCAGGTTGTCCAGATTGGCAGAGAGTATAAAGGTGGCCAGCGTGATGGTCCACAGCAGGCGCTTCGAGTTCCGGGTGCGTATCCACTCGGTGATGAAGTCGAAGCAACCGTTGTTGTTGAGCAGCTCGACGATAGACATCGTAGCCAGCAGGAACATCACGATGGCCGCCGCCTTACCCACATAGGTAAGGAACACCTCATTGTAAATGAAATACTTCACCGTCTCGCTGGTAGGCACTGTACCGTTGAGCCACTCCATGTACCACTGCGAATGACGAGCCATCACGAAGTCGGCACCCCAGCAGACGTAGACCACCCACCCCACAGTCCCGAGAAACATGGCGATGGCAGCTTTGTTGACGCCTGTCAGGTGGCCGGTGGCTATCAGCAGATAAGCCAGCAGCAGCATGGTAACGATAATCAGTGTCATAGGCAGAGCGGTGTAGTAGGATGATGCTTAGAAGTCCTTGGTCATCTCGGCCACCTCAGCATTGATGTGGTCGATGAACTGCCGGATGCTCATGACGGTCTGCTCGCCGCCGCCCTGCGGACGGACAGCCACGGTGCCGTCCTGCTGTTCCTTCTCGCCGACAATGACCATATAGGGGATGCGCTTGAGTTCGTTGTCACGAATCTTGCGGCCCAGCTTCTCGTTGCGCAAGTCGATGGTTGGGCGCACGCCACCCTGCTCGAACTGCTTGGCTACCTCTTTGGCATAGTCGTTGTACTTCTCCGACAGGGGCAGTATGGCCACCTGCTCAGGAGTGAGCCACAGGGGGAAGTGGCCGCTGGTGTGCTCAATAAGCACAGCGCAGAAGCGCTCCAACGAGCCGAACGGCGCACGGTGTATCATGACAGGGGTCTTCTTCTGATTGTCCTCGTCGGTGTACTCCAACTGGAAGCGCTTGGGCAGGTTATAGTCGACCTGAATGGTGCCTAACTGCCAGCGGCGGCCAATGGCGTCCTTAATCATGAAGTCGAGCTTCGGACCGTAGAAAGCGGCCTCGCCGTACTCCACCTTGGCATGCAGACCCTTCTCCGCGCAAGCCTCCTGGATGGCTTTCTCGGCCAGTGCCCAGTCTTCGTCGGAACCTACGTACTTGTCGTGGTCGTTGGGGTCGCGCAGACTAATCTGTGCCTCGAAGTTGAAGCCGAAGGCGGTGAGCACAACACCGATGATGTCCATCACGTTAAGGAACTCCTGCTTCACCTGGTCGGGACGGCAGAAGAGGTGGGCATCATCCTGCGTGAACGAGCGTACGCGCGTCAGTCCGTGCAGCTCGCCCGACTGCTCGTAGCGGTAGACGGTGCCGAACTCGGCAATGCGCAGGGGCAGGTCACGGTAGGAACGGGGCTTCCATGCGAAAATCTCGCAGTGGTGAGGGCAGTTCATGGGCTTCAGCATATACTCCTCGTCCTCCTCTGGAGTATGGATGGGCTGGAAGGAGTCCTTGCCGTAGTGGGCGTAGTGACCACTGGTGACATAGAGGTTCTTGGAACCGATGTGCGGAGTGATAACCTCCTGATAGCCAAAACGCTTCTGAACCTTACGCAAGTGGTCCTGCAGGCGCAAGCGCAAGTCGGTGCCCTTGGGCAGCCAGATGGGCAGACCCTTGCCGACCTTGTCGCTGAACATGAACAGTTCCATTTCCTTGCCTATCTTGCGGTGGTCACGCTTCTTGGCTTCTTCGAGCATGACGAGGTAGTCGTCCAACATCTTCTTCTTGGGGAAGGTGATGCCGTACAGGCGCTGCATCTGCTCACGCGAAGCGTCGCCACGCCAGAAAGCACCGGCCACGTTGGTCAGCTTGATAGCTCTGATTGCGCCCGTGTCCATCAGGTGCGGACCGCGGCACAGGTCGGTGAAATTGCCTTGGGTATAAGTGGTGATGCTGCCGTCCTCCAAGTCCTGTTCGATGTGCTCGCACTTGTAGGTCTGACCGTCGGCAGCAAACTCTTTCAGTGCGTCGGCCTTGGCCACCTCCTTGCGAACCACAGGCTCCTTCTTGTCGGCCAGTTCCTTCATCTTTGCTTCAATGGTAGGGAAGTCGCTCTCCTTGATCATCTGGCCGTCAGGCAGCAACACGTCATAGAAGAAGCCGTTCTCGACGGCGGGACCGAAACCGAACTGGATGCCTGGATACAACTCCTGCAGAGCCTCGGCCAACAGGTGGGCAGAGGTGTGCCAGAAAGTGTGCTTGCCCTGCTCGTCTTCCCACTTGTAAAGTACGAAGGTGGAATCCTCCATGATGGGGCGGTTCAACTCTACAGTCTCGCCGTTTACACCGCAGGCCAATACGCTGCGTGCCAGAGCCGGCGATATGCTCTCAGCAATCTGAAGTCCGGTTACGCCCTGCTCATACGAGCGAACAGATCCGTCCGGAAAGGTAATCTGAATCATATCTACGATATATGTTTTAATTTAATTCGGTTGCAAAATTACGAAAAAAATTAGAGTTTAAAGGGGAAAGTTCAGAGAAATTTACGCCCTTCCTCCAAATATTTTACTTGCGCTGCCGCTTGATGATGCTGTAAGCCTGATAGAGGCCCAGTTCGCCGGCCTTGGAAAGGTCGTCGATGCCTTCTTGCTGCTGTTTGAAGGCCAGGCGGGCCAGTCCGCGATTGTAGTAGGCTTCGGCCAGGTTGGCATCCATGCCGATGGCGCGGGTGTAGTCCTCGATGGCATGGGCGTAGTCGGTGCGCTGCACGTAGACGTTGCCCCTGTTATAGTAAAGGTAGGCACTCTCGTGCAGTTTAAGGGCATCCGAAAGGTCGTTCAGCACGTTGGCCGTCTTCATTTTCACATCAGTGCCCTGGGCGGCATGGAAGTCGTTAAGGCGTGACTGACAGACAGCACGCTGCCAGTAGGCGACAGCCGAGGTGGAGTCGATTTGCAAGTAGGTGGACAGGTCGTCAATAGCACTCTGGTAGTTCTGGATGATGCTATAGGCCACGGCACGCTGCAGGAGCAGCGGCTGGGCAGCGCTGACGGATTGTGAGCGGTCGATGAGCGCGGAAAGGGTGTCGATGCGTGCGAAGTAGCGCCGCGTGCCCTGTTCGCTGAGCGTGCTCTGCCCGCACACGATATGCAGCTGACGGGTGGCGGGCTGACCGGCATTGAGCGCCTCCACCTGACGGTCGTAGGCTATGTAGTGCTTGACGGCACTCTGGTGACGCTCTGTCGACAGCACATACATGGGCATATAGTCCATGCCCACGCGGCGGTTCTGCACGCGTCCGCGATAGTCGTTCTGGTACTCATGCTCCACCTCCTGCTCGTCGGCCACGGCCAGCTGGTTATACTTCTCGATGTCTTCGTCGCTGCGCTTGCGCATCTGCTTCTTCGAGAGTCGTGGCTGTTTGCCGAAACGCTTGTCTATCTGGGCTTTCAGGATGCGAAACTCATCCAACTCAGCCTGTTTGGTCATGCCCAACTTACGATAGCACTGGGCACGCTGGTGCAGACCCGTCCAGAAGTTGGGGTACTGCTCGATGACCTTGGAATAGTCGCGGATAGCAGCGCGCGGATTACCCGTCTGCTCTAACAACAGGGCACGGTTGTAAAGAGCCATGAGGTTGTCAGGCTCCAGTTTGAGCACGAAGTCGAAGTCGGTGATGGCCCGGTTGTCGTCGCCCACCTGCGCACGCAGCAGTCCACGGTTGTAGTGTCCGAGGAAGTTGTTGGGTTCAAAGTCGAGAGCGGTGTCATAATCGGCCATGGCACCACGAAGGTTGTTCTGGTTGAAGCGCGCCAGAGCACGGTTGATATAGAGTCCGCCGTTCTTGGGCAGCAGGTGGATGGCCTTGTCAAGATACTGTTCGCCGTCCTTCCACTCGCTGCGAGCCATACTGATGATGGCACGCTGTGCCCACACGTTGCCGTTGTAGGCGTCCAGCTCAACACTCTTGTCTAAGGCAACGATGGCCTTTGTGGTGTCTTTCTGCTGCAAATAGGCTTCGGCCTTGACAGCATAGATGCGGGCGTTACGGCTCCAGCGGACGGACATGGAGTCGAGTTCGAGGAGCGCACCGTCATAGTCTTTCTGCTGCAGACGGCAGAGGGCGCGGTTGTACCATAGTCCCATGTTTTCCGGGTCGTAGCGCAAGGCCGTATTGTAGTCGGCAATGGCATCGGTATAGTGCTCCTGCTGAATGCGACACAGTCCGCGCAGCTCATAGATGCCTACCACATACGGATTGCGACCTATGGCTTCCGAACAGTCGCGCTCTGCCCCGACATAGTCGTCAAGATAGTATTTGGCTACGCCACGATAGAACCAAGGCTCGTAGAGATAGGGCTTGGCCGCGATGGCCTGATTGAAATACTGGATGGACAGCACATAGTCCTCATAATAGAGTGCCGAACGCCCTATCATGAGCAGCCGGTCAATATTGTACTGGGCGAAAGCCTTTGGAATGAAGGACGAAGAATGAAGAACGAAGAATGCCATGAACAGAAAAGACCGCATCGACAGTCTTCTCAACCATAGCAATCCAAGAGTGGCGGAAGCAAAAACTTCACTCTTCATTCTTCACGCTTCACTTTCTCACCGGCTTAGTCTTGTAGCCACAACGGTAGCGACCAAGAGTAAGCGCTCTGAGTTTGCTTTTGATAAGCTGTTTGCGCAGCGGTGAGATGCGGTCGACAAACATCTTGCCGTCCAAATGGTCGAACTCGTGCTGCATGACACGGGCGAGATAGCCTTCTATCCATTCGTCGTGGTGCTGAAACTGCTCGTCGTCCCACTCCACACGGATGCGCGTGGGGCGCTCCACCTTCTCGTGAATGGCGGGCAGAGAGAGGCAGCCTTCCTCTGAAGTGTCGGTCTTGGTGTCGTCATACTCGACGATGTGCGGATTGATGAACACCTGACGGAAACCCTTGTACTCAGGCAGGTCTTCACTGATGACATCCAGGTCGATGACTGACAGGCGGATGGTCTTGCCTATCTGGGGAGCTGCCAGTCCGATGCCTTCGCTGTCGGCCAGCGTTTCCCACATATCGGCTATCAGCGTCTGCAGCTCAGGGTAGTTAGCGTCAATGTCCTCGGCTACCTTGCGGAGCACGGGTTGTCCATATATATAAATAGGTAAAATCATTTAGATGTACGATTTGACGATTTACTATTTACTATTGATTACTTTTATAATTTATTTGCGGGAGCGCATGTAGTCCTGCAAGATAATGGTGGCACTGATTTCGTCGACAAGAGCTTTGTCCTGACGTGCTTTCTTGCGCAGCCCACCGTCAATCATGGCCTGATGAGCCAGTACCGAGGTGAAACGCTCGTCATAATACTCGATGGGAATCTGGGGCATAGCCTTGCGCCAGCGGTTGACGAACTGCTGCACACGCTGCAAATTCTCACTGGGCTGACCGTTAGGCTGTCGGGGCTCGCCAATGACTATGCGCTCAACAGGCTCACGGGCCACATACTGCTGCAAGTAGTCGAACAGCTCGGACGTGGCAACAGTCGCCAATCCGCCAGCTATAATCTGTAGCGGATCGGTGACTGCCAGTCCTGTTCGTTTCTTTCCGTAGTCGATAGAAAGGATGCGCGCCACGGGCTTACTTGGCGTAAAGCAACCAAGCACCGGGATACTTGCCCTGAAGGGCGTCGCGGCTGGCTGCGGCATCCATCTTGGTGTCAAACGTGGTGGCCACCACACGATACATGGCGGGCTGCACCGACGAGTTCAGCACAATCTGTGCAGGGTAGCCGGCGTTGCGCAAGGTCTGCTGCAAGCTCTCAGCATTGGCAATGAGCGAGAACGAGCCTACCACCACACTGAAATTCTTCAAGCCCTGGCCACTGACCACCGAAACAGCCTCCTGACGAACGGCAATGTTGTCAGCATTGTCAACCACACGGGTATTGTTGGCGGGACGCTCCTGCATAGGGGCAACAACGTTCTGAGCAGGAGCCTGCTCCTGCTGATAGCCCTGTTGCTGCTGAGCTTCCTCCTGGGCTTTTGCTTTCAGATAAGCCTGCTTGTAGGCACTCTCACTTGACTTGCAACTTGTAAAAGCCATTGCTGCGCAAAGACCTGCGCAAATTACAGCGTACTTCTTCATAAAAATCTTTTTTTGTTATTGAAAATAATGTTATATCATGTTATTTGAGCGCGAAATTACAAAATATCGGGCAAACGCAACGAAAAATACTGCATAAAGTTTGTTAATTTGGAAAACTTTCCGTACATTTGCCTGCGAATATGACGTCTAACCCTATAAAATAAACAAGCATTATGAGAAGTTTAAGTTATTTTGGTGCATTCTTCGGCGGTGCCCTCGCCGGAGCTGTTCTTGGTCTGCTGCTCGCCCCTGAAAAGGGTGAGAACACCCGTAACAAGATTACCGACGCTGTGGACGACTTCATGAAGAAGCACAACATCAAGCTGAGCCGCAAGGATGTGAACGACCTGGTGGATGACATCGCCGAGGCTGCCCCTGAGGTGGAGGCTTAATCATTAAAAATTGAGAATTGGCTCCATGCTCTCCAGCGACCAAAACGTTACAATCATTGCAAAACTGGTAGAGATTGTCAAACATTACCTCGGGCTTCAGAAGGAATATCTGAAGCTCGATGTAATTGACAAACTCGTCAGGCTGCTGACCTTTTTTGCACTGGCTACGGTGTTCTTCTTCATCATCGTGGCTGTGGTCATGTATTGCTCTTTCGCCATTGCCTATTGGCTGGGAGCGTACATCGGCAACGTTGCGGCCTTCTTCCTGGTAGGAGCCATCCATCTGTTCATTTTCTTCATCATCCTTGCCTTCCGCAAGTCACTGATAGAGAGACCTCTCCTGCATTTCCTTACCAACCTGCTAATGAGCTGAACCGCCATGCTACCCGTCATCACACCTGAAAAGAAGTATCACACGTTGAACGAGATACAAGCCCGCAAGGAGCAACTCGCCGCCGAGCTACAGCACGACAACGAACAGTTCAGCACGCTCTGGAACCAGCTCTTCGTGCCCCGCAAGGACAGCACCAAGGGCGAATGGGTATCGAGCCTCATCGCCAACAGTGTCACCGCCGTAGACACCTTCCTGCTGGTACGCAAACTGTTCAAGAACTACGGCCACCTGTTCAGGAAGAAGAACAGGTAGCCGACGCATCCTTTTCCTTACGCCACAGCGGCTACTGTGGTTAAAAGTGTGGTACATACAACGAAAATCCATAATTTATTTGGATATTTTCTTGGGTTTTCGTACCTTTGCACACCATAATTAATATATAGCGTAAGGAAAAGAATGAAACCGACAGCAATTCTGCTTCTGCACTGCCCCGACCAACAAGGCATCATCTCAGAAGTGACTAAGTTTATCACCGACAACCAGGGGAACATCGTCTATCTGGACCAGTATGTCGACAAACAGGACGGCATGTTTTTCATGCGCATAGAATGGGAGCTGGACGGCTTCCTCATACCCCGCGACAAGCTCTACGACTACCTGACGACACTATACGCCCAGCGCTACCAGATGAAGTTCTCGCTCTACTATAGCGATAAGCGTCCGCGCATGGCTATCTTCGTGTCGAAGATGAGCCACTGCCTCTACGACTTGTTGGCGCGGTGGAAGGCTGGCGAGTTCAACGTCGACATTCCATGCATCGTGTCGAACCACGAGGATCTGCGCTATGTGGCAGAACAATTCGATATTCCCTACTACGTGTGGAGCATCAACAAAGACCACTCCAACAAGCAGGAGGTGGAGCAGGCCGAAATGGAGTTGCTCAAGAAAGAAGACATCTCGTTCATCGTGCTGGCGCGCTACATGCAGATTATCTCGGACGAGATGATTGCCGCCTATCCGCACCACATCATCAACATTCACCACTCGTTCCTGCCCGCATTCATCGGCGCAAAGCCCTACCATCAGGCCTGGGAGCGTGGTGTGAAGATTATCGGAGCCACAAGCCACTACGTGACAGCTGAGTTGGATGCCGGTCCCATCATCGAACAAGACGTGACGCGCATCACACATAAGGACACGCCCGAGTCGCTGGTGCTGAAGGGTAAAGACCTGGAGAAGATAGTCCTCTCGCATGCCGTATCGAAGCACATCCAACGCAAGATTCTGACTTACAAGAACAAGACTATTATCTTTAGTTAGAAGCAAGAAGCAAGAGGCAAGAAGCAAGAGGCAAGAGATATGCAAGTAGCTATCGTAAAATATAACGCAGGGAACATCTACTCGGTGGTGAATGCACTGAGGCGACTGGGTGTAGAGCCGCTACTGACGGACGATGCCCAACAGTTGCAGCAGGCCGACCGAGTCATCTTCCCCGGTCAAGGTGAGGCTCGCGGAGCCATGGACTACCTGCGCCAGCGCGGACTTGACCAAGTCATCCGCAACCTGAGACAGCCCGTACTGGGCATCTGCATAGGGCAGCAGCTGCTGTGCCGCCATTCAGAAGAGGGCGACACCGACTGCATCGGCGTCTTCGATGCCGACGTAAAGCGCTTCCAGCCCACGAAACATGAGGACAAGGTACCCTGCATGGGATGGAACAGCCTGCGCTTTGCGCAAACAAACAATGAAGAATTTGGAATGAACAATGACACCGCCTGTCCGCTGTTTGACGGACTGGGACAGGAGCCTTACGTCTACTTCGTTCATTCTTACTACGTGCCTTTGTGTCAGGACACGGCGGCTGTGGCCGACTATATTCTGTCCTACTCTGCCGCCATGCACCGTGACAACTTCTACGCCTGCCAGTTCCACCCCGAGAAGAGCGGACGCGTAGGCGAACGGATCATCAGCAACTTCCTGGAATTAAAGTAAACATAGACTTCAAACATCAAACTTCAAATGATAGAGCTGATACCTGCCATCGACATCATTGGAGGCCAGTGTGTACGACTGACCAAGGGCGACTACGACCAGAAGACCGTCTACCGCGACTCACCCGCAGAGGTTGCCAAAGAGTTTGAGGCCATAGGCTTCAAGCGACTGCATGTTGTCGACCTGGACGGTGCCAAGTCGAAGCACATCGTCAACAGTCCTGTACTTCAACGCATCACGTCGGAGACTCACCTCACCGTCGACTTCGGCGGCGGCATCAAGACCGACGAGGACATAGAGACGGCATTCCAGTGCGGCGCAGCCATGGTGACCATAGGTTCGATAGCTGTCACCGACCCAAACCGTTTCTTAGGCTGGCTCGACAAGTATGGTGCCGACCGACTCATTCTGGGAGCCGATGTCAGGAATGGCAAGATCAGCATCAACGGATGGAAGGAGGACTCTGCAGAAGACCTGCTTCCCTTCCTCAGGAAATACATCGATGCCGGTGTCAAGAACGTGCTGTGCACGGAGATATCGAAAGACGGCACCTTGAACGGCCCCGCCGTCGAGCTATACAAGAAGGTGATGGACGCCTACCCCACCCTGCACCTCATAGCCAGCGGCGGTGTGTCGGGCATTGACGATATCCACGCTTTAGAAGCTGCAGGCATACCCGCCGTCGTCTTTGGCAAAGCCATCTACGAAGGACGCATTGACCTGCACGAACTGATAAATAGTAAATCGTAAATCGAAAATAGTAAATCGTAAATAACCATGGGTCTGGCAAAACGCATCATCCCCTGCTTAGACGTGAAGGACGGCGAGACCGTCAAAGGCACCAACTTCGTCAACCTGCGGAGTGCAGGCGACCCCGTGGAGTTGGGAAAAGCCTACTCAGACCAGGGAGCGGACGAACTGGTATTCCTCGACATCACCGCCTCGTTTGAGGGTCGCAAGACGTTCACTGACATGGTGACCAAGGTGGCTGAGACACTGAACATCCCCTTCACGGTGGGTGGTGGCATAAACGAGTTGAAGGACGTGGAGCGCATGCTCTATGCCGGTGCCGACAAAATCAGCGTCAACTCGGCAGCCCTGCGTCGCCCGGAACTCATTGACGAGATTACTACCCGCTTTGGTTCACAGGTCTGTGTGGTAGCCATTGATGCCCGTCTGGACGAGGACGGATGGTACTGCTACCTAAAGGGTGGCCGTGAGCGTACCGAGCGCGGACTCTTTGAGTGGGCACGCGAGGCACAGGAGCGCGGTGCTGGTGAGATACTGTTCACATCAATGAACCACGACGGCACCAAGAACGGCTATGCCAACGAAGCATTGCGCGAACTGGCCGACACACTCAGCATCCCTATCATTGCCAGCGGCGGTGCCGGCTGCAAGGAGCACTTCCGGGATGTATTCACCGAAGGACATGCCGACGCCGCTCTGGCAGCCTCGGTGTTTCACTTCGGCGAGATACCCGTACCCGAACTGAAACAATATTTGAAAACTGAAGGAATAAACGTAAGAATATGAACATAGACTTTGAAAAGATGGGCGGATTGGTTCCTGCCATCATACAGGATGCTGACACGCGACAGGTGCTGATGCTGGGCTTCATGAATGAAGAGGCTTACCAGAAGACCCTGCAGACGGGTCACGTCACCTTTTGGAGCCGCACACGCCAGACGCTGTGGACCAAGGGTGAGACATCAGGCAACTTCCTTAACCTGGTGGACATGAAGATTGACTGCGACAACGACACGTTGCTGGTCAAGGTGCACCCCGACGGTCCTACGTGCCACACCGGCACCGACACCTGCTGGGGCGAGGACAACGTGCAGCAAGCATCACCCCTGCACTTCCTGGGCGAGCTGCAGTCGTTCATCGACAAGCGCAAGGAGGAGATGCCCGAAGGCTCATACACCACCAGCCTCTTCACCAAGGGCATCAACAAGATAGCCCAAAAGGTAGGCGAAGAAGCACTGGAAACCGTCATCGAGGCTACCAATGGCACCAAGGAGCACTTGGTCTACGAAGCCTCAGACCTGCTTTACCACCTGCTGGTCATGCTGACGGAGAAAGGGCTGCGCATAGAGGACGTTGCAGCAGAACTGCAGAAGCGCCACGACCCCAACTGGGACAAGAAGCGCCGCGAGGCCAAGGCCAAAGGTACTATGAAATAAATTGTTACATATAGAAAACCATACATACCACCGATGTTAATAGACTATCAGAAAGCGAACATCTACCAGAAGGACGGCATCCTCGTACTGCAAGAGGTTGACTTCCACGTCGACGAGGGCGAGTTCATCTACATTATCGGCCGTGTGGGTGCCGGCAAGAGCACTCTGTTGAAGACGCTCTACTTTGAACTGGACGTCAATGAAGCCGAGAAAGCTGTCGTGCTGGAGCACGACGTGCGCGAGATGAAGCAGAAATACATTCCTGCCTTGCGCCGGCAGATGGGCATCATCTTCCAGGACTTCCAGCTGTTAGGCGACCGTACGGTGCGCGAGAACCTCCGTTTCGTGCTGAAGGCTACAGGATGGAAAGGCAAGGGCGAGATAGACGAGCGCATCGACGACGTGCTCTCCGATGTGGAGATGCAGGACAAGGGCGACCGTTTCCCGCACGAGTTGTCCGGCGGCGAGCAGCAGCGTGTAGCCATAGCCCGCGCCATTCTGAACAAGCCCAAGGTCATCATTGCCGATGAACCTACCGGTAACTTAGACGTGGAGACAGCCCGTCAGATTGTCCGTCTGCTGAAACGGCTCACGGAAACGGGTACCGCCGTGGTGATGACAACCCACAACATCTCGCTGCTCAACGAATATCCCGGCATCGTATATCGCTGCGCGGACAAGCATCTGGAAGACATCACCAACAACTACAACCAGATACCGCTACACGAAGAAGAGGCAGAACAGTCAGCCAAGAAAGTCCTGGACTATACGTCGCGTGAGGACTTGTCCATATAATAGCATAACAATAAAAATAGATACAAAGATGAAGGTAATGAAATTTGGCGGCACGTCGGTAGGATCGCCGGCCCGCATGAAAGAAGTAACCAAGTTAATAACCAAGTCTGGCGAGCCTGTCTTCGTGGTACTGTCTGCCATGTCGGGAACCACCAATTCGCTGGTGGAGATTTCCAACTATCTGTATAAGAAGAACCCCGAGGGCGCCAACGAGGTCATCAACAACCTGGAGCGTAAGTACATGAAGCACGTTGAAGAGCTCTACTCCACACCGGAAGCCAAGGAGCAGACCCGTGACTTCCTGGTGAACGAGATGAACTACCTGCGCTCGTTTACCAAGGAACTGTTCACCAGCTTCGAGGAGAAGAGCATCGTGGCACAAGGCGAACTGATGTCCACCAACATGGTTGTCAACTACATGAAGGAGCAAGGCATCAAGGCCGTACTGCTCAACGCGCTGGACTTCATGCGCACAGACAAGAACTCGGAACCCGACCCCACCTACATCAAGGAGAAGCTGAACGCCATCATGGAGAAGAACGAGGGTCAGCAGGTCTACATCACGCAAGGGTTTATCTGCCGCAACGCCTACGGCGAGGTGGACAACCTGCAGCGCGGAGGCTCTGACTACACGGCCTCACTCATTGGAGCAGCCCTAAATGCCGAGGAGATTCAGATATGGACCGACATTGACGGCATGCACAACAACGACCCGCGTGTGGTGGACAAGACGAAGCCCGTACACCATCTGCACTTCGAGGAAGCTGCCGAGCTGGCCTACTTCGGTGCAAAGATTCTGCACCCGACGTGTGTGCAGCCCGCCAAGTATGCCGGCATCCCCGTGCGTTTGCTAAACACTATGGAGCCTGATGCCGAGGGCACCACCATCTCGAATCAGACAGAGTACGGAAAGATAAAAGCCGTGGCCGCCAAGGACAACATCATCGCCATCAAGATCAAGTCATCGCGCATGCTGCTGGCTACAGGTTTCCTGCGCAAGGTGTTCGAGATTTTCGAGAGTTACCAGACCCCCATCGACATGGTGTGCACGTCGGAGGTCGGCGTTTCCATGTCCATCGACAGCTCCGCACATTTAGGCGAGATTGTAGACGAGCTGAAGAAGTACGGTACGGTGACGGTAGACACAGGCATGTGCATCATCTGCGTCGTTGGCGACCTTGACTGGTCGAACATCGGTTTCGAGACCCTTGTCATGGATGCCATGAAGAACATTCCCGTCCGCATGATATCGTATGGAGGCAGCAACTACAACATTTCCTTCCTTGTTCGCGAGGAGGACAAGAAGCGTGCCTTGCAGTCGTTGAGCGACACTTTGTTCAGCTAACTCCACAAGCCCACCCACAACACAATGACAAAAGGACTATTCCCCATAGAGAAGCTGCAGCGCATACAGACACCGTTCTACTACTACGATGCCGAAGTGCTGCGCCAGACGCTTCATGCCGTCAACAGCGAAGCCCACAAGCACGAAGGCTTCTGCGTACACTATGCCGTCAAGGCTAACGCCAACCCCAAGGTGCTGCGCCTCATCCGCGAGGCCGGACTGGGTGCCGACTGCGTCAGCGGCGGCGAGATAGAGGCCTCGCTGCGTGCCGGCTTCCCGGCTTCAAAGATTGTCTATGCCGGTGTTGGCAAGAGCGACTGGGAAATCAACCTTGGACTGGACAACGACATCTTCTGTTTCAACGTGGAGAGCATTCCCGAGCTGGAGGTCATCAACGAGCTGGCAGCCGCCAAGGGCAAGACGGCACGGGTGGCCTTCCGCCTGAACCCCAACGTGGGCGCTCACACGCACGCCAACATCACCACCGGACTGGCCGAGAACAAGTTCGGCATCGACATGCGTGACATGATGAAGGTGATGACGGAGGCTGCCACCATGACCAACATCAAGGTCGTTGGCCTGCACTTCCACATCGGGAGCCAGATTTTGGACATGAGCGACTTCGAAGCTCTCTGCAACCGTGTCAACGAACTGCAGTCAGAACTGGAGCGTCACCGCATCACCGTCGAGCACATCAACGTCGGGGGCGGACTGGGCATTGACTACCAGCACCCCAACCGGGTGCCTATCCCTGACTTCAAGTCCTACTTCGACACCTACGCCAAGAAGCTGAAGCTGCGCCCCGGCCAGACGTTGCACTTCGAGCTGGGCCGCTCCATCGTGGGCCAGTGCGGCACGCTCTTCACGCGTACCTTATATATTAAAAAGGGAAGCGTCAAGCAGTTCTGCATTGTCGACGCCGGCTTCACTGACCTCATCCGCCCTGCCCTCTACCAAGCCTACCACAAGATAGAGAACATCAGCAGCGACGAGCCCAAGGAGACTTACGATGTCGTAGGCCCCATCTGCGAGTCCACCGATGTCTTTGCCAAGCAGATTGACTTAAACCGCTGTCGGCGCGGCGACCTCATCGCCATCCGCTCTGCCGGTGCATACGGCGAAATCATGGCTTCGCAATACAACTGCCGTCGCCTTCCCCAAGGCTATCTAAGTGAAGAAATCTTTCAATAAATTTGGTTTTTCATTCGGTTTGCACTACCTTTGCAGTCATGATGACAAGAAAGATTGAAAGACTGTCCGTGGTAATGACCGTTCACAATGAAGCCAAGGAAGTGGAAGAAGAACTTCCACACTTCCTCACCCAGCAATGCCAGCGAGCATACGAAGTGATTGTGGTGGACGATGCTTCTACCGACGAGACGCCAGACATACTGAAGCGTCTGAAGGCACAGTACCCTCTTCTCTATACGACATTCATTCCCAGTTCCGTTCCTAACCCAAGCCGCAACAGGCTGGCCTTGACCATCGGTGCCAAGGCCGCCAAGGGCGACTGGGTGGTGTTGGCCGACGTCAAGCGTCCGCCCGTGACAGACGATGCGCTGGAGACCATGGCGCAGATAGCCGAAGAAGGGCAGGACGACGTGGTGATGATGTATAATCCACGCAAAGCCGATGACGCTCCCCGCTATCAGTCCTGGACTCTGCTGTCCGATGCCGCCCCACTACTGTTAAAGGCGGAGCGACGGATGGGAAAAGGCCATCGCGGCCGTTTCCTGAAGTACCGCCGTGGGCTTTATGACGCCATTGCCGTTCCCCGCCAGCACATCCATGAGACATTAAAGCACTACGACCACCCTGTTCGCGGTTTTCGCCTGATGGGCCTGCGCCTCAGCGTATGGTGGAAAACCCTGTGGAACTGAACCTTCCTGCCCTATGAGAGTATTGCATTACTATCCGCTGACCGACAGTATGATAGCCCAACACGTGACTGTCCTCACCAGCAGCATGGGCCTTGAGGTGGAAAACCACCTTGCCACTGACAGCAGTAAGGCCAAGACGCTGCTTGAGGACGGGAGCTACGACCTGCTGCACCTGCATGGCTGCTGGCGCAACTCCCTGCGCACCATGATTGGCATAGCGCAGAAGCAGGGCGTGCGCATCGTAGTCACTCCCCACGGCCAGCTGGAGCCTTGGGTGGTGGACCAGAACTACTGGAAGGAGAAACTGCCCAAACAACTGCTCTACCAGCGCGACATCATCCGTCAGGCCTATGCCATCATCATACAGGGCAAGATGGAACAGGAGTGCATGAAGAAACTGGCGTGGAACCCGCGCTGTGTCATCGTCCGCAATGCTGTCATCACCCGAAGCACCACGGCTGAAGCCATGGCCAAAGAGACCTATGCCATCTATCGCAAAGTAATGGACTCCAACCCCTTGCAACTTATGAGTGACGAGACGCTGGAGGCGCTGGGCATCATCATCAAGGCCGGAATTACGGGCGACACCCGCTGGTTCGACACCCCTCCCTCACCCGTCAGTCTGCCACAGGAGAGCTGGCGCCAACTGCTGTGCTACGCCCATCAGGAGCAGATTACCAGCACCATTGAGCGAGGACTTCAGGTTCTAAGGTGCACGTACCCTGACATCGACGCCAGCCAAATACCCTACTTCCTTCCCGCCGACTACCAGCAAGTGTCCTGCATCGGCGAAAGCATCGGCAACCAGTTCGCTTCTGAGAACGACCGGCTGCTGGCTACCTTCCGTCTCGTCAGGAAACTCATCGCCAGCCGCCAGCTGAGCATCAGGCATCTCATAGAGATTGACCAGGAACTGCGCCAGCACCATTGCGGGGAAGACGCACTAAGCGAGACGCTCAAGGAGCACAAGTTGTGGACGCTGGCCGGACGCATCATGCAACTGCTGTCCGAGCTGACAGGGTTTACCGAAGGCTTCATGCCCGTCCCCCCGCTCAACGACCGCACCACACGGCAAATCAAACGACAAATAGAAAACCACCTAAAGATATAGAACTATGGAACCTATGACGACAAATCGCGATACACACTACCTGCAACTGCTTTCAAACCTCTTCCCCAACATAGCAGCGGCATCGACGGAAATCATCAATCTGGAAGCCATCATGAACCTGCCAAAAGGCACGGAGCACTTCCTGGCCGACCTGCACGGCGAGAGTGCCGCCTTCCAGCACGTCCTGAAAAACGCCTCGGGCAACATCCGCCGTAAGGTCAGCGAGCTGTTTGCCGGCGACATCCGCGAGTCTGAACGCCGCGAGCTCTGCACGCTCATCTACTATCCTGAGGAGAAGATAGAGCTTATCAAGGCTGCCGAAAGTGACATCGACGACTGGTACCACATCACCATCCACCGGCTGGTAGCCGTCTGTCGCGACGTGTCCAGCAAATACACACGCAGCAAGGTGCGCAAGTCGCTGCCCGCCGACTTCTCCTACATCATCGAGGAACTGCTGCACGAGCGCACTGACGACTCCGACAAGGCGGCATACGTCAGCGGCATCGTCGACTCCATCATCTCCACCGGCCGGGCCGACGATTTCATCATAGCCCTCTGTAACGTCATACAGCGGTTGGCCATCGACCAGCTGCACATCCTGGGCGACATCTACGACCGCGGTTCCGGTGCTCACATCATCCTCGACACGCTGCGCCAATACCACAAGTGGGACATCCAGTGGGGCAACCACGACATCCTGTGGATGGGAGCCTCGGCAGGCAATGACGCCTGCATCTGCAACGTACTGCGCCTGTCGCTGCGCTATGCCAACCTGGCTACACTCGAAGAAGGCTACGGCATCAACCTGGTGCCGCTGGCCACCTTTGCCATGGACACCTACGGCGACGACCCCTGCGAGGAGTTCATACCGCGCCTGCTCACCGGCAACCAGCTTGACGAGAAGACGATGCGCCTGACAGCGCAGATGCACAAGGCTATCACGATCATTCAGTTCAAGGTTGAGTCGCAAATTTTCCACCGCCGCCCCGAGTGGCAGATGGAGAACCGTTGCCTGTTGGAGTCCATCGACTTTGAACGCCACACCTGCACCGTCGACGGACAGGACTACCAGATGCGCTCCTGCCACTTCCCCACGGTGGACCCCGCCAACCCGTCGGCGCTGACCCCCGAGGAAACACTGCTCATGGAGAAGCTGCACCACTCGTTCCGCGTCTGCGAGAAGCTGCGCAAGCACATCAAGATGCTGCTCTCGCACGGCTGCATGTATAGCATCTGCAACCAGAACCTGCTCTTCCACGCCTCCTGTCCGCTCAACGCCGACGGAAGCCTGAAGGAGGTGGAACTATACAAAGGCGAGAAGTACAGCGGAATGGAGCTGATGCACAAGATAGGCATGATGATACGCGCCGCATTCCAGACGGACACCGACGCCGAACTGCGCTCCTACGCCCGCGACTACTTCCTCTACCTCTGGTGCGGCAAGGACTCACCCCTGTTCGACAAGTCGAAGATGGCCACCTTCGAACGCTACCTGCTCACCGACAAGTCTACCTACAAGGAGGAGAAAGGCTACTACTTCCAGCTGCGCGACAACGAGGCCGTCTGCGACCGTATACTCGACGCCTTCGGCGTGAAGGGCGACAACCGCCACATCATCAACGGCCACGTGCCCGTACATGTGGCCAAAGGCGAGAACCCCATCAAGGCCAACGGCAAGCTGATGGTCATCGACGGCGGATTCAGCGAAGCCTACCACACCGAGACGGGCATTGCCGGATACACCCTGGTCTACCACAGCCGCGGGTTCCAGCTCGTGCAGCACGAGCCGTTCACCAGCGCCCGCGACGCCATACAGCGCGGCATCGACATCAAGTCGACCACCCAGCTCGTCGAGCTGTCCAGCCACCGCATGCGTGTTGCCGACACCGACAAGGGTGCCGAACTGCGCACGCAGGTGGAAGACCTGCGACAACTGCTCTATGCTTACCGCCACGGCATACTGACCGAACGCAAGTAGCCATGAGAGTCATCATAGCCATAGGCTCCAACAACCGGCAGCAGCCCCACGTACAGTGGGCCTCGCAACGCCTCACCACCCTGCTCTCCGACGTCAGGTTCAGCCGACGCCTATGGACGCCGGACGTCAAAGGCAGCGCATGCTACTACCTGAACCGGCTGGCCACAGGCACCACCGACCTGCCGCTCAACGACCTGGTGGCACGGCTGAAACAAGCCGAAGCCCTGACGGGCCGACGCCCCGGCAGCGTCACCGTCGACCTTGACGTGCTCCAGTACGGCGACGAGCGTCACCACCTGCACGACTGGACACGCCCCTACACCCAACAACTACTTCCCGACCTGTTATGAGACAACTCATCACCATCATGGCCTGCCTCTGCGCACTCACTGCCCAGAGCCAAGACTACAGTCAATACTTCTGCGACTCCACACTGCGCATCGACTACATCTTCGCCGGCGACACGGCAGCCCAGCATATCTATGTCGACGAACTAAGCCTCTCGCCACGCTGGTACGGCCGGCGCCACCACCTGTCGGAACTTCCGCTGAAGGGCAACGGCAGCATCACCGTCACCGACAGGGACAGTCATGCCGTCATCTACCGTCACTCCTTCTCTACCCTCTTCCAGGAGTGGCTCTACACGGCCGAAGCCAAACGTGTCAGCAAGTCCTTCGAGAACGTGTTTCTCATACCCTACCCCAAGCGGCCCGTACGCGTCAGCATAGAGCTGCGCGACTTCCACGACCGCGTCACCGCCACCCTGCAGCACGACGTAGACCCGAACGACATACTCATCCGACGGCTCCGCCAGCAGACACCCTACGTCACCCTGCAACAGGCCGCCGACACCACACGCTGCATACACATCGCATACGTCGCCGAGGGCTACACGCAACAGCAGATGCCACAGTTCCTCAGCCACTGCCGCGAGGCCATGGAGTCGCTCTTCGAGCACGAGCCGTTCCGCTCCATGCGCGACCGTTTCAACATCGTCGCCCTGCTCTCACCCTCCCGTGACACCGACGTCAGCCAGCCAGCCGAAGGCATCTGGCTTGACACAGCCCTCGACTCCCACTTCGACACCTTCTACAGCCGCCGCTACCTCACCACATTGCACCTCAAGCAGCTGCACGACGTGCTGGCCTGCACGCCCTACGAGCACATCATCATACT
Organism: Prevotella sp.; assembly: GCA_017458125.1. Taxonomy (GTDB): domain Bacteria; phylum Bacteroidota; class Bacteroidia; order Bacteroidales; family Bacteroidaceae; genus Prevotella. The sequence goes on from JAFTGB010000005.1 coordinate 21,686, forward strand.
GGCCAACACCGCACACTACGGCGGGGGAGGCATCTACAACTCCTACAACCTCACCTACACCCGCGGCACCCACTTCCGCCCCGTCGTCGTCCACGAGTTCGGACACTCCTTCGGAGGACTGGGCGACGAGTACCCCTACGGCGACGAAGACCCCATGTACTTTGCCGACACCGAACCCTGGGAGCCCAACCTCACCACCCGCACCACACGGCCGGCCAAGTGGCAGGACCTCATAGACCAAGGCAAAGCCTCACTCATCGAGGGCGGAGGCTACCTCTCGAAAGGCGTTTGGCGAGCCAGCCACGACTGCCGCATGCGCACCAACGAGCACCCCGACTTCTGCCCCGTCTGCCAGCAGGCCCTGCTACGCCTCATCCGTTTCTACACCGAGTAGGCGTCGGCAAACACGCCCCCTCTTCCCCACCGTTTTCACACCTTTGTATGCTGCTGATTTTCAATGGCTTGAAATTTTATGTCCGACGGCACCAAATTTTATGCCCCGCAGTGGTAAAAAGTATGCCCCGTTTTACCAAATCGGCCAATCAAATTCAGAACCGTCAGCCATAAAATTTACCACCGCTGCCAATCCTTTTTACCACCGCCACTGATTCTTTTTGATTGCATCGCTGATGAAATTATTATTCAGGATGACAGGGCACCGCTGAAGGACAGCAGGTTCACGGAGAAACTCTTCGGAAAACTCTTTACCGACAGGGGATACATCAGTCAGGACCTCTTTGGTATGCCAGATTGAACATACCAGACACCGCTCCATCGAGAACTTTGCCACCAACCTGTTCGCCGAGCTTATTGCCTACAACCTGCTGCCAAAGAAACCCGAAATGAATATAGAAATCATTGATAAAAGCAGGCTTATTGCATAAGGCTTACGTCGAACTCACGTTGAGGTTTACTCTAACACCGGTGGAACCACGGCTTGAAGGCCAAGGGCGGTATGGGTAAGAGCCAGGCCGAGGAGAAGGGAGGTGCCGCGAGACTATCGAGTGTCTCGTGGAGGGTACCAGACTGTCGAGTGCGGTTACTGGCACCTGTGGCGCTACAATCCCGCTCTGGCCGAGGAGCTCTTCGCCGAGGCCCAGAAGATAGCCCAACTGCGCTACAAGACCTACGTCAGCAGACGCAGGAGAATTGGGAAGAGTAATCCCCTATCCGATCTATATCAAAGGAGTATCCGAATCTTTCGGGTGCTCCTTTTTCATTTTATTGTTGAGAAATCCTTTTAAAAAGTTGCACAATCCGACAACTTTTACTATCTTTGCACCCATGAAACGCAAGATAAGAACATACGGCGGCTATTTTGAGGCCTTTATGGAGACCTTGAAAGAAAAGGAACAGGAGAAAATACAATACGGCCTCCTGTTGCTGAAGTCCCAGGATCGACTGCCTAAGAAGTTCGTCAAACTGGTACGTGATGGTATCTATGAATTACGAACCGAGTACGGTGGAAACATCTATCGTGTGTTCTTCATCTTCGACGAAGGCGAGATTGTGGTACTTTTCAACGGTTTCCAAAAGAAAACCCAAAAGACGCCACTAAATGAAATAGAAAAAGCAATAAAGATAAAGGAGGCATATTATGCAGACAAACAATCACAAA
>JAFTGB010000034.1 GCA_017458125.1 Prevotella sp.
GAGAGGTGAGAGGTGAGAGGTGAGAGTTTGCTACCGCCGTTTCCACACCGAAGAGCATGGAGGGATAGTCGCGCATCGCCTCGTAGGGTATCTGCCCCGTCCGCTCCAGCTCGTCGCAGAAGCCGCGCAGCACCACCTCGTAGTTAGGCAGTGCGTCGCAGCTCAGGTCGGGCAGCGGGGCGCACTCCCCTACCCCGCGCCGCTCGCCATCGTGCACCGTGACGAACCACGAACGGCGTTCTGTATACACTCCGCGCGACGTTCCCGCCGGCTGCTTAAAGTGGAGCACCCGCTCCTCGATAGTCACTTTCATCATCTCGTCTACCATCTTTTTTGGCTGCAAAGGTACACTTTTTCTGCCGAAAAAAGCGTTTGAAGCCCGCAAATCTTTGGTTAAATGGAAAAGAATGTGTATCTTTGCCACAAAATATCATTGACCTATGGCACAGGAAGAGACAAAAAGACGTGGCTACGCCGTTGGCGTGCAGGAATTTGACTGGATTCGCGAGCGCGGTGCCGTCTACATTGACAAGACGGAGTATATATGGAAGATGGTGACAACGGAAGCAAAGTATTTCTTCCTCAGTCGCCCGCGCCGCTTCGGCAAGTCGCTGCTGGTGGACACACTGCGCTGCTACTTCGAGGGCAGAAAAGAGCTGTTCGAGGGATTGTATATATATGATAAGGAGAAGGAATGGAAGAAGTATCCCGTCATACGCCTTGACCTCAGCAACGGCAAGTACTACGAGAAGGAGCGAGTGCATCCCACTATCAATTTCGTTCTGGAACAGCAGGAAGAAAAATACGGCATCACCAAGCCTAAAGATCCAACGAATTACGACACACGTCTGTCACGTCTTATCAAGGCTGCCCACGAACAGACAGGCGAGAAGGTGGTCATCCTCATTGATGAGTACGACGCGCCTATGCTCGACAGTATGAACGACCCTGAGCTGCAGGATTATATACGCAACCGCGTGCGTAACCTGTTCTCGCCCCTGAAGGCTCAGGCGAATTACCTGCGATTCGTGTTCCTGACGGGTATCTCGAAGTTCTCGCAGCTCTCGGTGTTCAGCGAGCTGAACAACCTGCAACAGCTCACGTTCGACCCCGTTTACGAGGCCATCTGTGGCATTAGCGAGGAGGAACTGCTCACGCAGCTGAAGCCCGACATTGAGCTGCTGGCAGAGAAGATGGACAAGATTGGCCAGCGCTATGGAAAGCGCTACGACTACGACTCTATGGTTGCAGCGCTGAAATATTGGTACGACGGCTACCACTTCAGTGAGAATCTCACCGACATCTACTGCCCGTGGAGCCTGGTCAACGCCTTTGCCATGGGCATCATCAGGAACTTTTGGTTCTCTACCGGCACACCTACATCGCTGATAAACATCTTGCGCACTCGCACGAACATCAGCATCACCGACTTGGAGGGCTTCACGGCGAAGCTGGCTCGCTTCGACGCCCCTACCGAACGCATCACCGACCCAATTCCCGCGCTCTTCCAGAGTGGCTACCTGACGCTGAAGGAGTACGATATGTGGAAAGACGAGTGGAAGTTAGGATTCCCCAACGAGGAGGTACGCGAAGGGTTCGCCTATTGCCTCTATCAATATTATATGGAAGAATACGTTGGCAGTGGCGACACGCTGGGCATTGCTTTCAATGCCCTGCGGTTTAAGGAGAAGACCTTCGAAGAGTTCATTGAGGTGATACGCCGCTGGTATGCCGGCATACCCTACAGCATCACCGATAAGAATCAAAACGAGCAGCTCTACCAGTCCTTGATCTATGCTGCGCTGATGGCCGTAGGTGCCGATATAAGCGCCGAGGATCAGACCTCTGACGGGCGTATGGACATCGTCCTGAAGGTGCCCGATGCCATCTACATCATAGAGCTAAAGTACGGCAAGACGGCAGAGGAGGCCACCGACCAGATCATCACGAAAGACTATGCCGTTCGCTTTGCCGCCGACCAGCGTCCCGTCTGGGCCGTCGGCCTGAACATCAGCGAGGATCGCCGCACCATCGACCAGTGGAAGGTGGCAAGGGTGAAGTAGATAGCATACCACTCCTCCCAAATTTTCAAAACCGCCATTTCATTCGTCATTTATCACTCGCCACTGATTATCAGCAAGTTGCATAGTGATAAATGGGTGATAAATGACAAATGAGTCGGGAAAAGTTTCAAAAACCGTTACACATTTTGAAACAAGTAGTGCGGAGGCTCCGCACTACTTGTTCCCATTATAGGCTCCACTTGTTCGGAGCCTCCATTCAACTCGTTCGCAATACCCGCACAATAGTTTCGCAACGCACGGTCGGTTGGACTTCAACGGAGGGCTAATTGAGTTGTAATGGAGGGTTAGTTACGTCCTAATTCAGCGGTCGATTATTTTTGACTTGATTGCACATAGCACATTTGGCACATTTTCGTCCTCAGGAAGAAGAATAGTCGGGAAAAGTTTGGAAAAGATTCAGCGCCTGTTGGAGAGCGAGGGAAACAAAAGCCGTGACGACGGTAAGTATAACCGCGTGGGATTGGAGAGAGGTATTGAGAAAGGCATGGCCGAAGGCTTGGAGAAAGGCCGTGCTAAAGAGAGAACAGAACTGGCCAAAAAGATGAAGGCCGACGGGCTACCGGCTGAGCTGATAGCCAAATATACCGGTCTAATTGTTTAGGGGAATAGCAAGGCGCACGTGGTAAGTGTCGGCGGCATCGTCGATGTGGAGGGCGTAGCGGGTGGCGTAGATGAGCTGCAAGCGTCGCTGCACGTTCTGCAGGCCTACGCCACCTTCTTGTCGTGAAGGTGCAGATTGGGGGGCCTTGCTGTTGCGACAGGCGAAGACGAGCTGGCGCCCCTGGGCCTTCAGGCTGATGTCGATGAACGACGGTTGCTGATAGCTGATGCCGTGCTTGAAGGCGTTTTCGACGAAGGTGATGAACATCATGGGGGGAATCTCGCACGGGGGCAGGTCGGCAGGAATGCAGACCGTGATGGCTACACGGTCGGTGTAGCGCAGGCGCATCAGCTGTATGTAGCTCTGCAGGAAGGCTATGTCGCGGCTCAGCGGCACACGCTGCTTCGAGCCTTCGTAGAGGGCGAAGCGCATGATTTTCGACAGCTCGACGATGGTGGCCTTGGCCTGCTCGGCATCGATGTCGACCAGGGCGTGAATGTTGTTGAGCGTGTTCATCAGGAAGTGGGGATTAATCTGGTAGCGCAGGTATTGCAGCTGCTGCTCCAGGTTCTCCTTCTCGAGCAGGGCCAGCCGCTGCTCGTCCTTGCGCTGCTTGAAGTAGAGCTTCACACCCAGGTTCATGCCCAGCATCAGCACGAGGATGAGGGTGGCCACGATGTCGTGCTGGCCAACGGGCATCGGGGGCGGCGGCTCGTGCTCGGCAAACTCGTGGTGCGGACGGTCGTGTGGCTGCCTGTCGGGGCTGTCTATGCACTGGGCCACAAAGAAGCAGCCCACCAGCACGGCGATGGCCGAGAAGTAGGGCAGGCGCCGCTGCCGGTAGACGATGAGCGGCGCCAGCAGGTAGTTGTGCAGCAGGAAGAGCACGAGCAGCACGGCCATCTGCCGCCACACCGCCAGCAGCTCGTGCCAGGGGAAGAACGGGCTGCTGGTCTCGGCGTGGTGGATGTAGATGCTGACGACGGGGGCTGCAAACAGGGCGCCCCACAGCACCAGGTAGACCAGCGTTTCTTGCTTGCTTTGACTGCGCAGGAACTTCATTGCCTGGGGGGGTTACTTCATTCGTTTGATGGTCTTGCCGTCCTGGGCCTTCATGATGTAGAGCCCCTTGGCGGCCTGGCTTTCGGTGGTCTTGCGGCCCTGCAGGTCGTAGAAGGCCGTGGCGGCGGGCGAAAGGTGGAAGGTGGAGGACTGCACGTCGGCATAGATCTTCGTGTTGGCAGTGTCGAAGTTCTGCTTGCCGCCACTATAGGTGATGGTACCATCGGCCTTGATGGCCTGGCCCTGATAGCCCGTCAGGGTGAGCGTGCCGCCCGTCATATAGAAGTTGCCAGAGTCTTCGTCCTCATGGTTGGTGGTGGTGCCCGTCGAGGTGGTGCCGCCGAGCTCCACCTGTATGGCATCGTCCTGCGCACCGGTGATGCTCACCGTGCCGCTCTCCATCAGGAAGTACTCCTTGCAGTGCAGGCCGTCCTTCTCGGCTGCCGTGATGTTGAGCGTAAGGTTCTTCACCTCCAGATACTCCTTGCTGTAGATGCCGTGCTTAGAGCGGCCCGCGACGTTCAGCGTGCCCTTTCCCTTCAGCTTGGTGTGGCCCTTGATGTGTATGCAGCCGTTGTAGGCCTCGTTGGCCCCGTCGGTCAGCGTGCTGGTGGTGCCCTTCTTGGCACTCAGGCTGATGCGCTTGCCGTCTTGAATGTTGAGGGCAGGGCCGCCGGGGTTGGTGAGCGTGAGACCGCTCAGCTCTACGGTGGCCTTGAATGCGCCTTCCATATAGAACTCGCCGTCGGTCGAGGTGCCCGAGAGCACGTAGATTATCTCGCCATCCTCGTTGTCGACGGTCTTGTCGACACCGGCAAAGCTGGCGTCCTGCACCAGCTTTACGTGCGACGATGTGCCACTCTGCACGGTGACGTAGCTGCTGATGTTAGGGGCCACCGTGATGGTAGCTGTGGTACCGTTGTAGACCACCTCGACCGTGTTGTTGTCGATGGCGCCGATAGGGAGGGTGAATGCCGCAAGGGCCAGGATACTAAATAATGTTTTTTTCATGCTGCTATTTGTTCAGAAATGATTACGGAATCCGCCACCGCCCATGCCCGATGAGCCGTATTGCGAGGCCGTGAGCGTGGTCTGCGACGAGCCGATGGCGAGCGTGTAGCTGCCCGCCGGTGTCATACCCTCGGCTGTGGCAATGATGCTGCCGCTGCTGTAGCTGGCGGGCAGGCTGAACGTGGCGAGCGTGGTAGAGCCGCTGCTCAGGGTGGCTGTGGTGCCAGCCGCAATGCTGCCCGTGGTCGAGACGTAGCCCTGTGTAGAGCTGCTGTTGGTGGGCACAGAGTTGCCACCGCCAATGGCAAACAGGCTGCCGCCAGTCAGGTAGACGGTGTAGCCACCCTCTTCGTTGGCATCGATGCCACATTCGGGCGACCGCGTGCCGTAGGCCACGGTGTTGCCGCCCTGAATGTACAGGTTGCCATTTGAGTCGAGGCCATCGTTGCCCGTACTACAGGCGTAGATTGTTCCACCTTTTATATATAGGTGACTGGCCGAGTTGACGGCATCGTCGTAGGCGTAGGCCTGCACGTTGCCTCCGCTGATGCTGATGACGCCCTTGCTCTCGATGCCCTCGCTGCCTTCACCACCCGTGGCGCGCACCCTTACCGTGCCGCCGCCGATGGTCAGGTCGCCGTCGGTCTTCATGCCCTTGGCCTTCGAGTCGAGCTTGCCCGAGTAGCTGTAGGTGCTGCCCGTGGTGATGATGCCCACGGTGCCGCCCTCGATGCTGGCCTGCATGTCGACGCTGATGCCCTTGCCGCCCTTGCCGGTGTTCTTCACGTAGAGCTCGCCGCCCGTCATGGTGAAGGTAGAGTCGGCCTTCAGTCCTGCCGAGCCCACCACGTCCTTCTCGTCGGTGTCGTAGGTGGCCCCGCCCGTCACGATGGCCGTGGTGCGCCCGCCGCTGATGAGTGCGTGGCCGTCGGTAGAGAGGGCCTTGGCCGAGGTGGCCGACACCTCAACGTTGACCACGCCGCCGTAGATGCTCAGGGCATCGTTGCCCTTGATGCCGTTGCCTGCCGTGGCCTTCACGTAGATGTTGGTGCCCGGACGAATGACCACGTAGTCATCGCTGCGGATGCCCGCCTTGCAGTTGGCGTAGACGTTGAGCTTGCCCTTGCCGCTGAAGATGAGCTGTCCCTCGCTGAAGAGGCAGGCCTTCATATCCTCGCCATCGGTGGTGTCGGTGTAGGTTGTGCCGTCGGTCAGGTTGTTGTTCGAACCGTCGGCCAGCACTACGAAGACGCGCTTCTTGCTCTGGACGTTGATGGCTGCGCCCGTGGGGTTGGTGATGCTCACGCCGTTCAGCACCAGCTTCAGCTTCTTGTCGCTGTATATCTTGAGCGAACCGTCGCTGGTGGCTCCGCTTACCTCGTAGGCCACGGAGCCCACGGTCGAGTTGACAATCACGTCGCCACCCTCAGTGCTCACGGTCACGCCGTCGGGCAGGTCGGTATAGGTGGCACCGCCGTCGCTCAGCGTGATGGCCACGGTCTGGGCGAACGACGAGTTCTCCACGTAGTCGTTGTCGTCGGTGGGGATGGTCTCAGTCTCGGTGAGCGAGCTCTCGTTGAGCGCAATGTCGAACGTAGCCACGTCGCTGGTGTCGCCTGTAGCCCCCGAGCCCGTCGTATTGCCCGCCGTCGGCTGCTGGTTGCCCCAGCCGGGCGTAGAGTAGTCATCATCATTGTCGGCTGTGCAGCCCTGCAGCGTGAGGGCGGCCGATGCAAGGAGCATCGCATAGATTATTACCTTCTTCATCATCATTCCTTTCTTTTTACGGGGGTTGAACAATTCATTGCAAAGGTAATCAGAATGAAAAAACGGGGCAAATCCGTTCAACGAATGCCCCGTTTTGTTCAGCAAAAATTACTTCAGGCCGGTGCCCTTCAGCAGCTTGTCGGCAGCCTCGTTCACCTTCTCGTTGGCCTTCTCGGCAGCCTTCTGCTTGGCCTCGTCCACCTTCTGCTCGGCGGCTTCCTTCACCTCGTTGGCCTTGTCCTGGGCAGCCTGGGCAGCCTCGTTGGCCTTGTCCTGAGCGGCCTGTTCGACCGTGCCCAGCGTCTGCTGCAGGTTGCTGATGATGCTCTCGGCGGGAGTCTCGACGAGCGTCGACACGGCGGTCTGCACCACGGCGTTGTCGCCTACCACGGCCTTGATCTTCTCGGTGTTCTCCTTCAGGAAGTCCTGCACCTTGGTCAGGTACTGCTGTGCCAGCTCGGGGTTCTGCTGCAGCAGCTCGGCTACCTTGGCCTTTGCGGCCTCGATGGCCTCCTGAAGCTTGTTCACGTCGCCAGCCTCCAGCTGTGCGGCCAGGTCGGCCGTGGCGTTCTCCAGATCAACATCGCCTGCCACCATCTCGGTCTCGGCATCAGCGGCCTCGGCCTGCTGGGCGTTCTTGTTGCCACACGAAGTGAAGCTAATGGCACACACGGCCATCACGAGTACAAAAATCTTCTTCATAAATGTAATTATTATTAATAATGTGAATAATAAGTGTCTGAATCGGCGGCAAAATTAAGAAATAATGCTGACATACGGAAGCATTTTTGGAGAAATCACGCAATTTGCCCTATAAATAAAGGCAATTCAGGGAAAAACGAGGAAACTTTGAAAGTTGGCACTATGCAAAATTATGCGGTTCGATGAAAGAGTTAGGTCTCTAATTCGTAACCCGCAATACCCATGTCAGAGAGTTAATCTTTCATAAATCCAAGAGAATAAAAAAAGAAAAATGACGAGTTCCAAACCGAATGGTTTTCGATGACATGATCTGCACTGATTTGCAAAAAAAGCAATTTCCAAATTGGTATTATCTTTGCAGCCGAAATTAAAAAAGGGAAAGAATTATGAGCAGATCAACTTTTAACATCCTCTTCTATGCCAACAAGGGCAAGGAGAAAAATGGAATTGTCCCGATTATGGGACGTGTGACAATCAACGGAACTCAGTCGCAGTTCAGTTGCAAGATGAGCATCCCACTCACGATGTGGGATGTGAAGGGTAACTGTGCCAAAGGCCGTAGCAAGGAAGCGTTGCAGATAAACCGCGACCTCGACAACATCAAGGCGCAGATCATCAAGCACTATCAACACCTGTCTGACCGCGAGGCTTTCGTAACGGCTGAAATGGTACGTAATGCCTATCAGGGTTTGGGCAGCGAGTATGAGACATTGCTGGGAGCCTTCGACAAGGACTTGGCTACTCTGAAGAAGCGTGTTGACAAAGACCGTGCATCGGGAACCTACAAGATACAGGTGAGGTCGAGGAACTATGTGGCAAGTTTCCTACAGGCTTGTCATAGGCGTACAGACATTTCCATGCAGGAACTTACCCCCGACTTCATCAAGGAGTTTGCCGTATATCTCAGCAACGACCGAGGTCTGGCCAATTCTACCATCTGGCTGGCATGTATGCATTTGAAAGGAGTCGTAGGCCGTGCCCATGACAACGGAAAGATACAGCGCAACGTGTTTGCTCAGTTCCACATCAGTCCCAAGTGCAAGGAGCGCACGTTTCTGACAGAGGACGAGTTGAGGACGGTGATGACACATGAGTTTGAGGATGCCAATCTTGCCTTCATCCGCGACCTCTTTGTGTTCATGAATTTCACCGCCCTGTCGTTCGTGGACTTGAAGGAACTGACAACGGACAACATCGTAGAGGTCAACGGTGACAAGTGGATAGTGGGTAAGCGTCATAAGACGGGCATACCCTATCAGGTGAAGTTGCTGGATGTTCCTCTTCAAATTATTGACCGCTACAAGAACTTTCCAAAAGACAATCCCAAGTCAGTCTTTGGTGAGGTCAACTACTGGAGTGTCTGCAAGAAGTTGAAGCCTGTAATGAAGGAGTGTGGTATTGATAAGCCCATTTCCGCTCACTGCGCAAGGCATGGGTTTGCTACCATGGCTTTAACCAATGGGATGCCCATCGAGAGCGTGAGCCGAGTATTGGGACATACCAATATCGTCACGACACAGATTTACGCCCGCATCACCACACAGAAGTTAGACAATGACCTGACCATGCTGGGCAATAAACTCAACCAGTCATTCAGTAACATCAAAACAGCATGACTATGGAAAGAGGAATCATCAGAATGACCGATGGCGGTCAGGTAAACATGCCACAGAAAGACGTGTGGATGACAACGGAAGAAATAGCGGACATGTTCGGACTTCCAGAGGCTTTGATCTATCGTACAATCCGCTCCATCTACAAGAAAAGTGAATTATATGAGCATGAGACGGCAAACAGGATAACTTTCCCAAAACAGGAAAGCAAAGGCTGGACGATTGAAGTATATAATCTGGACTTGATACTCTACCTGACCTACAAACTTCCAAGCCGTAATGCCCAGATATTCCGCAAGTACATGACCAATAAAGCATACGAGCGCAGTCCATACGAGCACATCTGCATCATTGTGGATGACATAGACTTTAGCCAGCGGTCACTCAATCAATAAGCGACGGACTCTACCCATACAAACAGAAGAAAGACGGATGCCTGACGATAGCCAGAACATCCGCCTTTCTTCTGTTTCTCTTTTTGGAGGGGCAATCTTTCTAAAGGGCGAACTTCTGAGATACCGCTTTACTGATAACAGGATGATAACACCTTTGCAGCAGCGCCTCCAAGTCACTCTCACGATACAGCACTTTGCCACCCAACTTGAAATAAGGAAGAGTACCGTTGTCCCGATAGTCCTGCAAGGTGCGTCGGCTCACTTTCAACCGATGCGACACCTCCACGTCTGACAGATACCGCTCACCATTCAGCAAGGGACGATAATTGCTCGTCACCTTGTCAAACAGGCTCTCAATGTCCTTCATCGACTTCATGGCATCCTCTACGCCATTAGTCCTCAATGTAATCAATTCATTCACGTTGTTCCGTAAATCCATACTCAATCTATTTGTTACACACTCTTCTTATCTTTGGACTCAGACTTCTTGCGAGGCTTACGCCAAGCAGCGTCTTTTTTCCTGTCCTTGACAATGTCAATAACGCTCTGCACGTCCTCTTGCTTGTAATAGGTCTTGTGGCTTATCTGCGAATATGCCAGCGTACCATTGTCCCGTAAAGTCTGCAAGGTTCTCTTGCTGATCTTTAGGATTCGGCATACTTCATCATTATCAAGCCAGTCACCCAGGCACTTGTTAGTGCCACGATTGCCCATCTCCGTCATCTTCTTGACGAAGCCTTCAAACTGTCCTACGAACTTATCGTAAGCCGTTTTCTCAATGTTAACTATTTCAATCATTTTGTTCTATTTTTATTTTGTTGTTATTATTGTCAAATCGAATCGTCGGCAAAGGTACGACGAGCCTCTGAACCTACCAAATTTTCAAAGTAACTGTCCCCGAATGTCCCACGAAAACGGTGACATTGAGGACAGCATTCTTTCAAATCCAATGCAAAGTTACATCTTTGTCAGCA
>JAFTGB010000035.1 GCA_017458125.1 Prevotella sp.
AAGAGCATCTGGAAACAGAACGAGCGCATCGTGAAGCACATCGGCAGCCAGGGCTTCGGCATCCGCTTTCTGCTGAAGGGCATCTATACGCACAACGGCTTACTGTACTTCCACACGGAGATCAAGAACTCCAGCAACGTGCCGTTCGACGTGGACTACATCGTCTGGAAGATTGTGGACAAGAAGGTGGTGAAGCGCACGGCCATTCAGGAGCAGGTGATCCAGCCCCTGCGCACACAGAACTTCGTGCTGAACATTGACGGCAACAGTGCAGAACGCACGGTGTGGACGATGGATAAGTTCACGCTGCCTGATGACAAGTGTCTGGTGGTGGAACTGGCAGAGAAGAACGGCGGGCGACACCAGCAGTTCTTGATTGAGAACTCGGATCTGGTACGTGCGAAGTTGATTTCAGAACTGAAAGTGAAGTAGAATCGGAACAAAAAAGGAACAAATGAAGAAACTATTGATGATTGGAGTGCTTGCCCTGACTATGGGGCAAGCCTCCGCACAGCGGTGCCTGCCTAAGATGCAGGGCATTGAGATAAACGGTGGATTCGTGGACGGCAAGCCGCTGAATGCAGCATTTTGTGGCGGTGTGGCTCTTTCCACCTATACGAAGAACGGCTGCAAATGGGTATTCGGCGGTGAATATCTGCAGCGTGACTACGGCTATGCGGAAACGACCATTCCCGTCGCTCAGTTCACGGCAGAGGGCGGCTACTATCAGAAGCTGCTCACGGATGGCAGTAAGACGCTGTTCGTCTATGGCGGTGCCTCGGCACTGGCTGGCTACGAGAGTGTGAATTGGGGTAAGACGCTGTTGGATGACGGTGCCACACTACAAGACAGGGACGCTTTTGTCTATGGCGGTGCCTTGACGTTGAACGTCGAGGTGTATCTGTCAGACCGTCTGGCACTGACGGGAAATGTGCGTGAACGCTGCCTTTGGGGCAATGACACGGGACATTTCCATACGCAGTACGGCGTGGGGCTGAAACTGATAATCAACTGAGGCAACGATATGAGTATCGAAGAAATCAGAGACATGCCCCTCACTGACTTCCTGCATAAGCTGGGACTGAAGTCAACGAAGAAGCGGGGAAAAGAAGTCTGGTTCCATGCACCTTACCGCTCAGACAGTACACCATCATTCTGCGTGAATACGGAGAAGAACATCTGGAATGACTTCGGGGCAGGGATGGGCGGTGACATCTTTACCCTTGCCGGGCTGATGATTAACTCCAACGACTTCATGGCACAGGCACGTTATATCGGTGAGGTGACGAACAATCCAGTGGAGCGGTCTGCACCTCCGAAGTATGAGCCTGAACCAACGGTGCCACAATTCACCGACGTGGAGGTAAAGCCGTTAAGCCATCCTGCTTTGTTTGGCTACCTTCGGGAAAGGGGCATACCCTCGGCCATTACAACAACAAACTGCGTGGAGATTCATTACAGGCTGCACGACAAGAACTATTTCGCCGTTGGCTTCCCCAATGAGGATGGTGGCTACGAGATACGCAATAAGTTTTTCAAGGGCAGCATCCCACCAAAGGCCGTGTCGCTCATCAGACACGGCTCAACAACGGTGAATGTCTATGAGGGATTCGTGGACTTCCTTTCGGGTCTGACGCTCGGCTACGGCAAGACGGAGGATAATCTGGTGCTCAATTCTGTTGCCAACAGGGAAAAGGCATACAAGCATCTCGACGGCTATGACCTTATCAAGTGCTGGCTCGACAACGACGAAGCGGGCAAACTCTGCCTACAGGCACTCTACAGACGGTACGGTGACAAGGTGAAGGACTTCTCGGTAGTGTTCCGTCCCAGCAAGGACGTGAACGAGTACTTGCAACAACAAATAACGAACAACAAGCAACAAACCAATAAAACGACATTGAAATTATGAAGACGATTTTGAAGAAAGTGATGATATGCGCCACGATGATGGCTGCACTGGTTGGGTTCTCTTCCTGTGAGGATGACCTGGATATTCAGACGAACTATCCTTTTGAGGTGGAGGTGATGCCCGTGCCGACGAAGGTGCTGCGCGGTCAGACGGTTGAAATCCGCTGCCATCTGGTGAAGGAGGGCGACTATAAGAATACCCTTTACACCATCCGCTGGTTCCTCTACGACGGCACTGGTTCGCTTCGTATGGAAAACGGCACCATTCTCCAGCCTAATGATCGCTATCTGTTGGAGAACGAGACCTTCCGGCTTTACTACACCTCGGCCAGTACCGATGCCCATAAGTTCATCGTAGTAATCGAGGACTCCAACGGCAACAGCCAAACGCTGACGTTCAACTTCAACAACGAGAACAAGAAGAATGAGAATGAGGATTAGACTGATTGCCTTTCTTTGCCTTTGCTCGGTGGATCTGGCAAGGGCGACACCAAGGAATCTGCCATACACAGAGAAGCAATTTGAAATGGCCGTCGCCTGTATCAAACACTTCGAGGGTTGGCACAACATGAAGGCGTATGTAGGTTATGGTCACCAAGTCCAGAAAGGCGAAAGATATTCAGCGAAAACGCTCACCAAGAAACAGGGTGACTTGCTGCTTCGGCTCGACCTGATGCGCAACCTCTACCTGTTCCGTGGCTATGGCAAGGATGCGCTATTGCTTTCAGTGCTGGCCTACAATGTCGGCCCATATGCAATCCTCGGAACATCGAAACGTCCAAAGAGCCGACTATTGCGAAAAATAGAGCATGGTGACAGGAACATCTACAATGACTACATTGCCTTCTGTCGCTGGCATGGGAAACAAATCCCGTCCATCAAATTCCGAAGGCAGGTGGAATACGATTTGTTCTTTATTCGCTGATACATGAATGCCTCAGACGAGACCTCAAAAAGTCTTGTCTGGGGCATTTCCCTATGCAAGAATGGGGAAAGCACCTTGTCACTTTAGGATAATTCCTTTTGAAATGCCACGAAAAATGCCGTACTTTGCAGCGTGAATCAGAACATAGGAGTCTGGTCACAGAACAAAAGTTGAACATTTAAGAAGAAGAAGATTATGAAGACAATGAATAAGGTGATCGCAGCCATGATGATGATGGTCATCACAACAGCAATGCCAGCAATGGCCGGTAATAAGAATCACAACGACAAGAAGGACAAGGTCGTTGCAGTGAACTATGGCAAGAAAGAGTCGCACTTCGACAAGGTGGATAAAAAGGCCACCCACTTCGATGCCCACAAGAGGAATACCTATCGTCCTGACATGAAGACCTGCACCTTCAAGGTGAGCCGCCATGACTCTCATAAGAAGGTTGTTGCTAAGGTTGAGAATATGAAGGGCGTGATGGATGCCAAGTGGAATCCCCGTACTCGTGAAGTGACGGTTATCTACGATGCTAATGTGACGTCCGCCCGCAACATCAAGCACTTTGTGGCATAACTGTTTGCCATACCATATATATTCAAGAAGCCCCGGCTTGCATTGCAGGTCGGGGCTTTGAGAATATAGAGGAGTTATCACTCTGCTTTATCGCCATATTCGTTATACGAAACTTTCTCAGGTTCCACCTGTTCTGCGGGTCTGGACTCTCAACAGGGTGACCGATGATGGAATGAGCATTAGTTGTTTCCTGGCGAGGTGATGTCACGAATCCATTGGAAGAGTTCGTCGAGGGCATAGTCGCCACTGTGCGGACGGTTCCATGCCAGCAGGTAGTTTACGTCCTTGCCTGCATTCTGAAGTTTCAGGGCGAGGTTCAAGGGAATGGGGAACGAGGTGTCGCGGTCGCGGGCACCATGACGGATATACCAGTGGGGAGCCACATCGGTCTCTTCCTCGCCGATGAAATACATTGGATTGAGTAGGCGCACGTTTTCACGGATTGCGTCTGTTAGCATGGTACCGTTCTTCGCAGCACCATATTCCGTGAAATTCACGCTACTGCCCGTCTGGTCGCCAAATTCCTCATTCTCACCAGAGGCATTCTGCTCGCAGACGCCCTTGGTATCGAATGCAGGAGCGGTCTTCAGCGGCTGAGTGGAAACAACATAGTTCAGATACTTCTGCATGTCGAGGTCGATGATGTATTCACCAGCCTTCTTGCTTCCACCGCGAGGCATCATCATCGGAGGCATTCCTCCATCAGGTTTCTTGTTACCCTGTGGTTTCATGCCACCCGTCATGCCACCATTTACTGGGGGAGCGCCGAATCCTGCTTCCTGATTGAACACAAAACCGATGCTGTCGGGGATGTCGGCGCCAGCATTCTTAGCTATCTGTGCCGCACGGATGATTTCATGTTTGATGAAGTCGAGGTAATTATCTGCCGTAAGCAGTGTGCCGTCTGGGGTCTTCAGACGCAGGCCGTTGACGTAGGCTGCAAACTGCGACTTCAGTTCGTTGCTGACAGCCAGAACGTCTGGGTTGCCCTGCTGACGGGAATCCGTACCGTTGTAGAGCCATTCGTAGGCCATGTCGGCATGGTCGAGGTCAGTGATGGGACAGAAGCAGACTGAGGCAAACACATCGTCGCGCTCATTGGCAGCACCCATCGCCTTCAGCAGAGGCTCGTAGGCGGGATTGTTGCCCGTAGCACCCATCAACGATGACATTGCACCGCCCGCACTCGTTCCGTCGGTAATGATCTTCTCGGCATCGCCAAGCATCTCCTTGTCGAAGTGGCGCAGATAGCGGATGGCGGCTTTCAGGTCGAGGATGGCCTTAGGCGCACGACCAGTATAGATGGTCTGCCCTTTCTTGATGCCAGTCTTCTTATCAGTCTTTGCGGCAATAACGGTGGAGTTACGTCCACGACTACCTGGGATGGCCACCACATAGCCCTCCTTCAGCGCACGGCCAGTAGCATCGCCTGCCTGTGGCTTACTGGCAGCAGAGGCCATATAGCCTCCCACGTAGGTACGCAGGAAGATGGGTATCTGCTGTGTCGCCCCGTCAGGCACATAGACGTTGATGGTCTGGTAGGCCGAATCTTCTACATTGGTCACGAACAACATACCCTCGTAGGCCGTGTAGTTCACCTTGCTGCCATCGGGCATTGTCATCACTCGTGTCTCGCCTTTAGAGACATCAAACTGTAACTGCGGTGTTACCACTTGTTTTTGCTTGGCCGACATGCCCACACAAAGGACTACAACCAGCGACATCAATACTGCTCTTTTCATATATTCAGACATTTATTATGCTTCGGAATTATGGGGGCAAAATTACGAAAAATTCGTTAAAATAATGCCTTCCTGTAACTTAAAAAATCGAAAAAGTGACGCTATATAGCGTTCGTAAAATCGCCTTTTTTTGTTAATTTTGTAGTGGAAATAAGATACAAAAGTATCAATAAAAACGAAATTTACAAGCATTATGTCAAAGACAACAGAAATTCAGATTGAGAAGAGTCGCAACCTCATTGAGGGTCTGCGCCGTCATGTGAGAGAAATGGGTGAGCGTGGTGTATCTAACAACGAAATCGACCAGATGGAGAAGACTGTGGCACTGCTTTCAGAAGCCAATGCCGAGGTGGACCGTCTGCGTGAGGAGTTAACTCCCAAAGTAAAGAAGATGAACGACCTGATGACACTCGTCAAAACCTCCTACGCTGAGTCGAAGAAGACCCTGAAGGGCTACTACCCGCAGGAGCGCTGGCCGGACTACGGCATCCCCGACAAGCGATAGGATTGATATATGAAAGAGGGTGTAATAACCCTCTTTTTTTAACATAGCGTTAAACTTTTCCGTCCTTGATACGTCATATAAGAGTCGGCCTTGGTAGAGGCCTTTGCCTTCGTGCAAAAAAAACTCCGCAGACAAAGGTATAACAATTAAACAAGGCGATAGAAATGAGAAAGACATTCCTTACTATTCACAGATGGCTGGGCATCGTGTTCGGCATCCTGATTTCACTGGTCTGCCTGACCGGTGCTGTACTCGTGTTCCAAACAGAGATTCTGCAGATGCTGAACAGCAACCTCTATAATATGGAGGTTCCTGCCGACGCGAAGCATCTGAGTGATACGGAGTTGGCAGCCCGTGTGCTGGAGCAATTAGATGATGGGCAGATGATTACCTTCATCCAAGTGAGCGACGAGCCAGGTGTGGCTGCACAGGCCAACATTGCCGGAATGGGGCAGAAGAACCTGTTTGTGAACCCCTATACGGGTGACGTATTGGGCTATCCGAAGTACACGGAGTTCTTCGATACGGTGAAGTCGCTCCACCGTTGGCTGCTCAATAAGCCTGAGAACCACCAGCAGGGAACGTTATCGCCTGGCCGTGTCATCATCGGCATTACGGCAATAGCGATGTCGCTAATTCTGCTGACAGGCATCTGGCTGTGGTGGCCCAAGTCCCGTAAGTTGCTGAAGAATCGCTTGAAGGTAAGCACCTCAAAGGGATTCCGTCGCTTTGTCTATGATAGCCATGTGTCGCTGGGCATCTATGCCGTGGTGTTCCTGTTGCTAATGTCGCTGACAGGGCCTACATGGTCGTTCGGATGGTATAAGACTGCGGCACAGACCGTTCTCCTGCAAGGGGAAGAAGAGCGCTTGGACAGTCATCAGAGAGGTAAGCATGGAGACCAAGGCCAACACCCTATGATGACCCGTCAGGAAAAAGGTGATAGGCAACAGTCGCAGGTGCAGCGTCCAGAAGATGTCGGTGTGATGCACCTTTCAGGCAATCAGCAGCAACATGGCGGCGGTTTCCACATGCTAATCTCCTCGCTCCACATGGGGCGTTGGGCAGGCTGGCTGTCGAAGCTCATCTATCTGTTGGCGGCACTCATAGGAGCCATACTGCCTTGGAGTGGGTACTACATGTGGTGGAAGCGTACAAGAACTATCAAAAAGGAAGCATAAGCTTATGAGACATTCAAGAATGATGTTAGCTGTGGCCTTTGCCACTATGCTGACTGCCTGTAACGGGCAGAATGAAGTAAAGAACGAGAGTAATGACAATGGTATGTTGGAAACGATTATGACACGCACAAGCATCCGCAAATATACGGATCAGCCTGTGGAGAAGGAGAAGATTGAGGCGATGCTTCGTGCTGGAATGGCTGCCCCATCAGCAGTCAACAAACAGCCCTGGCATTTCGTCGTGGTGACTGACAAAGAAAAGTTATCTGGCTTGGCAACTGCCAATCCCAATGCAGGAATGGCTGCAAGGGCACCGCTGGCCATCGTGGTTTGTGGTGACATGACGAAGGCACTTGAAGGAGGTGGACGAGCATTCTGGATTCAGGACTGCTCTGCTGCCACACAGAACATCCTGCTGGCTGCACATGCACAGGGACTAGGAGCCGTCTGGACGGGTACCTATCCGAATGAGGAGCGTGTACATGCCGTTGCCGATGTGCTGAAACTGCCCGATACGCTTATTCCTCTCTGTACTGTAGTCATTGGCTATCCTGCTGAACAGCCAGAACCAAAAGACAAGTGGAAGCCGGAGAATGTTTCATACAACGAGTTCGGCAATCAAGAATAATCTGACAATAGCCCCCTGCCTACAAAGGTAAGGGGCTATTGCATTTTCTGCACTAACTTGCAGATTGTGTCCTCTCTAATAACTTTGGGAGCGGACTTTCCGGCAAGCACCAGCACTTTCTTGTCATTACGATAAATATGGAGTTGACGGGAACGGACTACGGCAGTCAGTTCTGGGTCATCCTGCATAGCTATCCAAAGAGGATGATAAATGCCGTCTTCTTCAAACAGCTTCTTTTGCAGGTGCGAGCACATGTTGGTGTCGATAGTCATATCAGCTCATCTTTGTCATGTGATAGCCCATCCGCTTCAGTTGCACGCTTCTGGAGCATTAGCATCCAGCTAAGTCCACACGACATAGCCTCCATCAGCAGGTATTCAAAGAGTTTTCTGTCCGTATGGCAGGGGATGCCCCATTCCGTATCGTGGTAATGCTCCAGCAAACCACCGTCCTGACACCATTTACACTTTAACATGGTGCAAAATTACTCAATTTTCGGCACAAAAACACCGAAATAACATAGATTCACATTCACTTTGGCATTATTTGGGCGATTTCCTTGCTTATAAAGACTCCAAAGAGAAAAATCTCCCATACGTATATAGGGAGATTTTCTATTGAACACTTAAGTTGCCATCTACATATTCCCGTTTGGCAGGTCTGCACGATTCACTTCAGCGTTTTCATGTCCACCACATAGCGGAACTTCACCTTGCCGTTCCGCACGTTTTGGTAGGCCTGTTGCATGGCTTCGGGCGTGGCGGGGATGACCTCCACGTCGGGGTAGATGCCATGGGCGACGCTGTAGTCGAGGCACTGCTGTATCTGCTCCACGCTGCCGTCCATCGAGAAGAACAACTTCTTGCTGCCGTTCCACATCATGTCGGTAAAGCCGATGGTGGGCATGTCCTTCGTGGCGGGTGCTCCGAGGATGCAGAGCTCGCCACCGAAGCGCACCATCCGCAGGTACATCATCAGGTCGTAGTTGGTGGGGATGGTGGAAACGACGAGGTGGAAGGTGTTGTCAAGCCCAGCGAGTTGGGCGGAGTCGGTCACGTTCACATACTTCTCGGATCCCATCCGAAGAGCATCCTGTCGCTTGTCCTCGGTGACGTCGAACACGGTCACTTGGCAACCGAGGTCGAGGGCGTACTTCACAGCCAGGTGCCCCAGACCTCCAAAACCAGCCACGGCCACCTTGTTGCCACGCCTGATGTTGGCCATCTGGTGGAGCGGCACCCATGTGGTGACACCTGCGCACATCAGCGGGGCAATGCGCTGGATATCAGCACCCTCAGGGATGTGCAGGGCGAAATCCTCAACGCAGGTGATAATGTTCGACGTGCCGCCCTGCGTAATCTCGTTGTGGTAGTAGTCGTTGGAGTTGTAGCACGATACCATGCGCTGGCAGTAGTTGTCGTGACCGTTCAGGCAGTACCAGCACTCGCGACAGGAGTTGACCGACGGGCCGATGCCCGCATAGTCGCCAACCTTGAATTTGGTAACGTTCTTTCCGACCTTGATGACGCGCCCCACGTTCTCATGGCCCGGCACGAAGGGATAGTGGGCCTCGTACCAGTCGGCACGGGCTTCGTGCAGGTCGCTGTGGCAGATGGCGGCATAGAGCATCTCCACCTCAATCTCATTGTCATCGAGGGCGTGGCGGGTGAACTCGTAAGGCTCAAAGGTGAACGCGCTGTCCACCACGGCCAACCCCTTGCACTTGATGCGCTCCTGTGCGCTGGCTGACAGGCCGAACACTACGGCTGCCAGCAGAATCAGAGTCTTTTTCATGTTCGTTTATGCTTTTGTGGGTTGGACTACAATACTGGCCACCGTCACTTCCTCGGGCGAGTTGATGGCATACACAATGGCATCGGCCATTTGGGAGGGGGTGAGCATCTTCGACTTGTCACTGAATAATTGGTCGGCTATGGCTTTCATTTCAGGCTCTACGACGGTCTGCACGAGTTCCGTATCAATCATTCCCGGTGCCACCTCGGTCACACGAATACCACTACCTGCAATGGCTTCTTCCTGTCGCAGTCCGCTCGTCAGCAGACGGACGGCGTGTTTGGTCATGCAATAGACGGTGGAATAAGGGCTGATTTCGGTGTGTGCAGCGTTTGACGACACGTTGACGATGTGACCCATTCCCTGCTCACGCATAATCGGCAGCACGGCACCGATATTGTATAGCACACCTTTGATGTTGATGTCAATGAGACGGTCCCACTCGTCGGTGCAGTTCTTCACAATAAATGAGGCTGGCATTACGCCTGCATTGTTCACCAGCACGTCGATGCGTCCATAGGAGGACACGGCAAACTCCGCCAGTTCTGCCACCTGCTGTTTGTCTGCCACGTCGGTCGCCTTATAGACGGCCACGCCGCCAGCAGCCTTCACAGCCTCGGCCAGTTCTGCGAGGCGTTCCTCACGACGGGCAGCAAGCACCAGCCTTGCCCCCATCTCGCCAAGTTTTATTGCAAGTGCCTTGCCTATGCCACTTGATGCACCTGTAATGATGGCTACTTTTCCTTTAATGTTGTTCATATTCATTTCGTTTTTAAGACATTGCCATTTCCACGATATTCGGGTCGTCGTATTCCAGCCAAAGCGAGCGGTTCTCGTCGAGGCGTGACAGTTGCTCCATCTCCTCGTCGGTGAGTGTGAAGTCAAAGAGGTCGATGTTCTCCTGCATACGGTTCTTGTGCGAGGACTTCGGTATAATGACGATACCGCGTTGCAGGCTGTAACGCAGGGCGACCTGCGAGGCCGACTTGCTGTAGCGACGGCCTATCTCCTGAATCATCGGGTTGGCAAGGATGTCGCCCAGACGGTGCTGTGCCAGCGGTCCCCAGGCCTCGTGCTGTACATTCAGTTTGTGCATCCATTCTGCGAGGAACTTCTGCTGGCAGAACAGGTGGGTCTCCACCTGATTGACCGTCGGCTTCACCTCGTTGAAGGTGCAGAGGTCGACCATCCGCTCGGCAGAGAAATTGGAGATGCCGATGGCGCGTACCTTTCCCTCTTTGTAGAGCGTCTCCAGTGCGTGATAGGCGGCGTAGTAGTCGCCCAGGCACTGGTGGATGAGCACCAAGTCGAGATAGTCCACTTGCAGTTTGCGCATCGACTCCTCTACCGAGGCGTAGGCCTTTTCGTAGGAGTGCTCCGTCACCCAGACCTTCGTCGTGAGGAAAATCTCCCCCCGGTCAATGCCGCTACGGCGGATGCCCCGCCCCACGGCTTCCTCGTTGTAGTAGGCCTGAGCCGTGTCTATCAGCCTGTAGCCCACTTCGATGGCATCTGCCACCGCCTGTTCACACTCCGTCTCGGGAATCTGGAAGACTCCGAAACCCACCATCGGCATTTTTACGCCGTTGTTCAAAGTTACGTATTCCATATTGTTTTATTGTGGTTAGGATTTGATGCCAAGTTGCATAACGACCACGCCCACGACGATAATGGCAATGCCGAGGATAGACTGTAGGCTGATGGTCTGACGGAAGATGAAAAGGGAGATGAGCGTGGTACAGACAATGCCGATGCCTGACCACACGGCGTAGGCCACACCCAACGGAATGACCCGCAGGGCAAGCGATAGAAAGTAGAAACACGTGATGTAGCAGACGACGAAGATGACTGTCGGCAGCGGTCTTGTGTAGCCGTCGGAAAGCTTGATGAAGCTTGAGCCTATCAGCTCGAAGATAATCGCCAAAGCGAGGTGTAAATAATGCATATCTCTGTTTTTTGGCTGCAAAGTTACGGCCTTTTTTCGTTCCAATCGCAAAGTTTTTGTGAACAAGATTGTGGATTTTCGGAACAAATGCTTAATTTTGCACCAAAATTGGCAGTATGATGACAGAAGAAAGTTTCGATTTGGTCTATTTCCGAGGCTCAAAAGTAGAAGGCAAGACCATCTTCGGCACCGACACGTACCTGATGAAATGTCTGTCGGGCACAGCACGTGTGCTGATAGGCACGACGGAGCACGTATTCAGTCGGGGCACGAACTTCATGCTGGCCGACGGGGTGCTGTTCAAGTTTGTCGAGCCAAGCGATGACTTTGTTTGTCGTGCGTTCCGCTTCAGCAACCGTTTCTTCAACGTCATCTATCCGATGCTGTCGGGCGAGGTCATCGAGGCGTCCGCACATACCCATCCCGACCTCTACGATGCCGAAGCCCGCATGATGCTCGACCTCATCTTCCGCCAGATGCAGATTCTCTATACCAAGCGCAATCACCCTTACCGCTACAAGATGGCCGTCAACTTGATAGTGAACTATATGCTTGTTGTCTACGAACAGACCTACCGCCACATCAAGGACTCCGTACCCAACTATCCCAACGACCGCATGACGAGCATACTCTGCCAGTTCTATGAGCTATGCAACACCGATGCCCTCCGACACCGCAACGTAGAGTATTATGCCGCACGGCTCCACATCACCAGCCGCTACCTCTTCCGCATCTGCAAGGAGAACAGCGGCCTCACACCCAAGCAGGCCATCGACTTCGTCATCGTCGGCAAGGCCAAGAAACTGCTGCTCACCACCATGCTCTCCTTCCAGCAGATTTCCAACGAACTCTGCTTCCCCGACCAGACCGCTTTCGCGCAGTATTTCAAGCGCAACGTGGGCATGACACCGACGGAGTTCAGGGCAAGGTATAGGTGAAGGCTAGAAAATATCCCCTTTAATTGTAAAAATCGGGGGAAAAAAGTACAAGAACGTTGTCAGAATAGCGTTTTCTGCAGCATTATTAGTAATTTTGCAGTAGTCATTCGTCAGTGTCATTTACCCTTGTCGCCTTCCGCATCAGCGACTGGAATGTGGAATTGTCGCCATGGAAGGCACCTGCCGTATTCGGTCGTGAGGATTTTGGAGAAGGTGCATCAAAGACGCTTTGCTACGTGCTGGACGAACTGGTTCCACGATTCAAGAGCAACCACTATTGTCTTGGCGGCTACTCCCTCGCGGGGCTGTTCGCGCTGTGGAGCGGGTATCAGACGGATGTATTCTCGTCCATCGTCGCGGCCTCGCCGTCGGTCTGGTTCCCGAAATGGATAGAATATGCTGACAGTCATCGGATGAAAGCCAACAGGGTATATCTGAGCCTTGGCGACAAGGAGCCAAAGGCGAGGAATCTCATTATGGCCCGTGTCGGCGAATGTATTGAGCGGATGCAAGAACTGCTCGATTGCGAAAAGACGATGGAATGGAACGAGGGCAACCATTTCAAGGACAATGCCATTCGGACGGCAAAAGGCTTGGCATGGGCAATTAGATAAAAGACGTTTTCCATTGGTTTTCGTTTCAATCGGGTTTCTTTCCGCTTCCGTTTCTTTTCCGCCTGCTCACGAAAGAAACGGAAGCCGAGGATTTTTGCTTTCCTCGGCTCCCTATAATCAATACAATTCTGCGAAAAGGTCGGGCTCTATTGCTATGTTCCTGTAGCCCTCTATCTTCGTCCTGCCTCTCAGGAACTCATAGCCGAAACGGCAGCGGAGACACTTGCGCTTGTCACAATACTCGCGTTGTAATTGTATAAGTGCCTGTGAGTCTCCTGCGGTCTCGTTCTTGATGCCGTACTGCTCCCAATGCTTGGTGATGGCATTCTTCTCTGCCTTGCATTGCTCGATGAGGTCAAAGGCTCGGTCACAATAGACTTCTTTCGACATTTCACGACCGTATGCAAAGAGCATCGGCACGACTGCGTTAATCACTATCAGATTCAGCCGTGACGTACTCAGTTGCTCGGCACAGGTCTTGCACTCTGCCCCGAAATGGCTACGGGTCAGCCAATAGGGTGTTGCCGACACATTCAGCAGGCTCGTCACCTCCTTGGCGGTCTCGCATGCAAGCATGGTCTGCAGCGAGGTCTTGCACTGATAGTACATATTGGCAAGGAAAGAGAAGGCTTGGTGAGGATTGCGGTTGCTGCCTTTTCCCATCGCTTTCCACTGCTTAATGTCAAGGGGAAGAAGTGAATACGTGTGGGCAAGGTATAGATATTCGTTGCGTAGTTTGGCGAAATAGCCCTCGTTCAGTGCATTATGTTGGAACTGCTCGGGGATGGTGTCAAGTTCCAAAAGCCCTGCCTGTCCGAGAAAGAGGGCTTCCAACTGAAAGAGGTCGTCGGCACGTTGGTCTATTACCGAAATGGGTATCGACTTCGCCCACCTCTCCATCAAGTCGCCATTAACGCCCATCCCAAAGGTTCGGGCAATAGTCACGAAATAGGCTGTGTCCCATCCTCCAAACTCCTTTGCCCTGCGCCTAATCTCTTCAGTCTGCCATTCCAAACGCTCTGTCTGTATGGCACAAAGCCATGAACGGAGAGTGAGGCGTGTGATATTCTCCTTGACGTTCTGATGGCATACGGCCTGTCCTTGGTCGGATGCAAGCATCAAGTACCGCTTAGCCACTTTTTGCGGTACTTCCATCTGCATGAGGCTGATATAATCGCCCTTGCTGTTGATGATGTCGGTATCGGCATTGCCTACTACTGCAAGGACTACGTTGTCATACGACTTGTCCTTGTCCATGCCGTACAGATACCAGTCGGATGCGTTTTCCAATACTGACACGTTGCCTACCCAAAGGGTGCTGTTAATCCTCAACTTGGCATTGAAGAAGTCGGGGGCATTGCCTTGGTAGTTGTATAGTCCTGCGTCGATTACCTCAACTACCTTTCCGTCCGTTGTCTGTCCGCTTGCATCCATTATCTTATGCCTCCAAACGAATTGCAGTTGCCTTGTCTTGGCTGTTAGTGTTCTTTTGATTGCCTTTATTCTTGCCATATTTCTTTTTCAATTTGTGGTGGGAATGGCTATGCACTCCCACCGTGGTTAATACTTACGCATGATAGAAATCTGCGTCTACGACCTCTGAGGCCAGTCCGCCAATGTCGGGGTAACGGCTGAAATAGGGTTCATTGATACCTACCCATTCGACATAGTAATCGCCTTTGCAGTTAGCGTCAATGAATGCCTGTACCAACTCCGTATCCATGTCGTCAAGTCCGCTGAAATCCCCATTTTCAAGTGCTGCAATCGCCCATGTCGGGATGGTGAATCTGTCAATGTACTGCATAATACTTTTCTCTTTTGTAGGGTTCAAAACTCAACTATCATCAGCCTGTTCTCCATCACCTGCTCATTGAAGGGGCATACCTGTTTTACCCACAGGTGTCTGCTTCCCCATCCCCATGTCAGGTGCTTCTGATAAAGGCTCTTGAATGGTGTAAAATCAAGTGCCACCTCCAACTCCCTACGAGTCTTGGCAAGCATAAGGAGATTTATGAACTTGATGATTACTGCTGCGGTGTCGTTGTCCCACTCGCAAATGGTGTTCTCTAATGTTACTTTCATAATGATGTGGTTTTAATGATGTGGATAAACTTGTTGTTTATATTTTGCCCTGCTCGTGATAGCTGTAGTATGCTCCGTCCGTCACGATAACATGGTCGAGGAAGAGGATGCGCATGAGTTCACAAGCATGCTTGATGCTCTGCGTCAGTCCATCGTCTGCCTTGCTGGGTGTCAGACTTCCGCTGGGGTGATTGTGACAGGCTGCGAGGATAGTTGCGTTACTTAGTACTGCTTCACGCATAATAACCCGTATATCTACGCTTGTCTCGGTGATGCCGCCTTGGCTGATTTTCACGGACTTGATTAGTTTGTAGTTCTGATTCATTAGCAGAATGTGGAACTGCTCTACATCTAAATCCATCATTCGGGGCTGCATATAGTTGTAGATACGGACTGCTGTGCCCATGTCGGGGCGGAGTTCTGCGGTTGCTGTCTGTCTGCGCTTGCCCAACTCAACCGCTGCCATAATCTTACATGCAGTCTGAGTGCCTACGCCCTCAATGTCCTCGAATTCGTCGAAACGTGCCTTGCCCAAAGTGTTGAGGTTATTACTGAACTTGCCCAATACATGTTTGGCAATATCCACTGCGCTGTACTGCGTGGTTCCACTGCCGATAAGGATTGCCAATAACTCTGCGTCTGTCAGTGCGTCTGCGCCCATACGCTGTAGCCTCTCGGTGGGTCTGTCCTCAATGCTCCATCTGCTGATGGGGAGTCTCATTGTTGCTGCTGTGCTCATAATCAGTTGTATTGATAATTTGTTGTTCTGTGATAATTCTTTGTTTTGGCGAGAAAGAGCGTCATACGCACGTCGGCACCTGCCTTTTGCATCTGCTCGATGAATGCGTTGGCGGTGGCACAAGTCGTACAAATGTCGTCAATCAGCAACACACGCTTGCCGTTGAAGTAGTCAGTGTCTATCTGCACGTTGCTCTCTTGGCTGTGCTTCTTGCTGATATGCACTTTCTCACGCTTGCCGATAACCTGCACATGCTCAAATCCGTTGATGGCTCCACATATGGCGCACACGTCTGCGGAAAAACTCTTGTATCTCCTCTTGTTGGTCTGCTCACAACTGGCGGGGATGCACACGATGACTGTATTCGACAAGTCCATAGATGAAAGTGCCTTGCCTACAATCCTCGAAGCCCAACGTGAGGCGTATTTGCGACCTGCCTTGAAGTCGAGGATATGACGCATATTCTCCTGGGTGTCGAAGTCTGCACGGCGCATGTAACGCTGCGGAACATAGTTCATGAGGGCTACTTTGAGCATGGCGGTAGAGGATTAGAGGATGATACGTGTGAGGTATAGCATCGTCCAGAAAGCGGCTCTGACAAGCCAAAGGACGAGGTTTACTACTGCCCTGAAGCAATACCACAGGATGCGGACTGCCCACAGGATGATGCGGTATGCGATGACTGCGATAACCGCTGCTGTTGTCAATGTACTGTTGTATGCCATAATGTTTATTTTTTATGTGGATCCAGGAACTGTGAAGTGAAGTTCCTAATGAACTAATTCCGTTTCCTCGAATCCACCGTTTTTTTTCTGCGTCTTCCTATCGCCGTTTGTTCGTTCCTGCGGCTCTATCAAAGGTAGCAGAATTGGATTCGCAAAGTTTTTTCGGCGAAATACTACCCCCTTGCGGGTGTGGAGATTTCCCCGAAACCCTTCAGGGCTTGAAACTTTGCCATTCCAATTTGCGTTTTACCTTTGCCGCTGGAACAATCAAACATCAGGCGACAGGAAGACAAAATGCGGTGGTTCGGGAAACGGATTACGTACCATTTGCTAACTCCGCCCCCTCCTTCGCGGAAGCGAACCAGACCAACGGACTTGATAAAGGATTGTACTCGTAAAAGGACACAAGAACAGAGCGGACGAGATAAAGAAATGGGCTGTCACCACCTGCAATACTGAATGCCCTTGCGGCT
>JAFTGB010000006.1 GCA_017458125.1 Prevotella sp.
ACGTTGTCACCAGCCTGGCCCTCGTCGAGCAGCTTGCGGAACATTTCAACACCGGTAACCACCGAGTTCTTGTCCTCACCGAGACCGAGCAGCTGGACGGGATCACCAACGTGGATCACACCAGTTTCGATACGACCGGTAGCAACAGTACCACGACCTGTGATTGAGAACACGTCCTCAACAGGCATCAGGAAGGGCTTGTCGGTAGCGCGCGGGGGCTCCTGAATCCACTCGTCGCAGATGTTCATCAGCTCCATCACCTTGTCTTCCCACTTCTCAACACCGTTCAGGGCACCGAGGGCAGAACCGCGGATGATGGGGGTGTCATCTTCGAACTCATACTGAGCGAGGATCTCCTGAACCTCCATCTCAACGAGCTCAAGCATTTCCTCATCGTCGACCATGTCGCACTTGTTCAGGAACACCACCAGACGGGGAACGTTCACCTGACGGGCGAGCAGCACGTGCTCACGGGTCTGAGGCATAGGACCGTCAGTAGCAGCAACAACGAGGATAGCACCATCCATCTGAGCAGCACCAGTAACCATGTTCTTCACATAGTCGGCGTGTCCCGGGCAGTCCACGTGAGCGTAGTGACGAGTAGCGGTCTCGTACTCAACGTGAGCGGTGTTGATGGTGATACCACGCTCCTTCTCCTCGGGAGCATTGTCAATCTGGTCGAAAGACTTAACCTCAGAAAGACCCTGCTTAGCCAGCACAGTGGTAATAGCAGCAGTCAGAGTAGTCTTACCATGGTCAACGTGACCAATCGTACCGATGTTAACGTGCGGTTTGGTGCGCACAAATTGTTCTTTAGCCATAGCTTTTCTTTTTTATTGTTTTATTTATAATGAATTATCCGATTTAAATCGTTTTCTCTAAGAGCTGTTACTGAGATTTGAACTCAGGACCTCTTCCTTACCAAGGAAGTGCTCTACCACTGAGCTATAACAGCGAGCGTGAGCGGAAAACGGGGCTCAAACCCGCGACCCCCAGCTTGGAAGGCTAGTGCTCTATCAACTGAGCTATTTCCGCAACATTGAAGTGGGTGGTGATGGATTCGAACCACCGAAGTCGAAAGACAACAGATTTACAGTCTGCCCCATTTGGCCACTCTGGAAACCACCCTCAATGTTTTTGCCTCTTCTCAGCCGGAGCCTCTTGTCGGATTCGAACCAACGACCCCGAGATTACAAATCACGTGCTCTGGCCAACTGAGCTAAAGAGGCGTGCCTTAAGCATCCGCTCCCCGATTGGAGTCTTTGTGTCGGAAAGCGGATGCAAAGGTAGGCATTATTTTTGAATTACCAAAACTTTTCGGACTTTTTTTTATCTATTCCTTAATTTTTCCTTGAATTTCTGCAGTTGGACCTTCATGGAGTCCACGCAGAGGTCGGTACTCTCCTCAAAAGTGTCGCTGACTTTCTCGACGAACAGCGTCGTTCCGGGTACGGTGGCCGTGAGGCTGACCTCTTTGTTTTGTGCGGTGGCGGGCTTTACTACTTTGCACTGCACCTCCACTTTCTGGATATCCTCAAAAGTTTTTTCTAACTTGGCGACTTTCTTTTCGATGAACGCCTGTAGTTTCTCGGTAGCGTCGAAGTGGATCGACTGAATCTTGATTTCCATAGTTACCTCCTGTTTTTAGTTAAAGGGTAAATAATTCATATAGTGTTATGCCCTTGGGTGGGCGTTTTTATACACTCGTTTCAGTTGCTCGAACGTCGTATGGGTGTAGATTTCGGTTGTGGCGACGCTCTCGTGGCCCAGCAGTTTGCGCACGCTTTCCAGTCCGGCGCCGTTGTTCAGCATGGCTGTGGCGAAGGTGTGGCGCAGTACGTGTGGCGACCGTTTCTTCATGGTGGTGACCTTAGACAGGTGCCGGTTGACGATGGTCTCCACCTGATGGCGGGCTATGCGGTGTCCCTTCAGGTCGAGGAGCAGGGCGTCGCCGTCCAGGCGCACCTCCTGTTCGTTGCGCTGCCTGATGTATTCGCGCAGCACGTCCTCCAGCTCCTGGCCGAAAGGTATTATGCGCTGCTTGTTGCGTTTGCCCGTCACCTTCAGCTGGTGCATGGCGAAGTCGATGTCGCCGTCGTTCAGTCCCGTCAGCTCTGCCAGTCGGATGCCCGTCTCATATAATAATATTATTATGGTACGCGCGCGTAAGTCTTTGTAGCTGTCGCCCCAGCTTTGTGGCAGGTCTATCAGGCGGTCCATATCGTCCTCGCGCACGAACTGCGGCAGCGGTTTCTGCTTCTTCGGCCCGGTGACGGCGTAGGAGGGGTCGTTGCTCACCAGTCCTCTGGACAGGGCATAGCGAAAAAAAGAACGCACGGCACTCAGACAGTTGTTCACTGTTGAGGCCATGTCGCCTTTATCCATCCTCGACTCCATCCAGTCACGGATGATGTCTGAGTCTACCGACTCCCATGAGAGGTTGCTTTCCCGGTGTTTGAAGTACGACTCGAAGTCCTTCAGGCTCCGCTCGTAGTTGCGCACGGTCAGTTCGGAACGGTTCCGCTCGTAGCGCAAGTAGTCCAGAAAATCCTCTATCTTCATCATCGTTGCTTCTGTTTTTCGGCAACGAATTTACGAAAAATTCTTGAAACTACCAAATTTTGAGGCGGCAAATCGAGAAAATATCGCTTTTTTCCTTTGCCGGGCGTTGCAGACTTGACTCCACGTCAATATTCTGCCCGCTTTTTAGTCCTCTGCAGCGCGCAGCTTCTGTACGTAAATGGCGTGCTCCATCTTGAGGCGCTTCAGTACAGAGGGCTTGTCGAACTGCTGACGGGCACGGAGTTCCTTGATGACACCAGTCTTTTCGAACTTTCTCTTAAACTTCTTGAGGGCCTTCTCGATGTTCTCGCCTTCTTTTACAGGTACAATAATCATTTGCTTTTTTGGTTTTAATTTTATATTTGTTTATTATTCTTTTCTATGCTTTCGGGCATAGTGCCACGAAAAGCGGGTGCAAAGTTAATACAATTTCACCAAACAACCAAGTTTTTTGTAGACTTTTTGCATTATGCTGCTCATTTTCCTGCTTTTACGTCTGCGTTTGTCGGCGCTCTGCTTTTCTTCTCCGTTTCTTGTGCGGTATGACGGCGGCAGTCCCTGTCTGCATAGGCGTCGTCACCCGTTTTTATGCCCGTCTTCATCTGCTTTTCCCGAGCTTCATTTTACGTTTTCCCGAGATTGCAGTTAATTTTTCCCGAGATTTAACTTATTTTTTCCCGAGATTTATGCCTGCAATCTCGGGAAAAAATATCTGCAATCTCGGGAAAAAATGATAAGCCCCTCGGGAAAACCTTACAGTATCGGACATGAAATGGGTAGCTTCGGTCCACGGTTTTTGCGGATTTAGCAGATTAAATGGGGTAACGGTAGGAAATTCCCTATGTGTTTTTCGGGAAAATCCCCTTGCGGGATGAAAGATAATTTGTAATTTTGCAGCGGTAAACAACAAGAAAACGTGACGACAATGAAGAAGAGTGCATTAGTGATGATGGTTGTGGCACTGCTGCTTTCAAGCTGTGCCTCCTATACGGGACAGGGTGCTTACGCCGGCGGCATGATAGGCTCCGTGCTGGGTTCCGCCATCGGCGGTATCGGTGGCGGCTGGCGCGGCCATAACATCGGCACGGTGATAGGCATGGCAGGCGGTGCCGCCGTGGGTGCTGCCGTGGGTGCCGCCGCCGACCAGAAAGCCGCCGAGCGTTCCGAGGCATATCGTCGGCAGCGTGCTGACTACGAGCGCGAGCGCGAACGCCGCGACTACGGCAATAACGACAACGAGAGCGGCTACGACGGCACGAACAGCCATGACGACCGCATCGACTTCGACGGTGCCGGTCCGAAGGACGGCCGCGGCACTTACACGGTTGCCAAGCCGCGCACCTTCGACCCCACGAAGGCTAAGGTGGAGCCGGGCTACAGTGTGAAGTACAACGAGCAGATAGAGATTCGCAACGCCCGCATAGTGGATGCCGACCACGACGGCATCATTCGCGGCGGCGAGGAGTGTCAGGTGACGTTTGAAATCATGAACCGCTCCGACCGCGTGCTCTATGACGTCCAGCCTACTGTCTTTGAGGTGACGGGCAACAAGCGCATCCACATCTCGCCCAATCTGCATGTGGAGAGCATTGCTCCGCATAGCGGCGTGCGCTATACGGCGACCGTTCTGGCCGACAGGAAAGTAAAGGATGGCGAGGCCGTCATCCGCGTTGCGGTGGCACAAGGCAACCGTGAGATTACTTCGCAGGTGCAGGAGTTCGTGGTGCAGACGCGCCGGAAGTAGCCGTCTCCTGTTCTTCTATTTCCTCTACGATGTCCTTTCTGACCTCCTGCCAGAAAGGCGTCGTTTTGTTGCTGCCTTCGTTGGTCTCCAGTTCGAGGTCGGGCAGCTCTATCTCCTCGATGGTAGGACGGAAGGGTATGATGATATCCTCCACCCGCTGCACCGTGACCAAGGCCACCCCTTTGGCTATAATGTCCAGCTCCTTGGCGGCGCGCCATGACAGGTCGATGATGCGCCCGCGCACAAAGGGGCCGCGGTCGGTGACGCGTACCACAACGGCCCGCCCGTTGGCGGGGTTGTAGACGCGCAGCTTCGTGCCGAAGGGGTAGGTGCGGTGGGCGCAGGTCAGGCTGTCGGGGTGCAGGCGTTCGCCGCTTGCCGTCCGCTGTCCGCTGAGCCGTTTGGCGTAGAATGACGCCTTGCCGCTTTGCACGTTCTGAGCGAACGTTAAATGAGAAATGGGTAATGAGTAGTGAGTAATGTTTTTATTTAAATGAGAAATGAGAAATGAGTAATGAGTAATGTAAATGAGGAATGAGAAATGGAATAGGGCTACGGCTGCACAAAACCGTCTGATGGTCTGTGTTTCGCAGTAGCGTTTGACACTCCTTTTATGAACTCCCGTCAATCGTTCCCTCCTCATTTCTTCATTTTTCATTTACATTACTCATTACTCATTTCTCATTACTTATTTAAAATCAGACGATTCCCTGAGCCATCATAGCCTTGGCCACCTTCATGAAACCGGCCACGTTGGCACCCTTTACGTAGTCGATGTAGCCGTCCTTCTGGCGACCGTACTTGACGCACTGCTCATGGATGTTCGACATAATCTGGTGCAGCTTCTGATCCACCTCCTCGGCGCTCCAGCCTAAACGCATGGAGTTCTGCGTCATCTCCAGACCGCTGGTGGCCACGCCTCCGGCGTTGACGGCCTTGCCCGGTGCAAAGAGCTGGCGGGCGCTGATGAACTTCTCGGCAGCCTCGGCGGTGCAACCCATGTTGCTCACCTCGGCCACGCAGAGCGGTTTGTTGGCCAGAATCTGGTCGGCGTCGCTGCCGTTCAGCTCGTTCTGTGTGGCGCAGGGCAGATAGATGTCGGCGGGCCGCTCCCAAGGCTTGCGTCCTGCGAAGAACTCGGCACCGTCGAAGTCGTCAGCGTATGGCTGGCAGACGTCGTTGCCCGAAGCCCTCAGCTCCAGCATGTAGTCAATCTTCTCGGCATCCAGGCCGGCCGGGTCGTAGATGTAGCCGTCCGGTCCGCTGATGGTGATGACCTTGGCCCCTAACTCCGTGGCCTTCTTGGCGGCACCCCACGCGACGTTGCCGAAGCCGGAGAGCGCAATGGTCTTGCCCTTAATGTCGAGGCCGTGGGTCTGCAACATCTGGTTGACGAAGTACAGTGCACCGTAGCCTGTAGCCTCCGGGCGTATCTTGGAGCCGCCCCACTCGATGCCCTTGCCCGTGAGCACACCCTGAAACTGGTGCGTCAGCTTCTTGTACTGGCCATAGAGATAGCCAATCTCGCGCGCTCCCACACCGATGTCGCCCGCCGGAACGTCCTCGTCCGGGCCAATGTGGCGGTACAGCTCGGTCATGAAAGCCTGGCAGAAGCGCATCACCTCGTTGTCGCTGCGGCCGCGGATGCTGAAGTCGGCACCGCCCTTGCCGCCACCCATGGGCAGGGTGGTCAGCGAGTTCTTGAACGTCTGCTCGAAGCCCAGGAACTTCAGTATGCTCAGGTTGACGGAGGGATGGAAACGCAGACCGCCCTTGTAGGGACCTATGGCGCTGTTGAACTGCACGCGGTAGCCGATGTTGACATGCACCTCGCCTTTGTCGTCGACCCAGGGCACGCGGAAGGTGATGATGCGTTCGGGCTCGACAATGCGTTCAATCAGTTTTGCGCGCTCAAACTCAGGATGCTGGTTGTAGACATCCTCAATGGAAACCAACACTTCGCGCACGGCCTGCAGGTATTCTGACTCACCCGGATGTTTGTGCTCCAGGTCCTGCATAATCTTCTCAACATTCATAGTATCAAGGTATTTTAGTTAATAAAAATAGGTCAATGTGTCACGATGACCACGCAAAAATAGGAATTTTCCTTGACATGACAAAGAAAATTCCCGAATATTTTCCGCAAACAGTTACAGTTTGTTAAATCAGGGGTTAGGAGGCAAGAAGCAAGAGGCAAGAAGCAAGAGAATACTTCTCTATGTTTACCAGCATATCTCTTGCTTCTTGCCTCTTGCCTCTTGCTTCTTTAATAAAGCACCGTTTCTACAGCACGTGCATGGTGCCGAGGATGTAGAGGACGATGTAACCCAGCAGCATGCTGAGCAAACCCATGATGAGTCCCATGCGCGACATGTCCTTCTGCTGCACCAGGTTGGTGGCGTAGGCCAGTGCGTTAGGCGGCGTGCTGATGGGCAGCACCATGGCGCTGGAGGCAGCTATGGCCACGCCGATGAGCACGGTGGGCGTGCCGCCGATGCTGTCGAGCTTGTCGCCCATGGCGGTGCAGACGACAGCGAGGATGGGCATGAGCAGGGCTGCCGTGGCCGAGTTGGAGATGAAGTTGCTGAGCACGTAGCAGATGAGTCCCGAGAGCAGCAGGATGAGCAGCGGCGAGAACTCGCCGAAGGGTATGCTCTTCACGGCGTTGGCTGCCAGTCCTGAGGCGTTGAGTCCGTAGCCTAAGGCGAAGCCGCCGGCCACCATCCAGATGACCGACCAGTTGATTTGCTCTAGGTCGCGCTTGGTGATGACGCCCGTCAGGGCGAAGACGACGAAGGGCACCAAGGCCACGGTGTACGAGTTGATGCCCGTCACGGTGTCGAGCAGCCACAGGGCTACGGTGAGGAAGAAGGTGACGATGACGATGTAGGTGTGCGCGTTGCGCTTCATCTCGCCCTCAATCTCCAGTTCGACGGTCTTCTGCGAGAAGGGGAACAGCGTCTTCAGCAGCCACCATCCGGCCAGAAGCAGGATGACGACCAAGGGCGTCATAAACAGCATCCACTCGCCGAAGCCCAACTGCATGTTGAGGCCCTCGGGGTCGTTCAGGTACTTCAGGGCAATGGTGTTGGGCGGTGTGCCGATGGGGGTGCCCATGCCGCCCAAGTTGGCGGCCAGAGGAATGCTCAGCGCCATGGCTATGCGCCCCTTGCCTTCGGGCGGCAGCTGGCGGAAGACGGGTGTCAGGAAGGTCAGCATCATGGCCGCTGTGGCCGTGTTGCTGACAAACATGGAGAAAAGGCCCGTGATGAGGATGAAGCCCAAGAGCACGTTCTCGCTTTTATTGCCGAAGGGTTTGAGCAGCACTTTGGCTAACTGAGCGTCGAGTCCGGTCTTTGTAGCCGCGATGGCGAGGATGAAACCGCCGATGAACAGCATGATGACGGGGTCGGCAAAGGTAGCCATGACGCTCTTGTAGGAGAGCAGTGCACCCACCTGGTCAGGGTCGCACATCCACTTCAGCCCGGAGTCGGAGCAGAAGAGGAGCATCAGTCCGATGATGGCTACACTGGTAGCCCACGACGACACCACTTCGAGTACCCACATCAGGGTGGCGAAGGCGAAGATGGCGATGATGCGTTGCTGGACGACGGTGAGGCCGTCGATGCCGAAAATGTCGGACGGCGCGTTCCAGAGCAGCAGGGTGACTATGGCCACGATGGTGGCCTGAATGGTTTTCTTGAAGCCGCCAGTGGGATGGAAGCGGCGGCCCATGCGCATGTTGTGGTAGGCTTCTACAAGCTCATACCCTTTGTAAATGTGAAACACCTTGTATTAATTTACGATTTGACGATTTACGATTTACTATTTACTATTTATTGGGTTGTGTATTGATTAACAGCGTGCAAAGGTACACTATTTTTTGCGATAAGAACGTCATGCAGACCAGAAAAACTGGACTGCTGATGCTTTTTTTCCGCTTTTCTCTGCCTGCTCTGCTCATTATTTCGTACCTTTGCAAAGTCTATATTACAAAAAGTATGAGCAATACGACAGCAAATATTCCGCAGGAGTTCAACAACTTCTTTCTGAAGGATGTGTCGTTTGTCAACCTGATGACAAAGCGCATCTTCAATATCCTGATAGTGGCTAATCCCTACGACGCCTTTATGCTGGAGGACGACGGGCGCATAGACGAGAAGCTCTTTGACGAGTACATGGAGCTCGGTCTGCGCTATCCGCCGACGTTCACGCAGGTCAGCACCACGGAGGAGGCCCACCACGTGTTAGAGACGACGGACATCGACCTGGTCATCTGCATGCCGGGTAATGCCGACAACGATGCCTTCACCGTGGCCCGTGACGTGAAGATGACGGCCCCGCACATTCCATGCGTGGTGCTGACGCCCTTCTCGCACGGCATCAGCAAGCGCATAGAACACGAGGACATGACCATCTTCGACTACGTGTTCTGCTGGTTAGGCAACACGAACCTCATCCTCAGCATCATCAAACTGATAGAGGACCAGATGAACATCGAGCACGACATCAAGGAGGCTGGCGTGCAGATGATACTGTTGGTGGAGGACAACATACGCTTTTACTCGTCGGTGCTGCCTAACCTGTATAACTACATTCTGGCACAGTCGAAGAACTTCTCCACGGAGGCGCTGAACCCCCACGCCGCCGCTCAGCGCAAGCGCGGACGCCCAAAAGTGGTGCTGGCCACGACCTACGAGGAGGCCATACACTGGTATGAGATGTATCACAACAACGTGCTGGGCGTCATCTCCGACACGCGCTTCCCCATGAAGGGCGTGAACGGGCGGCTGGCTCATGTGGAAGAGGGCGACCCGGAGGCCGGTCTGAAGCTGTTGCGCGAAATCAGACGGCGCGACGAGTACGTGCCTCTCATCCTGCAAAGCTCAGAGATACAGAACAAAAAGAAAGCCGAGGCCGAGCATTTCCACTTCGTAGACAAGAACTCGAAGAGGATGAACGTCGACCTGCGCCAGCTGATAGAAGAGCACATGGGCTTTGGCGACTTCATCTTCCGCGACCCGGTCACGAAGCAGGAGATAGCCCGCGTCAGCTCGCTGAAGGAGCTGCAGGACAGCATCTTCAACATTGCCAACGACTCCATGCTCTACCATATCTCACGCAACCACATGAGCCGCTGGCTCTCAGCGCGTGCCATCTTCCCCGTATCGCAGTTCCTGAAGACGGTCACATGGCATAAGCTGCAGGATGTCGACGCCCACCGCCAGATTATTTTCGACGCCATCGTGCAGTACCGCCGCATGAAGAACATCGGTGTGGTGGCCGTCTTCGACCGTCTGAAGTTCGACCGTTACGCCCACTTCGCCCGCATCGGCGACGGTTCCTTGGGCGGCAAGGGCCGTGGCCTGGCCTTTCTGGATAACATCATCAAGCGGCATCCGGAGTTGAACCGCTTTCCCAATGCCACGGTGCAGATACCGAAGACCGTTGTTCTGTGTACCGACTTCTTTGACGAGTTCATGGACAAGAACAACCTGTGGGGCATAGCCCTTAGCGACGCCCCTGACGAGGACATCCTTCAGCACTTCCTCAAGGCACAGTTGCCCGACACGCTGATAGCCGACTTCTTCACCTTCTTCGAGGCCGTCAAGTCGCCTATCGCCGTGCGCAGCAGTTCGCTGCTGGAAGACTCCCACTACCAGCCCTTTGCCGGCATCTATTCAACCTACATGATTCCCTATCTCGACGACAAGTACGAGATGCTGCGCATGCTGGCCTGCGCCATCAAGGGCGTCTACGCCTCCGTCTACTACCGCGACTCAAAGGCTTACATGACAGCCACCAGCAACGTCATCGACCAGGAAAAGATGGCCGTCATCCTGCAGGAAGTCGTAGGCAGCCAGCACGGACAGCGCTTCTATCCGACGTTCTCCGGCGTGCTCCGCTCGCTGAACTACTACCCCATAGGCGACGAACTGGCCGAGGAAGGCATAGCGTCGTTAGCCTTAGGACTGGGCAAGTATATCGTGGACGGCGGACAGACGCTGCGCGTGTCGCCCTACCACCCTAAGCAGGTGTTGCAGACCAGCGAGATGGAGACGGCACTCCGTGAGACGCAGACGCGCTTCTACGCCTTGGACATGAGCCATGTGGGCGGCGACTTCAAGGTGGACGACGGCTTCAACATCCTGAACTTGCGCGTGAAGGAGGCCGACAAGGACGGTTCGCTGCAGGGCATCGCCTCGACCTACGACCCCGTCGACCAGGTCATCCGCGACGGCATCTACGAGGGTGGCCGCAAAATCATCTCGTTCAGTGGCGTCTTGCAGCACGACGTGTTCCCGCTGCCCGAGATCCTGCAGCTGGCCCAGAAGTACGGCTCCGACGAGATGCGCCGCCCCGTCGAGATAGAGTTTGCTTGCAATTTAGGCTCAGGAGCCTCACTGACGTCGCCCTCGGGGGACAACGAGGGAGCTTTCTACCTGCTGCAAATCCGTCCCATCGTCGACTCCAAGCAAGTGTTGGACGAAGACCTGGCCGCCATTCCCGACGAGCAGTGCCTGCTGCGTTCGCACAACTCGTTAGGTCACGGCATTTCGGAAGATGTCACCGACGTGGTCTATGTCAAGGCGGGCGACGACTTCACGGCAGTCAACAACCCCTACATCGCCGACGAGATAGAGCAGATAAACCGCCGCTTCCTGGCCGACGACAAGAACTACGTGCTTATTGGACCGGGACGCTGGGGAAGCAGTGACCCGTGGTTGGGCATTCCCGTCAAGTGGCCCCATATCTCGGCGGCGCGTGTCATCGTTGAGGCCGGACTGAAGAACTACCATGTGGACCCGTCGCAGGGCACGCACTTCTTCCAGAACCTGACGTCGTTCGGTGTGGGCTACTTCACCATCAACACCTATACGGGCGACGGTGTGCTGCAAAAAGAAGTCCTCGACGCCATGCCTGCCGTCGAGGAAACCCAGTATGTGCGCCACGTCCGCTTTGAGCGTCCGCTCAAAATCATGATGGACGGCAAAAAGCAGCACGGCGTGGTGCTGCTGCCGTCGGCGGGCGACAAGCAGTCCTAAGGTTACTGCCCGCCGAGTCGTGAGAAGTATTCAATGATGTCGTCCCACGTCTTGAACGTGTCTGAACCGTATGCTATGAGGGTGGCCATGGTGTCGCCCTCTTTTTGTTTGCTGATGAGGTAGTCGCCGTAGAGCAGGTCGCGCCGCCAGGTATAGACGACGTGGTGCCAGGCCGGCACGCCGATATACTCCGTGAGCCACGTCTCGGTGGCGGCTTCGTCGGTAGTCACGAAGTACACTTGATAGTGCTCTATAAGGAGTCGTACAGCCTTTTGGAACGACGGCTCGGGCCTTGGCTCCCCTCCTTTGGCGAGGGGTAGGGGGCTGGCCGTCTCCATACCTATATATATTATAGGTCGCTGACGGCCCTCCTGTCTGTCGTCAATCCAGCGGATGACGGGCACCACGGAGTGCATGAAACTCTTGTCGTTCATGCGGTGTTCGCCGTGGAAGTGTATGGCTTGCGGGTAGCGGCTGTGAAACAGGTCGTAGGTGTTCACCGTCGTGTCCTCGTCGCCGAAGAGGCCGAAGACGCGTTGCTGCTCTTCCGCGCTGTCGCACCCCTCGAAGCGGTGCTCCGTCTGTTCGCGGTATTCCTTGATGAGTGCCTTGTCCACGTAGAACTCCTGCACA
The DNA here is from genome assembly GCA_017458125.1 of Prevotella sp. Lineage (GTDB taxonomy): Bacteria > Bacteroidota > Bacteroidia > Bacteroidales > Bacteroidaceae > Prevotella. Next base: position 11,986 of record JAFTGB010000006.1, read on the forward strand.
CCGTCCTGACGCGGGTTCTGAAACTGCTGCGTACCCGTCATGCCGTGGGCGCGCATGGTCTCGGCCATCTCTAAGGCAGGGTTCACACAGATGCGGTCGGTACCGTACAGCTGTTCGGCGTACATGCCGCCCATGCTGGTGCCGATGATGAGGCTGGGCTGCTCCTGCCGGCACACGTCGTGCAGCAGGGCCATGGCTTCGGCGGGGTGTATGGGCAGGTCGGGAGCCACCACGCGAGCCTGCGGCATCACCTCTCTGAGCCGTGCTACCGTGCCTGACTGTCCGCTGCTGGCAAAGCCGTGGACGTAGAGTACCGTCTTTCCTGCCATCAGTTCAGGAAACTGCTTGATGTATGGATTCTCTGTTGTCATAGTTGTATGTATCTTGTTATGATTTTGAGTTGTCGTTGCGTTGCTGATGCTTCACTGCTCGTCGGGCCACGGCAGGAAGTGCAGTTCCATTTCGCGCCACTGCGGGGTGGCGGTGGTCGTGGCCTCCTTGTGGTTCGACACGCCTAAGCCTAACAGTCGGATGGGGTGCGTCGTGTAGTCCACCTCGCTTAGCAGCTGTTTGGCCAATGGCAGAATGTCGTCTTTCGTCGTCAGCACCTTGTTGACGGTCATGCTGCGCGTAATCTGCTGGAAGTCGTGAAACTTCACCTTCAGCGTCAGCGTGTAACCCAGGAAACCGCTTTTTTCTATACGTCTGACCAGTTCGGTGACGGCATGGTACAGTTCGATGATGACTGCTGCCGACTGGCTGATGTCGTCCTCGAAGGTGCGCTCGCAGCTGACCGACTTGCGTTCCCATTCGGCCACGACGGGACGTGTGTCGACGCCGCGGGCGAAGTTGTAGAACACCTGTCCCATCTTGCCGAACTCCTGTGTCAGGTGGGTCAGCGAGTGCTGGTACAGGTCGCTGCCCGTGAAGATGCCCATGCGGTGCATCTTCTCTGCCGTCTTCTGTCCCACGCCCCATATCTTCTCCACCTTCAGCTTGGCAATGAAGTCCAAGGCGCGGTCCGGGTGCACCACCGTCAGCCCGTCGGGCTTGTGCCAGTCGGAAGCTACCTTGGCCAGAAACTTGCAGTAGCTGACACCTGCCGAGGCCGTCAGCTGTGTGGTGTCGACGATGCGCTGCTTGATTTCCTTGGCGATGTCGGTAGCCAGCATGTCCTTTATCCGTGTCACGTCTAAGAAAGCCTCGTCTAACGACAGCGGTTCCACCAGGTCGGTGTAGTCGTGGAAGATGTCGCGTATCTGGTTCGACACCTCCTTATACCGGTGGAAGTGGGGCTCTACGATGATGAGGTCGGGGCACAGCCGCTTGGCCATCTGGATGGACTGGGCCGAGTGGACACCATAGCGGCGGGCCTCATAGCTGGCCGTAGACACCACACCACGCGAGGCATCCCAGCCCACGGCTATGGGCTTGCCCCTCAGCTCTGGCTGGTCGCGCTGCTCGACGGCCGCAAAGAACTGGTCCATGTCTATATGTATGATTTTCCGCGTCGTCATTTTGTGAGCAAAATTACAAAAATGTCATTATAAAACAAAGAAAATATTCAAAAATCGCTCAACGCTGACCGCGGAAATTCTGATGCTCATCATGAAAATTCCCACCATGGGAATTTTTATTCTGGCCATCAGAATGATTATGCTGAACGCAGTAACTTTTAGTAACCTTCTGCTTCGATGTACTATGTACTATGGATAGTAGAATGATTTTTTCTGCCTACACCCACGACACCCACAACACTGAAGTCCAGTGTTGTGGGTGTCGTGGGTGTAGGCAGTTTTTTTGTTATAGCAATTCAGGCGTTTTCCGGCCTGTTACAGTCTGAAACCGAAGAACGCTCTCAGTCTCCACTTGTTGTAGTTGATTTCGGCACTCCTGTCGCCGAGGAAAGAGTTGCTCATGACGAAGGTGGCACCCATGAAATAGCGGGTGTTGAACTGCCACACCAGCGAGGCACGCTCCGTCAGGATGAAGTCGGGGAACTTTGCGCCTATGTCGAGCCGTTGGCCTTTTTCCTCCACATTGTTGTAGCTGGCGATGACCAGCGTGGGCAGAGCCGACAGGTGCAGTAGCAAGTGCTTGCCCGCGACGAAGTTGTAGCCGTAGCCGCCGCCTATGCCCAGATGACCTATGTTTATTTTCATCTCGAAGTCTTCGGCGATTTTCTTTTCGGTGGTCTTGATTCTGGCGCCTAAGTAGGAGAACCCCACTAACCATGAGCCTGCACTGCGCTTTTGGAAGTACGACTGCGTGAAGGCGGCGGGGTAGGAGAACCGCCGGCCGTTGAAGGCGTAGTATGCGTCGACGATGAGCATCTTCATGTCGGCCATGCCACGCTCCAGCATAGCGTAATGCCCGTTATGGGATATGAGGCCGCTAAGCGTCTGTGAGTTCTGGTACACCACGTCGATGCCGTACCGGTTGGCATAAGCGTTAACGTTGAGCTCAAAGTCCTTGTTGCGGCCGCTCAGACTGCCTGGGTTCAGTGCCAGTCCGACGGAGATACCACGGTAGCTGGCTCCGACGCTGACGGTTGCCTTATGGGCGGTGCTCAGGCGGCCGCGGCCTTCGGCCCCGGCGATGCGCTGGTGGGTCTCAAACTCGGAGCCGGAGATGTTGGTGCGCAGCTTGAGCGTCAGCCGCTCCTGTGGACGTCCGATGTATGCCGTGTCGTACTTCGCGCTGAAGTATCTGGCGTTGAGTACGCTGTCTATGCGAACCTTGACTTTTTGACGCTTGCTCTGTGCTGCTGACGGCAAAGCTATGGTGGTGAAGAGCAGTGAATGCAGTATAAGGCATGCTGTGAACATTACCCCTCCGATATGGTGTGTAAAACCTGCTGTGGCAGCATGTTTCTTGTTCTTCATTTTTCGTCAAAATTCTGTTTTGGCTGCAAATATAACAAAATTTTCTGAAATTCTCATGTTCCGACTTTATAATATTGAAAACTTTTTCGTACTTTTGCAAGTGATGAAGAACTTATTACTGACCATCATGCTTGCTTGCTGTGCGACGGTATTGCCCGCGCAGCCGCTAACCGAGTCGCAGCATGTGCTGCGCAACCCTGTCATCGCTGGTTTCCACCCCGACCCGTCGGTATGTCGTGTGGGCGACGACTTCTATTTGGTGAACTCGTCGTTCCAGTATTTCCCCGGCGTACCCGTCTACCACTCGAAAGACCTGGTGAACTGGACGCTCATTGGCAACGTGCTCGACCGTGAGAGCCAGTTGCCGCTGAAGGGTGCCACGTCGTGGCTCGGCATCTATGCCCCCACCATCCGCTACCACGAAGGTACTTACTACATGATTACCACCAACGTGGGGGGCGGCGGCAACTTCATGGTGACGGCCACGAACCCGCGCGGACCGTGGAGCGAACCCATCTGGCTGCAGCAGCAGGGCATAGACCCCTCGCTGTGGTTTGAGGACGGCAAGTGCTACATGATGTCGAATCCCGACAATACCATCATGCTGTGCGAGATAGACCCCGCGACGGGACGCCAGCTGACGGAGAGCAAGCCCTTATGGCGCGGCACGGGCGGACGCTACCCCGAGGGCCCTCACATCTACAAGCGCGACGGCTGGTACTACCTGCTCATCTCGGAGGGCGGCACCGAACTGGCTCACCGGCTGACCATAGCGCGCAGCCGCAACATCTACGGCCCCTACGAGGCCAACCCGCACAACCCGCTGCTGACCAACTGCTCCATGGCAGGGCAGGGGATGCAGATACAGGGTACGGGGCACGGCGATTTCGTCGATGCGCCGGACGGTTCGTGGTGGGTGGTGTTTCTGGCCTACCGCCACTTCGGCGGTCAGTACCACCACTTGGGGCGTGAGACGTGCCTCGCCCCCGTGACGTGGACGGCTGACGGCTGGCCCGTGGTGAACGGCGGCAACCCCGTAGACACGCTCATGCAGGTCAGAACGCTGGCTCCCCAGCAGGTAGCATCTGGCTTGACCACCCGCCATCACATGGTGTACCTGCAGAACCCCATCGCCCAGAACTACCAGCCCGTCGGTCGCGGCTGGAGGCTGACGGCCCACGGCTCGCTGACGGACAACGACCAGCCCACCTTCTTGGGCCGTCGCCAGGAGTCGGCCAACATGGTGGTGGAGACGGAGATTGACGCCAGCCAGCTGGACTTCGGCACCGAGGCCGGCCTTGCGGTGTACCAGATAGACCACGGTCACATGGAGATAGCCCTCACCAAGTACCAGACGGGAACGGTGGCCGTGGCCATGAAGTATCAGGTCAAGTCGCTGCAGGGCGAGGTGATGGGCGACGACTCCGGCATGCCCGTGCTGCAAGGCAAGGTGCGGCTGCGCATCGAAAGCGACGGACAGCAGTACCGCTTTGCCTACTGCGTGGCTGGCGGCGAGTGGAAACAGGTGGCGGCTCACGACTGTCAGCTGCTGAGCACCGAGGTGGTGGGCGGCTTCACGGGAGTCACCGTGGGCATGTATGCCGACGGCGACGGAGCAGCCACGTTTAGCAGCTTTGACTACATAGAACGCTGAATGAGTGTTAAATAACACAAAAAAGCGGGACGGGAACGAAAATGTTGCCGCCCCGCTGTTGGTACTTCAATGTTTTTTCGTACCTTTGCAACCTCATTGTGAGAAAGCAATATTATAAATAAGGTATTCAGAGAAAAACAAATGGAACTGGATGTTTTGACAGCCGTCTCGCCTATTGACGGCCGTTACAGAAGTAAGACAAAGGATTTGGCAGGATATTTTTCGGAGTATGCGTTGATACGCTACCGTGTCCGCGTGGAGATAGAGTATTTCATCACACTGTGCGAACTGCCCCTGCCGCAATTGCAGGATTTCGACCATAGCCTGTTTGAGTCGCTGCGCGACATTTACCGCAACTTTACGGAGAAGGATGCTGCCCGAGTGAAAGAAATCGAGCAGACCACCAACCATGACGTCAAGGCTGTGGAGTATTTCATCAAAGAAAAGATTGACGTGCTCAGCGGTTTTCCCGTTGAGGCCAAAGAGTTCATCCACTTCGGACTGACCTCGCAAGACATCAACAACACCAGCGTGCCACTAAGCATCAAGGAGGCCTTGGAGCAGGTGTACTACCCGTTGGTGGAGGAGCTGATAGAGCAGTTGAACGACTACGCCGAGCAGTGGAAGAACGTGCCCATGCTGGCCAAGACGCACGGTCAGCCGGCTTCGCCCACACGCTTAGGCAAGGAGGTCATGGTCTACGTCTACCGCTTGGAGGAGCAGTTGCGTGCCCTGAAGGACACGCCCGTCACTGCCAAGTTCGGTGGAGCCACGGGCAACTTCAACGCCCACCACGTAGCCTACCCGCAGTATGACTGGCGCGAGTTCGGCAACCAGTTCGTTAGCGAGAAGTTAGAGCTGGAGCGTGAGCAGTGGACGACGCAGATATCGAACTACGACTGGCTCGGTGCCATCTTTGACGCCATGCGCCGCATCAATACCATCATCATCGACTTGGACCGCGACTTCTGGATGTATATCTCGATGGAGTATTTCAAGCAGAAGATCAAGGCCGGCGAGGTGGGCAGCAGTGCCATGCCGCACAAGGTGAACCCCATAGACTTCGAGAACTCGGAGGGCAACCTCGGCATGGCCAATGCCGTGCTGCAGTTCTTAGCTCAGAAGCTGCCCGTCAGCCGTCTGCAGCGCGACCTCACCGACTCGACGGTGCTGCGTAACGTGGGCGTGCCCATGGGACATGCGCTCATTGCCCTGCAGAGCACGCTGAAAGGTCTGCGCAAGCTCATCCTCAACGAGGAGAAGTTGCAGGAAGACCTGGACAACACATGGGCCGTGGTGGCTGAGGCCATCCAGACCATTCTGCGCCGCGAGGCCTATCCGCACCCCTACGAGGCACTGAAGGCACTGACCCGTACCAACCAGAAGATGACGGAGGAGACCATCCACGCCTTTATCCAGCAGTTGGAGGTCAGCGACGAGGTGAAGGCCGAGCTCATGGCTATCACTCCCATGAACTATACTGGAATTTAAGCTTATAACACTTATATTTATCAACACACGAAGAGCCGTGAGGTTCTCAAAAAAAACAAAAGGAATAACATTATGGAATTTGAAAACGAAAAGAAAAACGAAGAGATGTCTGCTGACCAGCAGAACACACAGAACAACCACGAAGGTGGCTATCAGGGCTTTCGCCCCGGACGCTCACCGCGTCCCCGCATCCATCAGCCCCGACCCTATAACGCTCAGCAGGGCGGCTACAACCGTAATTACAACCAGGAGGAAGGCGGCTTTCGCCCAGAGGGCTTCGGCGCCGGCCTGCAAGGCGGTGCTCCCCAGCGTGGCGGCTACCGTCCCCGTAGCAATTATAACAACAACGAGGGTGGCTATCGTCCGCGCTCGCAGTACGGTCAGCAGGGTGGCTATCAGCCCCGTCAGGGCGGCTACCGTCCTCGCTACAATCAGCAGCAGGATGGCGAGGGTGGCTACCGTCCTCGCTCGCAGTACGGCCAGCAGGGTGGCTACCAGCCCCGCGAAGGCGGCTACCAGCCCCGTCAGGGCGGTTACGGTCAGCAGCGTCAGGGTGGCTACCTGCAGCGTGGCGGCTACGGCCAGCAGCGTCAGGGTGGCTACCAGCAGCGTGGTGGCTACGGTCAGCAGCGTCAGGGCGGCTTCCGTCCCCATCGTGGCGGTTATGACCCCAATGCCAAGTATTCGATGAAGAAACGCATAGAGTACAAGGAGGAGAACTACGACCCGAACGAGCCCATCCGTCTGAACAAGTTCCTGGCCAATGCCGGTGTGTGCAGCCGTCGTGAGGCTGACGAGTTCATCCAGGCTGGCGTGGTGACCGTCAACGGACAGGTGGTCACCGAGCTGGGTACCAAGGTGCTGCGCACCGACGAGGTGAAGTTTCACGACGCTCCCGTTACACCGGAGAAGAAGGTGTACGTGCTGCTCAACAAGCCCAAGGACTACGTGACCACCAGCGACGACCCGCAGCAGCGCAAGACGGTGATGGATCTAGTGAAGGGTGCCTGCCCAGAGCGCATCTACCCCGTGGGTCGTCTGGACCGTAACACGACGGGCGTGCTGCTGCTGACGAACGACGGCGACCTGGCCTCGAAGCTGACGCATCCCAAGTTCCTGAAGAAGAAGATTTACCACGTCCACTTGGACAAAAACCTGACGGCTCACGACATGCAGATGATAGCCGACGGTATCACCTTGGAGGACGGCGACATCAAGGCCGATGCCATAGAGTATGCTGACGACAAGGACAAGAAGTCCATCGGCATCGAGATACACTCGGGCAAGAACCGCATCGTGCGCCGCATCTTCGAGAGCTTAGGCTATAAGGTGACCAAGCTCGACCGCGTGCAGTTTGCCGGTTTGACCAAGAAGAACGTGCGCCGCGGCGACTGGCGCTACCTGACCGAAGAGGAGGTAGACCGCCTGCGCATGGGTGCGTATGAATAAAGTAAGTTCCGTATGTTGCTATACTATAGCAACAAACATAACATGAAGACAATGAAAAGAACAAAGATAGTTGACGTACTGCAAAGTACGGATTATGGAAAGGAAGTGTGTGTGAAGGGCTGGGTGCGTTCGCACCGTGGCAACAAGAACGTTGACTTCATTGCCCTGAACGATGGCTCTACCATCAAGACGGTGCAGGTGGTAGCCGACCCGACGAAGTTCGATGAGGAGCTGCTGAAGCAGATTACCACCGGAGCCTGCATCTGTGCTGTCGGTACGCTGGTGGAAAGCCAGGGTGCCGGACAGAGTAGCGAGATACAGGCTACGCAGCTGGAGGTCTACGGTCTGTGCGACAACACCTATCCGATGCAGAAGAAGGGCCAGTCGTTCGAGATGATGCGCAAGAACGCCCACATGCGTCTGCGTACCAATACGTTCGGTGCCGTCATGCGCATACGCCACAACATGGCTATGGCCATCCACACCTATTTCCACGAGCATGGCTTCTTCTATTTCCACACGCCGCTGATTACCGCCAGCGATTGCGAAGGAGCAGGCAACATGTTCCAGGTGACAACCAAAAACCTGTATGACCTGAAGAAGGACGAGAACGGGAAGATTATCTACGACGACGACTTCTTCGGCGAACAGACCTCGCTGACCGTCTCGGGACAGTTAGAGGGTGAGCTGGGCGCCACGGCTTTGGGTGCCATCTACACTTTCGGCCCCACGTTCCGTGCCGAGAACTCCAATACGCCGCGCCATCTGGCTGAGTTCTGGATGGTGGAGCCCGAGGTGGCTTTCATGGATCAGGAAGAGCTGATGGACTTGGAGGAAGACTTCATCAAATACTGCGTGCGCTGGGCTTTGGACAACTGCAAGGACGACCTGCAGTTCCTGAACCAGATGATAGACAAGTCATTGATAGCCCGTCTGGAGGGTGTGCTGAACGAGACCTTCATCCGTCTGCCTTATACGGAGGGTATCAACATCCTGCAGGAGGCCATCAAGAAGGGTAAGAAGTTTGAGTTCCCCTGCAACTGGGGCGACGACTTGGCTTCGGAGCACGAGCGCTACTTGGTGGAGGAGCACTTCAAGAAGCCCGTCATCATGACCGACTATCCGCGGGCTTTCAAGTCGTTCTACATGAAGCAGAACGAGGATACGGCCGATGGCGGCAGCGTGGGCTACAAGGGCGCTGTGGCTCCCGGTCCTACGATGCAGGGCACCGACGTGCTGTTCCCGCAGATTGGTGAGATTATCGGCGGCTCGGTGCGCGAGGCGGACTATGACAAGCTGATGAGCGAGATTAAGCGCCGCGACATGGATATGACTCACCTGTGGTGGTACATTGACACGCGCCGCTGGGGTTCCTGTCCGCACGCTGGCTTCGGCTTAGGCTTCGAGCGTCTCATCCTGTTCGTCACCGGCATGCAGAACATCCGCGACGTCATCCCCTTCCCCCGTACTCCTAAGAGCGCCGAGTTCTAAAGGAGCCGGAGTTTCCGGGACACTTTCTAACAAACCGTCGCGCATCTTAATGGTGCGGTCGGTGATGCTGGCCAGACCTTCGTCATGAGTAACGATGACGAAGGTCTGGCCGTATTGGTTTCGCAGGTCAAAGAACAGTTGGTGCAGCTCCTCCTTGTTCTTGGAGTCTAACGAGCCGCTGGGCTCGTCGGCCAGGATGACGGCAGGGTTGTTGACCAGTGCACGGGCTACGGCCACGCGCTGTTTCTCGCCGCCCGACAGTTCGTTGGGCTTGTGCTGTGCACGGTCGGTCAGTCCCATGAACTGCAACAGTTCCATGGCGCGCTGGCGGGCTGCCTTGTTGGACGTACCGGCGATGTAAGCAGGGATAAGGATGTTCTCCAATGCCGTAAACTCAGGCAACAGCTGGTGGAATTGGAACACGAAGCCGATGTGGCGGTTGCGGAAGTCGCTCAGTTTCTTGCTTGACAGTCCCGTGGTGTCGATGCCGTCGACGCAGACGGTGCCGGCGTCGGGACGGTCCAGGGTGCCGATAATCTGTAGCAGGGTGGTCTTGCCCGCTCCGCTGGGACCGACGATACTGACCACTTCGCCCCGCTCTATGTGCAGGTCGATGCCTTTGAGCACTTCTAATGAGCCGAAGCTCTTCTTGATGCCTTTGATGTCTATCATTGTCTATCTTTTTTTATTTATCCACCGCGCTATGGCGTCATAGATGCTGCTCTCCTCCTGATGCTGTGCCGCGGTGAAGGTCATGCTGTCCTCCTTCTGCTCGCCGTACTGGTCGGGGAAGATAATCATGAGGTTCTTGCCCGAGAAGTGTTGCATCAGCTCGTTGGGCAGCCGCTCCAAGGCGTTCTTGTACGAGATGGTGCCCTTACGGGCGGTGATGACCACGAACATGTGGTCGTCGCTGACGTGGGCGGCCAGCGTGGGCAGCTCGTTCCAGTGAGCCATATAGGTGTACTCAGCGCGCACGCTGGGATGGTGGTTGTTGATGTATTCGCGGATGAGTTCTAACGACTCTTCGCGCCCGTGGAACTGGATGCGGCAGTCCAGGTTGCTGGCCATGCGGCTCAGGCGTTCCAGCCAGCGGTGGAAGCCTGGCTCGAACTCCGCCCTGGAGGGCACCACCACCTGTATGCGTCGCAGCGTGTTCAGCGGTTGTACGAAGCGGGTGAGTACAATCTGGCGGTTCAGGCCGTTGTAGAGGCTCTGTATGAACTCTCCCCAGAACTTGGGGTTGACATCGGTGTGGACGTGCATGCCCATGATGATTTCGGAGGCACTGAACTCGCGGAAGGCATGCTTGATGCCGTTGGCGATGTTGGTGGCCAAGCGCACCTGTGTCTGCATGTGAATGTCGGAGGCCGCCGCACGTTGCTGCAACCGCTCCAGCAGTCGCAGTCCCTCCTCGCGGTGGGTGACGGAGCTGGTGTCGTCGTACACAACGTTCAGGGCCACCAGTCCGCGGTTCAGCTTTTGGTTGCGCACCATGATAGCCAGCTCTAACAGTTGCGGGGCTATGTCGGGGTACTTTACGCAAATCAGTATCTTCTCGTCGTCCTGCTGTGTCGTCAGGGGGGTCTGCTGCACTTTCTCGTTCAGGATAATCTGCTGGGCGGCGTGCTCGGTCATCATGGTGGAGATGATGCAGGTGATGAGTATCATGATGACGACTCCGTTCAGCATCTCGTTGTTCACCAAATACTGCCCTGGGCTGACCTCTAACCGCATGCCCACCATGACCATGGCTATAGCACCGGCAGCATGGGCACAGGTGAGTCCGAACATCATGTTGCCCGCCGACTTTGGCAGTCGGAACAGCAGGCTCGACAGGTAGGCGGCCACAGCCTTGCCGAAGGTGCCGAAAAAGGCTATCAGTGCCACCACCCATAGCATGTGCGGGCCTTCAAAGAGCGTCTTGATGTTGATGAGCATGCCCACGCCGATGAGGAAGTAGGGGATGAACAAGGCGTTGCCGATGAACTCGATGCGGTTCATCAGCGGCGACACATGGGGAATGAAGCGGTTCAGGATGAGTCCGGCCAGAAAAGCTCCCACGATGCCCTCGACACCGATGAGCTCCGACATGGCTGCCGACAGGAACATGACGGCCAAGACGAAGATGAACTGCATGACGGCATCCGAATAGCGGCGCAGGAAGTAGCGCGCCAACCGTGGTATGAGCCATACGCACAGGATGCAGAACAGGGAGAACTTCAACAGGAACATGAGCCAGAACACGGCTCCCGTGTCTTCGCCGTAAGCCGCCGACAGGGCCGCCAGCATCATCAGTGCCAAGAAAAGCGAAATCATCGACGACCCCACGCTCAGCATGACGCTGGAGTGGCGTTGCAGTCCGTATCGCGAGATGATGGGGTAGGCGATGAGCGTGTTGGAGGCCATGATGCAGCCCAGCAGGAACGATGCCGTGTGCGAGTAGTCCAGTAGCCAGCGCGACATGCCATAGGTCAGTGCCAGCGGCACCAGGCATGTCAGCAGTCCGAACAGCAGGAAGCGCCGCGAGTTCTTCTTCACACTCTCCATGTCCATCTCCAGTCCGGCCAGAAACATGATGTATAGCAGGCCGACCTTTCCGAACAGCTCGAACGACGAGTCGCGCTCCAGAATGTTCAGTCCGTATTTGCCCACCACCATGCCTGCCAGCACCATGCCGATGATGTGCGGGATGCGTAGCTTACCCATGATGATGGGAGCAGAAAGGATGATGAGCAGCACGACAAAGAAGATGAGTGTCGGGCTCGTAATGGGGAAATATGTTGTTAACAGCACCATTTTGATTGCAAAGATACGAAATAATTCTTAATTCTTAATTCTTAATTCTTATTTTATTTGTACCTTTGCACCCGAATTTAACCAACGAAAAGAAATCAGGCTTATGAAAGTAGCTATTGTAGGCGCAAGTGGCGCTGTTGGTCAGGAGTTTCTGCGTATCCTTGACCAGAGAAATTTCCCCATGGATGAATTGGTGCTTTTCGGCTCCGAGCGGTCGGCAGGCACGACATACACTTTCCGCGGCAAGGAGCTGACCGTCAAGCTGCTGCAGCACAACGACGACTTCCGCGACATCGACATCGCTTTCACGTCGGCTGGTGCCGGCACGTCCAAGGAGTTTGCCGAGACCATCACTAAGTACGGCTGTGTCATGATTGACAACTCCAGCGCTTTCCGCATGGACGACGACGTACCCTTGGTAGTGCCCGAGTGCAATGCTGAGGATGCCCTGAACCGTCCCCGTGGCATCATTGCCAACCCCAACTGCACCACCATTATGATGGTTGTCGTGCTGCAACCCTTGGAGCAGCTGTCGCACATCAAGCGCATCCACGTCAGCTCGTACCAGAGTGCTTCCGGTGCCGGTGCCGCTGCCATGGCCGAGCTACAGCAGCAGTATAAGGAGATGGTGGAAGAGGGCGAGGTGAAGACCATCAAGAAGTTCCCCCACCAGCTGGCCTACAATGTTATTCCCCAGATTGACGTCTTCCAGCCCAACGGTTATACGAAGGAGGAGATGAAGATGTATAACGAGACGCGCAAGATTATGCATACCGACGCCAAGTGCTCGGCCATGTGCGTGCGTGTCAGCTCGTTGCGCTCCCATTCCGAGAGTGTGTGGATAGAGACGGAGCGTCCCCTCAGCGTCGAGGAAGCCCAGCAGGCCATTGCCGCTGCACCCGGCTGTACCTTAGTTGACGACCCCGCCACGCTCACTTACCCCATGCCGCTTGAGACGGCTGGCAAGGACGACGTTTATGTCGGCCGCGTGCGTAAGGACTTGGCCGACGAGAACGGGCTGACCTTCTGGCTCTCTGGCGACCAGATACGCAAGGGTGCCGCGCTGAATGCCGTCCAGATTGGCGAATACCTGGTGCAAGCGAGAGACTTGCCATGCTTTGCATGAGCGAGTCCGAGTGCAGCAAGGTATGACCAACGTCAATACCTTATCAAGGTGGGCAACGTGAAGTAAAACGGCCCGCCGCTCTACGTATAACGACCGCCCGCTTGTCGATTGACGAGCGGGCGGTCGCTGTTTGTCGCACGGTTGCACACCGTAGCTTTGCTGCGTAGTCAGAAGGTGCAACCTACGGCCATAGACAGGCGGAGGCGGCGGTTGCCGTCGGTGTATTCGTTGGAGGTATTGGTGAAAGCGTAGTCTGCGCCTCCCTTGACGAAGGCCGTCAGTCGTGTCTTGGGCAGCACGAAGGCATACTTGACATTTGCTCCCATGCCGTACTGCTTAGCTGTCAGGAGTCGGTATTCGCGGAAGAGCCATGCCTCCATGGTGGGAGGCGTGCGGTCTTGAGAAGACGGTGTCTGGTAGAGCCTGTCCTCGTAAGGTGTGCCGCTTCCCCCTTGGTAACTGAGGTGTGCCGTCAGCGACAGCACGCTGCCAGTCAGCACAATATGGCGCGTGCCGCTTGCGTAGACCAGCGTCGTGTTCAGCTTCTGTGTCCGGTAGTAGGGATAGACGATGCCCGTCACGTCGCGCTGTCTCCAGTCGATGCCCGCCGTCAGCGTCCATGTCGGCAGTTCTCCGTTCACCATAAGGTCTGCCGTGTAGCTGACACTGATGTTCGTCCACTTTTTGTCGCCTGCCTTGACGGGGTCGTAATACTGGTAGTAGTGGGCGCCGTTGGCGTTGGTCAGCTCGCGGTATGTCTCCACGTTGTTCACCAGTTTCTCCCTGCTGACTGCCATGTTGAGGCGGTGTTCCGAGTTAGCGGCCCGGTATTGCAGCGTGCCCTGATAGCTGAACAGGTCGCGCTTGTGGTTGGTGAAGGTGACGGTGTAGGGCGATTTGCGTCCGTAGTATCCCGTGCCGTGGCTCAGGGTGAAACAGTTGTAGAATGCCCACTGCGCCGTGGGTTTCCATTCTACCTGAACGCTGCCGCCGTGGCGGTCTTCGACGAGTGGCAGTTCGCGTCCGCTCTCGGTGTAGCCTGTCGTGCCGAACTGTTCCACACGTCCCATGAACGCCCCGTAGCTGATGAGCGACTTGTAGACCCTGTCCTCCTTGCCGTAGGTGCTGAATGTGATGCTCTCCGTGTTGCGGTGGTACAGGTAGTTGGCACCAACGGTCAGCCATGGGGTCACTTCTCCAGTAGCGCCCACGCTCAGTTGCAGGTCCATGAGCTTGTTGCTGTGGCGCAAGTCCTTGTATTTGGCATAGTTGGCTGCCGTATAGCCGACGCGTGCACCCAGTGAGTAGCCCTTCCACAGTTCCACGCCGATGGCTCCCGTCAGCAGGTAGGTGTCGCGGTGCTTGCGCCCCGTGTTGGTCAGTGAGTCCTCCACGATGTCGAAGGGCTTGCGTGTGGGGTCGATGAATGCCGAACCAGCCATGTTACGCCCCGACAGGTTGTCGTAGCTGATGGCGCCGTAGACCACAGTACGGGCCGACAGGCGTTGGAAAGCCTCGGCATGCACGGTGGCCTGCAGGGCCTTCGGCGGTTGCCAGTAGTCTGTCAGTCCGCCGTCGGCATAGCTGATGCCTGCTTCGGCCTCGGCTATGTTGGGAGCTGCGTATTGTGTCAGCCCTGCCGCGCACGGTGCGGTCAGCCAAGGGTTGCGCTGCTTCACGAACTGGAAGTCGCGAAGCAGCAGCGAGTCCTGTGCGCAGCAGGCTGATGCCGCGCACAGGAAAAGCGATAGACTGATTAGTTTCTTAACGAACATTTCTGGCGCTCGTGGAAGTCGGCTGTCGAGTTGTTGGTGTCCTGGAAGATGATGTGAGCACCGTTCTTCATGGAGGCTTCAGCGTCGATGCCGCTCGGGTCGGTCGAGGCGTCTACACCTAATGCGTAGCTGTAGACCAGTTTGCCGGCGTTCTCAGCCAAAGCCTCGGTGGCAGCCTTGTCCACGTTGCGGTAGAGCACGTGACCCATGTAGTTGGTCAGTGTCACGTAACCGGCGTCGATGTCGCTGGTCAGTCGCTTCTGGCTGTCGGCCACCTTGGTGCTGGCATACACCTCCATACCGTCGAGTATCCACTTGTTGGGCACCTTCAGACAGGCGTAGACGGCATCGCCCTCCTTGCCACCGTCGTACCACACGTTGTCGGCCGACTCAGCAAAGGCAGCGGGGGTGACACCCTGCGTCTGGAAGATGAAGACGGCGGGCGACGACACGCTGAACGTCCAGGCGTTGCCCAGTCCCAGCTTCTTGGCTTTCAGGTAGTGCGTGGTGGGTATGACGTCCGACGGTGTGGGATAGTAGTTGGTGTTGTTGTAGCCGCTCTCAGGGTCGTACATGCAGTAGTAGTCGGCGTTGGCGTAGTTGACGGACTGGCTGACGGTCTGCGTGTTGTCAATGGCACCGTTGATGTTGAGCACCAGCTGTGAGTAGGGTGCTATGGTCACCTCGGCGGGGAACCACCAGAGACCGTGCTGGGCGGGGATGAACTCCTGCGACGCGTAGGTCAGCTTGCCGTCCTCGCCGTAGTTGTTGTTTTTGGCGTGTCCGTTGCCGGGTGTCACGGAGGCTATGCACAGGTTGTTGAGCACGGCCTGTTCGCCGCTGTTGTTATAGAGGATGATGCACTTGTCAAACTGGAATGTCTTGCCGTCATCCTTTGGGCAACCGCCGTTGTAGAGCTCCTTGATGATGACCTGGCTGCTCTTGGCCTCCTTCAGTTCTATGGTGGCTGTGGCCACCTTGCCTGCGGTCAGTGTGATGTTGGTGGCCGTACCGTTGAACACATAGCGGTAGCCCTCCGTGTAGCGTGTGGCCGACACGGTGGCGTTGTAGACACCCGGCGTCACCTTGAAGGTGGCTATACCGTTGATATCAGTGAAGGCAGAATAAGCGGATGTCGTCGTGGCGTTGGTCAGTTGTACCTCAAATCCGTCCACGTTGTCGGTTCCTGTCACCTGAATGGTCAGGTCGGTCAGTTGCACTTCGTCGTCTTTGTCGCTGCAGGCTGTCAGGCACAGGCTCATGACTGCCATCATCATTACAAAATACTTCTTCATTGTTCTTTTTCTTTATTATAATTTGAGTTTAAGTGATAGTCCGTAGTAGTAGCTCGGTATGTATCCGCTGCCGAAGAGCGTCGTCTCCAAGTCAGTCTGCGACGAGTGCACCGTGCGCATGCTGTTCAGGAAGTTGTTGGCGTAGAACGACACGCTGACGTGGTTGCCTATCTCCTTGGTGACGCTCAGGTTGGCCGAGTAGTAGCTGCTGATGCGGTTGGCATTCATGATGTAGGGGTAGTTGCTGCGCACCACCAGTTTCGTCAGGTCGTTGAAGAGCGTGGCGTCGTTGTCGCGCGCCCATGCCAGCTTCTCGGCAAAGGGTATCAGCTCCGTGGGGTTCTCCCATGTGGAGTAGTATTCGGGGTAGACGGCGATGTACTGGTTCTCCGTCGTGCCGTCGTAAGGCGTACCGAAGTAGTCGCCGGCCTTGGCCAGCACGATGCCTCGCGTGCCGTCCTCCAGTTCGCTCAGGTTGCGGCGGTAGTTGTATAGCGACGACTCAATGCGCAGCGCCACAATCATGCGTATCTTGGGAATGTGGGTGGTCAGTGTCACGTTCAGGTTGGCCTGCTTCGACAGCGAGCCGTTGGCCACCGCCGCATTGGCGCTATAGGTAGCCCCGGTGACGTTGGAGCCGCGGTAGTATCCGATGTAGGCGTACGGCTGGTTGCCTGACATGGTGGAGCTGACTCCCAGCGGGATGTCTGCAAAGAGCACGTCGTCCGTACCTTTATAATAATAGTAGTTGCCGTCGATGCGTATGGAGGTGCGCAGGGGACGTATCTGTGCGAAGTCGACTATCCACTCCAGTCCGTAGCGGTCCACGGCGCTGCCGTTGATGTAGCGGTCGTTGACGGCGTAGGTGTTGCGCTCCAAGTATTCCAGTTGCATGGGTGCTGTAGCTCCCGTGGCGTCCGTCACGGTGACCACGCCCGTCTGGCGGTCCACGTCGAAGCGCCGGTTGTCGGCACTGACGGTCACCGCGTTCAGCGATGCCGGCGGTGTGTACTTGTAGGTCATCGGCGTATAGACGTCGGTGGACATGTAGGGGCGGCGCGTCTGGTGGTGGAAGGCCGACAGCGAGATGCGTGTGCCCTTGACGGTCATCTCCACGCCGATGTCGGTCTGGTTGGTGTACTGCCAGCGCAGGCCGGGGTTGTAGATGGCGCGCGACGGATAGGTGTGGTAGGCGTAATACGACCGGTTGTCGCTGGTCGACGTGGAGGCGAAGGCCAGCCTGTCGGCATACGACGGGGTGGGGTATAGCACCTGGAACGAGGGCAGTTTGACGCTCTTTCCCCATCCGGCATGCATGCTCAGCTCGCTCACCCACCGCTTGTGCTGGTTGCGCCAGAAGACGTAACGCCCGTTGAAGCGTGGCGACAGGCTGCTCACCGTGCCATAGTCGGAGCTGCCGATGACGGTCATGTCGTTGCGCAGTCCGGCCGTCAGCTCCAGTGTGGAGCGGCGGGTAGTGGGCACGCTGACCTTCTCCTCGGCGTAGAGGGCTATGTTGTTCATCGTGGGAAGCTCGTCGTACCGGTACTCGCGCCATGTGGGAGCGTAGCGCATGTCGTCGTAGTAGGTGCCGCGCCCGTTGTTGCGGCTGCCGCTGTAGTCGGCGCCCACCATGAGCTTGTTCAGCACCCGTCCGAAGCGGTGTGTCCATTCGCCTTTCAGCTTGACTGCCCAGTTGAGGGGTTTCGAGTCGTTGAAGCCTTTGACGTACCAGTAGCCCGTCGGTCCGAGTATGATGGCGTTTGGTGTGTTGAGGCCGTCGTAGTCCTGAGCAATGAAGTAGCCCTCCTCTGTTGTGTGCAGGTAGGGCTGTGTGGAGGCGCTGCTGGTGCTGGTGTAGTTCTCCGATCGGTGGTCGCTGTAGCCTATGGAGCCGTGCAGCGACACGTTGGTGAGCCAGGGCTTGTTGACGAGCCACTGCAGGTCAGCGTGAGCCCGCAGCGTGTTGTCGCGCACCTTCGAGTAGTCGTCCAACTCGTTGTCGGGGTCGGCTTCCGAGTTGTAGCCGCCGATGTTGCCGCTCAGCCCGATGTTCAGCGTCAGCGGCATGGCGTCCTTCATGTACGTGTTCATGTAGTTCAGCGACAGGATATTGCGCTGGTAAGCCGTATGGGGCGACACGGCGTTGGAGAACGAGCGCGCATGTTCAAACGAGGCATTCAGCACGCCGTTGCTGCCACCCAGGTCAAAGCCCTTGTTGACGGCAATCTGACGGGTGTGCTGGTTTATCTTGCCTTCCACCACGAAGGGCGACTTACCCTTGCGTGTGTTGACCTTGACGATGCCGTTGGACAGGTCGCCATACTCCACCGAGGGAATACCCGTGATGATTTCAACGCTTTCGATGTTGGAGGCACTGATGGTACGTGTCGAGGCTGCCAGCGTCTCGCCCGTCTCGGCATTGTTGCTCATGCGCACGCCGTCCACTTCGATGGCGGTGCCGAACGAGGCGTTGCCTTTCTCCGACGACCCGCTGCGCAGAGCCATACGGTTGTCGTTGACCAGTGTCGCGTTGGTTGTCTTGCCGCCGGGCAGCAGGGCGTCCAAGTCGCTGATGTTGAGTATCTGTTGGTTGTCGAGTGTCGACCGGTTGATGGTGTACGACGTGGTGCTCTCGTTGGTCTTGCGCTTGGCCGTCACCGTCACCTCGTCTAACCGCAGGCTCTCCTCCTTGATGCGCAGGTTCATGTTGGTGATGTCGTTGCTGACGTTCATGGTCCACGTGCGCTTCAGGAAGCCTAAGCACTGGACGCTGACGGTGAGTCTGCCCCGTGCCACGCCCTTGATGGTGAAGCGGCCTTTGGCGTCGGTGACCGCCCACTGCCCGCTTTCGGCTATCAGAATGCTGGCAAACTCCACCGGCTGTGCGGTTTCGTCGTTGACCACCTTGCCGCTTAGGGTCACCTGTGCCGTGACGCTCATGCAGCAGGTCAGCATAAGCAGTAGCAGGAGAAACGTCTTTTGCATGTTCATGTCATTGCAACATTGTTTGAATGCGGATTTTGCGGGTGCAAAGGTACTGTATTTCACCTGTTCCGTCAATACCCAAAATTAGGTATTGTGTGCGAAATACTTGTGACACTTGATAATTTTTAGTAATTTTGCAGCCATTATTAAAACCATAATAGATAGTGTAATGAAGAAACTGATTGTATGTTTTTTGACGGTGATGGCTGCCATGGCTGCACAGGCGCAGCCACTGCCGCAGGACCCTACCGTCCGTACAGGTAAGCTGAAGAACGGCATGACCTACTACATCCGCCACAATGCCAAGGAGGCCGGGCTGGCCGATTTCTACATCGCCCAGCGCGTGGGTGCCATCCTGGAGGAGCCGCGCCAGCGCGGACTGGCCCACTTTCTGGAGCATATGGCCTTCAACGGCACCAAGCATTTTCCTGGCAAGGGCAAGCAGTTGGGCATTGTGCCTTGGTGCGAGACCGTCGGTGTCAAGTTCGGTGCCAACCTGAATGCCTACACCAGCATTGACCAGACGGTTTACAACATCTCCTCCGTGCCCATCAAGCGTGAGGGCGTGCTCGACTCGTGCATGCTGATACTGCACGACTGGAGCCACT
This sequence comes from Prevotella sp., assembly GCA_017458125.1. Taxonomy (GTDB): domain Bacteria; phylum Bacteroidota; class Bacteroidia; order Bacteroidales; family Bacteroidaceae; genus Prevotella. The sequence continues at coordinate 31,547 of JAFTGB010000006.1, forward strand.
ACCTGCTGCTGGAGGACAAAGAGATTGACAAGGAGCGCGGCGTCATCCATGAGGAGTGGCGCACCCGTCGTGCCGGCATGGCTGTGCAGCGGCTTATGGAACAGGCCATGCCCAAGGTGTATAAGGGCACCAAGTATGAGGACTGTCTGCCCATAGGCTCCATGGACATCGTCGACCACTTCCCCTATCAGGACCTGCGCGACTACTACCAGAAGTGGTATCGTCCCGACCTGCAGGCCGTCGTCATCGTGGGCGACATTGACGTCGACAAGGTAGAGCAGAAGGTGAAGAAGCTGTTCTCCAAGATTCCCCTGCCCAAGCAGCGCGCCGAGCGTGTCTACTACCCCGTGAGTGATAACGACTCGATGATAGTCGACATTGAGAAGGACGCCGAACAGCCTATTGTGCTGGTGCACCTCTACCAGAAGCGCGAGGCCACGCCCGACGCTGAGAAGAACAATATTAAATATGTACGCGCGAGCTACGTCGACGGGCTCATCTCCAACATGCTCAACGACCGTTTCTCCGAGTTGCGCCATCTGGCTAACCCGCCGTTCCAGAGCGCTACGGCCCGTGCCTCGTCGTTCTTCCTCAGTCGTACCAAGGATGCTTTCTCGCTGAGCATCAGCTGCAAGCAGGACAATGTGTTGGGCGGCATCATCACGGCTGTGGGCGTGGCAGAGCGTGCCCGTCAGCACGGCTTCACCCAGTCGGAGCTGGACCGCGCCAAGCGCGTCTACCTGAATGCTGCCGAGCGCCGCTACAACCAGCGTGACGACTACCGCAACTCGCACTACGTCAACCTGTGCATCAACCACTTCTTAGAGAGCGAGCCCCTGCAGTCGCAGGAGCAGAAGTTAGAGAACACCCGCAAGTTCGACGCCGAGGTGACGCTGGCCGAAGTCAACGAGGCCGTGCGCCAGCTCATCACCGACCGCAATCAGGTGGTTGTAGTCTATGCTCCTGACAAGGAGAGCGTCGTGCTGCCCACCGAGCGCCAGATAGAAGAGGTGGTCGTGGCAGCCCAGCAACAGCAGTATGCACCCTACGCCGAGCCGCAGATTGCCGACCGGCTGGTCAGCAGCCTGCCCCAGCCGGGCACCATCGTCAGCGAGAAGCCCTATCAGCATGGCTTCACCGAGCTGACACTGTCGAACGGCATGAAGGTGTATGCCAGGAAGACCGACTTCTCGGCCGATGCCGTGACCATGCAGATGAAGGCCGAGGGCGGCACGTCTGTCTACGGCGATGCCGACATTCCCAACTTCACCCTCATTGCCAGTGCAGTGGCCGAGGGTGGCGTGGGCGACTTCGACGCCGTCACCCTGCGCCGCATGCTGAAGGGCAAGTCGGTGAAGGTGTCGCCGTCAGTGGGCACGCGCGGACAGAGCATCAGCGGCAGCTCGTCGGTGAAGGACATGAAGAGCATGTTCGAACTGGCCTACCTCTACTTCACTGCGCCGCGCCGTGACACTACGGCTTACCAGGCTTTCATGAACCGTACCCGCGCGTTCCTCACCAACCGCAACGCCTCGCCGAAGGTCGACTACAACGACTCCTGCTATGCCGCGCTCTACAACCACCATCCGCGTCTGGAGCCGGTAGTGCAGAAGACGCTCGACCGCGTCAGCTACGACCGCATCATGCAGATATACAAGGAGCGCTTCAGCGACGCCTCCAACTTCGAGACCGTCATCATCGGCAACTACGACGAACAGCAGTTGCGCCAGTTCCTCTGTCAGTATCTGGCCGTGCTACCCGCCACCCACAAGGGCGAGAAAACCAACTGGCAGAACGTGCCGCAGATAGTGGACGGCCAGAAGGTGGTCAAGTTCAGCAAGAAGATGGCCACGCCGTTGGCCAACGTCACCCACTACTACACGGCCGACATCCCCTTCAGCGCACAGGCTGACCTGGAGCTCGACTTCCTGAGCCGTGTGCTGCAGATAGCCTACACCGACTCCGTGCGCGAGGAGAAGGGAGGCACCTACGGCGTGCGTGTGGGCGTGAGCTTCGACAAGGACGACCACCCCACGGCCTTGCTCCGCATTGCCTACAATGCCGACCCGCAGCGTTACGGCGAGCTGAACCCCGTCGTCTACGACCAGCTGCGCCTGATAGCCGAGCAGGGACCTGCCGCCTCGTCGATGGAGAAGGTGAAGAAGTATCTGGTCAAACAGTACGACCAGCTGGCCATCACCAACGACTACTGGAGCTACATCATCTGGCACCAGTTAGAGGACGGTGTTGACTTCGACGTGAACTACTGCAAGATGGTGGAAGCCATGACAGCGGAGAATGTGCAGCAGATGGCTCGCCGCATACTGGATGCCAAGCGTCTGATTGAAGTCACCATGCTTTCTGAGTGAATTGAGAGTTGAGAGGTGAGAGTTGAGAGGTGAGAAATATGATTACTCTTGCTTCTTGTCTCTTGCTTCTAATAAATCGAAAATCGAAAATTCGTAAATCGAAAATAACAATAGTCCAATAGTGAAATAGTAAAATAGTAAAATGAAAAGGTTGTTTTTTTCCATGCTGGTCCTGCTGAGCGTAGGCGCATGGGCACAACAGAAAACCATGACAATGCGCATTGACGACATGCACTGCCGCAAGTGCGCAGACCGTATCACAGCCAAACTGGTGGAGCAGACCAGCGTCGACAGCATCCGCGTCAGCTTGGGCAAACACTGCGTCACCGTGCGCTACAACGAGGGCGAGATTACGCCCGACAGCATCCGCGCCATCGTCACCCATGCCGGCTACACACCCGTCAGCTACTGCGAGTGTGGCAAGGGCGACTACGGCTACTTCCTCATTCCTGCCGAGCAGGCTACGCCGGAGACCATAGCCAAGGCGAAGGCCATCAAGGGCGTCAAGGATGCCAACACCAACGCCCGCCGCAAGTCGTTGGCTGTGAAGTACCATACCGACGTGCTCACGGCCGACCAGCTGCTGGCCGCCCTTCAGCAGGCCGGCATCCAGGCTGTGCTGCCCAAGCCGCACGTCTGCAAGGAAGAAGATAAAAACAAATGATGAGAAATAGTGAAATAGTCAAATCGTAAAATGAAAAGGTTGCTCTTTGCCGTCGTGGCCTCCGTGGCTTTCATGGCATGTACCCAACAGCAGGCACGGTTCAACTACCGTGGCCTGCCATTTACGCTGACCACTCAGCAGTTTACTGACTCCATGACAGCCCGCGGCTTCGTCGTCGACTCAGCAGCGTCTGACAGCGGGCGCACCCTCGTCTATGCCAAGGCGGGCGAGCACTACCGCGTGCTGATGGCCTACGAGCAGGACGCGATGAAGGTCGTACAGGAGACCTACGCCCTGTCGACCAACGACAGTACGCGCCGCCTGTGGCAGCAGTTGCGCGACGGACTGGAGCAGGAGCTGGGCGCGTGGCCCGACTGTCCCATTCTGAAGGACGACCACAAGGTGGCTAACTTCGATGCTACCGACGGCATCGTCTCCGTCATTCTGGAAAACACCTACAAACCCACGCTGACCGTACGCTATACACCCAAGCGCAAAGAGTAGGACGTCAGCGCCTCATAACCGTTTGATTTCCACGGCGTTGAAATTTTATGCCTGACGGCACCGAATTTTATGCCCCGCGGCACCAAAAAGTATCATCCGTTTTGGTAAATCGGGCAATCAAATTTGGAACCGTCAGGCATAAAATTTGCCACCGTCGCCAATCTTTTTTACCACCGTCGCCAATCCTTTTCCATCGCATCGCTGGTAAAAATCACCCGCATCCCTTTGTCGTTTCAAAATTATTTCATATCTTTGCAGCATCGCTTGTTAGCCCTGAGGGGTGAGCGGGCGGTCTTATAGTATAAGAAAGACGTAGCAGTTACGACGATTATGGAAACAACAACAAGACGATACAGCACTTACCACTACGACCTCACACCATTTACCATGGAGGAACTGAACGCCCGTATTGATAAAGCCGAGACAGAAATTGCGGCTGGAAACGTCATTGACCACGAAGACTTATGGCGTGAGTTGGAAGAAGAGTTCGCAAAAGAGGATGCCGAGGAGGATGCCCGCTTTGCCAATTCATACGTTGAGGAAGAACAATTCGCAACGGTATGAAGATAAAATGGAGTTCCACGGCCAGAGGTGACATGTGTCAGGTAGCCCGTTACATAACGAAAAAGTTCGGACGGAGAGCCAGAGAAGAATTCCTCCAGCGGATTAAGGACACAGAGAAACTTATCGAAAGCCAGCCGAACATTGGCCCTATTGACCCGCTCTACGCCGACCGCGCCTTAACCTACCGTAGCGTCGTCATTAATGGCCTGAACAAAATGGTCTACCGCATAGATGGCGACATCATCTACATCGTTGATTTCTGGGACACCCGTCGCGAACCTGTTAGTAAGGCCTCGCAGACAGAGTAGCAAAACTTGTTAGCAGGACAGGCAAAAAATTCCTTGCCGTTATTTTTGCCATTTCAAATTTATTCCCTATCTTTGCAGCATCGCTTGTTAGCCCTGAGGGGTGAGCGGGCGGTCTTATTGTAATAAGAAAGACGAAGCAGCTACGACGATTATGGAAACAACACGCGAACAAGCTATCAACTGGCTCAAGGCAGCGCAAAAGCGTCAGCAGGAGTGGCAGCAGGAAGTGAAACAACGCTGGACCGAAAGACAGCAGAAGTCTATGGCAACAACAGCATGAAACTCTTCCAACTCGACCGCATTAATAAAATTGCCCCCTACGAGGTAAGTGTGGAGGGCAAGCAGTTTGTTTTCAGCACTATCCATGGTCTGCGCTATGAAGTGCGTTTCTTTGAGGAACAGCCCATTGGTGGCTGCGAGACATGGCAGTTCAGCTTTGCAAAAGCCAACAGCGAACCAGCTCCTGAAGACCCGTATGTTCGCTTTACCCTCTTCACTATCATTGACGAGTTCTTCCTTGAAAATCAGGACGTGCTGCTATATGTCTGCGATACCAGTGACAGCCGTGAAGCAGCTCGCAACCGTCTTTTTATACGCTGGTTCAAACAATCGGCTCAGCCTGACCGTTTTACTATCCGTTCTGCAAACACCGTTATAGAGGGCCAAGGCTTCTATGCAGCCATTATTGTTGAGAACAGTAATCCGCTGCTGACAGACATTACTGCCGACTTTGACCGAACGGCAGTATCGCTTACTAACAAACCAGGCGAATAGCAATAACACGCTTACAACGGGAGGGAAACTGAAAAATTCCTTGCCGTTTCCTTTGCCGTTTCAAATTTATTCCCTATCTTTGCAGCATCGCTTGTTAGCCCCGAGGGGTGAGCGGGCGGTCTTATTGTATAAGAAAGACGTTTTCGAACGTCTGTCGTTGTGGGTCGTGAACTTCGCAAATTCCATTCATCACAACAGGCAGATGGCAACGAAGCGTCACGTGGTGCGTATCTATATACCTTAAATATATAGTCCGTGCTGGCGTGGGCTAACGAGCGTTGTCTATCCTGTGTGATGAGGGCAATGCGAAGGCCTACGACCCCAGGGTAGACTAAGAAGCAAACACCTACGCCTTTTTTGTGCCGTAAGCCAACCCCCAAACGCATGACTTAATTGCCGAAGTTGAGGTGTGATAGGCAGAAAGAAAAGAGAAAAATGAAGAAAAATTTACTAACCATGTTGCTGTCATTGCTCATCCCGTTAGGAGCTTTGGCACAGGAGGCTTATGCCGTGTTAACGGCTGACGGGACGCTTACATTCTACTATGACAACCAAAGGAGTGTAAGGGAAGGAACAACGTATGATTTGAATGCGGGAAGAAACCGTCCTGATTGGTATAAAGATAATGACGGTATAACACAAGTTATCTTTGATGCTTCGTTTCGCGATGCTCGGCCTTCGACTACTTATTCTTGGTTTCATGGCTGTACAAAATTGACTTCGTTGGATTTAAGCAACCTCAATACCAGTAATGTAACAGATATGAGTGAAATGTTTGAATGGTGTACTGGGCTATCTTCATTAGATTTGAGTAATTTTGACACGAGTAATGTTACTGATATGGGGGCTATGTTTAGCTTTAGTCATATAGCATCAGTAAATTTAAGTAGTTTTGAGACAGGTAAAGTGACAGCCATGAATGCAATGTTTTCTTATTGTTCAAGCTTAACCTCGTTGGATTTGAGTAATTTTGACACCAGCAATGTTACGCAGATGAGCAGTATGTTCAAACAATGCTATGGACTAGTCTCATTGGATTTGAGTAATTTTGACACTCGAAATGTTACAGATATGAGTTCTATGTTTGATTACTGTTTCCAAATCTCCTCGTTGAATTTGAGTAATTTTAACACGGGCAATGTGGAGTATATGGAGAATATGTTCAGTGGCTGTCGCGGTCTGACATCATTGGATTTGAGCAACCTCAACACCAGCAATGTAACGAATATGAGCAATATGTTCAACGGCTGCAGCGGTTTGACATCATTGGACTTGAGTAACCTCAACACCAGCAATGTAACGAGAATGGGCGGTATGTTCTATGACTGCCTCAGTCTGACTTCATTAGATTTGAGTAGTTTCGATACGAGTAATGTTACGGATATGAGTTCTATGTTCGGCGGTTGCTTTTCTCTTACAACTATCAATTGCGGTTTGGACTGGTCTACTGATAAGGTAACTAACTCCACTGATATGTTTAAAGACTGTGTAGCACTTGTTGGTGGATATGGTACAGCTTACGATAGTAATTATATTGATAAAAGCTATGCATGCATAGACTTAGTCCCATACTATTCTGGCTATTTGACATTGACACTTATATGTGACGAGAATAGTGAGGATTTGCCTTTGGCACTTGGCATGGAAACATGCATCAAGGTAAAACGTACTATCAATGCAGACGAGTGGAGTACCATCAGTCTGCCGTTTGATATGACGGAAGAGCAAGTAAAGAAGGTCTTCGGAAATGACGTGCTGCTAAAAGAATATGTCGGTTATAATGTATATTTAGATAACGATAAAAACGTAACAGGCATTAATCTGAACTTTGTAGACGCGGACCTTACGAACGGGTTCCACTTGAACCACCCTTACCTAATAAAGGTGTCAAAGAACATAAAATCTTTTCTGGTTACTTCGACGATTAACGCTTCGAGTTGGGATGATGTGTATATAGAACAGTATGACGAAAAACGTGAGAAAAATATATACAGCGTGTTTTGGACAAATCCTGTAGCCAGAGTTTTGGATTCTGGTGAGTTATTCCTCAGCGGCAACAAATTCTGGTACTCGACGGGACTCACCAGGACAAAGGGGCTGCGGGCCAACTTCCGTTTAAGTGACCTCTTGATGTCGGCAAACGATGCTTCCGCCCGCATCAGCATGTCGTTCGACGACAGCGAGAGCACCACGGGAATAGGAAGCCTCACCCCGGCCCTCTCCGAAGACGATGGAGCTTACTACGACCTGAGCGGCCGCCGCGTGGAGAAGCCCGTGAAGGGTCTGTATATTAGAAACAACAAAAAAGTATTTGTGAAATGAAGAAGAACTATATTGCTCCGGCTATAACGAGAGAGGTTGCGCTGAAGGTACACACCATGCTGTGTGCCTCCGGCGTGACGAGTGACGGCATTGGCTACGGTGGCGTGGACACTGGCGGCACCAAAGACCCTTCAGCCCGTGAAGGTGACTTCTGGGACGATGAGGCTGATGACGAAAATTCCCATGGTTGGAAATAAAATTCTGACCATCAGAATTTCTGTAATCAGCATTAGAGTTTGAAATGTGAAGTTTGAATTTTGAAGTTTATGATTACTGTCATTTCTACATTTTTCATTTACATTTCTCATTCCTCATTTCTCATTTTATTTATGTATAGTTGAATGATTTTTTCTGCCTACACCCGCGACACCCACAACACTGGACTTCAGTGTTGTGGGTG
>JAFTGB010000078.1 GCA_017458125.1 Prevotella sp.
GTCTGCCCGATGGCGACCTTGTTCACGATGGTCTTGTCCTCGGGTATGCCGTAGGGCCAGGTGGACTGCTGGGCCAGGTGGTCGGTCATGGACACCTGCCACACGTGGTCGTTGCCGGTGGAGAACTCGCCGGGCATGTAGAAGAAGAAGCGCAGCGTGCCGGTGTACTTGTTATAGACGGCGAAGAAATTGTTGTTCACGGCATTGCGCGAGCCGCATCGGTTGAGCACCCATTCCCATCCGTTGCCGGGGGTGATGTCGTCGCAGAATCCGTTGGGCAGGTTGGACTGCACGTCGCCATCGTACCAGGGCATGTTCACCAGCGTGTAGCCCGTTCGCCCTTTGGCATCGGTCGCGTCCTGCCCCTTGCCGTCGTAGATGTAGATGGCCTCCTGCTCGCGCCAGGTGGTGGGGGTGAAGTCCTCGTCGTTGATGTTGTAGTTGTCGGCAGAGGCGCCGCCGTTCATCATATTGTCCCACTGTTCGATGAGGGCAGCCACTTGCTCGCTGGCCAGTTCAAGCTGAGTGGTGAAGTGTGGCGAGGTGACGCTGATGTGCCCGTCCTGATAGCGCAGGGTCATGCCCTTGAAGTAGTCCACGTCGGGCGGGTAGCCGCTGTCGAAGTGCAGGGTGATGGTGCCGTCCTGGCTGGTGGTGTAGGTGAAGGGGGTGAAGCCCTTGCCGCCCCGCATCTCGATGGGGTCGCCCTCGTCGTTGTTGAAGTAGAAGGTAGCACCGTAGCCCGTGCCGTCCTCCAGCAGTTGGAAGCCCGTGCCCACGCGGGTATAGGCTTGTTCGGTAGTGGTCGTGCCCTCCTGGTCGATGAGCGTCCACCAGATGCCGCTCACCTTGTCGGCCAGCGGATTCGGGTCCACGGGGAAGTCGTGCTCGGCGCACGAGGTGATGCCCAGGGCCAGCAGCATCGGCATGGCGGCGAGCATCATGAGTCTGAAAATGTTTTTTCTCATTGTCGTTTATGAATTAACTATGTTAGTGAATAATTATGTTGTCAGAGCAGGGCCGCACGGTTGACGCCGAGCTTGACGGCGCAGTCGATGACACGGTGGCGGCGCTCCACCTCGTCGACGATGACCCAGTTCTTGAGGCGCAGTTCGTCGTCCTTGCGGGCCATGCGCCACACGAGGAAGTATACGAGCGCCACGAGCACCGCGATGATGCCCGTGAGCAGAAGGATGAGTGTTGATGTGTGCATAAGCGTACCTTTTTTGTCGTTATTACGGCGCTAAGGTACACAAAAATGCCTGCGCCCGCAAGGGCACAGACTGATTCGGACGTCGTTTCAGACAGATTCGGACGTCAGAAAGACCATTTCTGACGTCCGAAGACAATTTCTGGCATATTATGACTTGCTGTCAGACCATCATTGCCGGGCAGCCCTGAACTCAGAAGGAGTCATGCCGTAGCGCGACTTGAAGCGGTCGCCAAAATATTTCCGGCTGCTGAAACCACTCTGCTGCGCCACTTGCCCAAGGTCAAGACCGGGTTGGTCAAGCAACAACTTGTAGGCATGTTCCAACCGCAGGTCGTTGATATAGGCCGACAGCGATGGATGGCTGCTGCCCTTGACAAAGGCGGCACCAATGCGCTCCTTCGAAAGCCCGAAACGGTCGATGAGCATCTGGCGGTCGCAGGTGGGGTTGAGGTAAAGCTGCTCGCGGACGATGGTGTCGTGAATCTGGGCGAAGAGGTCGGTGTCAGTAGTATCTTCTGCGTTTCCACCCTTTGGTGTGTCCAGAATCTGAGGCGATAAAAGAGCCTCATACCTTTCTTTATACGCCATCGCCTCGTCAATCTGCTGCACCAGCGCACGGTTCTTGCGCCGCGTCTCACGGTGCTTGTAGAGGGCGAACAGGGCGAAGCAGACGGCCAGCAGTCCGATGACACCCGTGCTCCATGCTATCAATGCGTTGCGACGCGCCTCTGCCCGCTGCCGCTCCGTCTCATACTGCTGTTCGATGGCCTGGTAGCGGGCGCGGTGCTCGCGGGCTGCAGCGTCGCGCACGATGGCCTCCAACTGGCGGAAGGACTCCTCCATGCTGCCGCTCTCGCTGATGGCGGCGTAGGCAGCGGCGATATACTTCTGCGCCTTCGAGCGGTAGAACTCAATATAGTCCTGCCTGTCGGTGGAGTCCTTAGGCTCACGGTAGCTGCTGTCGTGATAGCGGTCGGAGTGCTGCTCGTAGTCGCTGAGCCGCTCCAGCATCTGGCGGGCCGGCGGCAACATCTCGGCATAATGCCCCCTCTCGGCCAGCACCATCACCTTGCGCTTCAGTACGATGAGCATGGCATCGAGCTCGTTGAACTTCTTCACGTCCAATAGGGCTATCACACTGTCAATCTGTGCCATGCCCTCGGTCTCCTTTCCCAGAAAGCAGAGAGCGGCACCCACCTCCGCCTCGTTGCGCAGAGCCTCGGTCTGGGCCCTCTGTCCGTGGCACACCTCCACCAACTCGCGCGAACGCTGCAGCCAGCCCAACGTGTCATTCTGCTGGCGGGCGGTATAGGCCAGAACTTCCAGCACGTCTTGCTGACGGGCCAGACTTACCTTGATGGAGTCGTGACAGAGCAGTCGCTCGGCAATGACGCGTGCCGTGTCGCCCGCCGCCCCTTTGACCCCATGAAGCATCGAATCGAGCAGTTCCGGTACCTGCGTACTGCTGTAGATTCGCGCCCTGTAGAAGTCTGCCCACCAGTCGGGCAGGTTTCCCACGATGACCGCTGAGTCCACAATCTCCAGCGCCCGCACAGGGTCGTATTCGAAAACAGCCATCGCCTTCTCTGCGGTGTGGACGGTATCTTTAGGTTGCCGGGCATATTTCTTACTGTCATTGTTTTCGCCTGTGCAGCCCATAATGGTCAGCACTGCTATACCTATTATATATATGTATCTTCTATATCTTGCCATTGCTTTCAGCACATCCAGATTTATACTACAAAGACTAATTCCATAGCGGCTCATTCTCCCAACCACGGGGAAAGCCCATTGCGTTGATGTCAATGGACGGGTAGGAACTGAGTAGGGCATCAATCTTTGCCTTCATGTCGTTGTGCGGAGAAATGATGTTCAAGAAATACTTGATGATGCAAAGGTCAAAGTAGATGCGGAGCGTATCGGTGGAAAGAGTTATCCAGCTGCCAGCCATTCGATTTGGAAGCATTGGACGTATAGTGTTTTGCTTGTTCCACACACGGGAATGGTGGCAACAGGAATTGCGGGTTAGAGTAACAATGGTAAGCCACGACTCAAAAGGTGCTACCTGCAAACCAAATCTCCGAGCAATGCTTTTCTTGAGTCGGGCGACCTTGATGTTGCTGAAGATATTGGTGATAACTCCGAAGGGAAGCACTTCTGCCAATATCCAGGCTTGAGGGTACGCATCAGAATAGGTCTGATTGAAATGAACAATGAAAACTTCGCGTGAGCGATGAAGTTCGGCATCAATCAAGTCCATTGTA
>JAFTGB010000079.1 GCA_017458125.1 Prevotella sp.
TCCACGGCCAGACGGGGCGTTGGCGGTCCTGCAACATGCGCAGCAGCGTGGCAATCATGAGGGGTATCAGCGTCAGGTAGTCGAGAGCGACAGCGGTCGTGTCGCGCATCGGCTTGTCGCCGGTCATCCACACGGTGCCTAAAAGGAGCCACCAGACGTGGCTTAACGCTGCGGCAGCAAAGAAGGCGGCTGTCCAGCGTCGCAATATCACGGGAGACTCTGCTTCGTCGCTGGTAAAGGCATTGCCGCGCCGCCATAGCAGATAGACTGCCGTCTCTAAGGCAAGCATCATTGTCAGGCCGTAGAGCAGCATGAAATATGGGTCCAGAATACTATTGTTTCCGTACATCAGTCATTCTCCTCTGATTCTGTGATTTCCTGCTGTTCCTTCGGTTCTCCGCCCTGCGGCTGTACTGACTGGATGGCAGTTGCATCATCCTGTTTTAACTGCTGTGCCCTGTACTCAGCCGGGGGCATGCCGAAGCGTGCCTTGAAGTCGTGGTAGAACGTAGTGGTGCGCTGATAGCCTGAAGCCTCGCCCACCTCGGTAAACGACAACTCAGGCTGCTCCACCATCAGGCGGCAGGCGTAGTCCAGACGGCAGTTGCGCACAAACTCGGGCAGGCCCATGCCGCCGCCCCGCATAAAGGCACCGCCGATGCGCGCAGCCGAGAGAGAGAACCGCTCCTTCACGGCTGCGCGGTTGAAATCGGGCCAGCGGAACAGTTCTTCGTCACGGATGACTCGACTGATATGTTCAAAAAGTTCCTTGTCGTCCATCTCCGACAAGTCCACGTTGGCAGTCTTTTCTTCCTTGCTCACAGCTGTCAGTCCCTGGGCATCAGCGGCAGCACTACCACCGCCAGGAATGTTTTTGATGGCATGGAAGGCGTCCATCTTCATTTCCATTTCCGTGAGGCGAAGCGTTAGCCGGTTCACCTCGTCCTGCACGGCATCTTTCTGCCGCCGTAGGGCCAGATAAACGATGACAGCCGTCACTAAAACTGCCACGATAACGACGTTGATGATAATCATTTGCTCCATATCGCATGTATCTTTATAGGTGCAAAGTTACTGTAAATCCCCTGCGTACACAATAGCAGAAACGAATGAGCAAGTCCGTTGAAATAAATAAGCAAAAAATAAAATTGGTTTTTACCTCCCCCATAGCAAATCAGCAATCGCACAAGCAAAACAAAAGCTCCGCCGAAAGGCAGGGCAAGAGGAGGTATCAGGGCTATCAGAAATGAGGTTCTGCCGCCGTACGGAAAGTTATCTCCGGCGATACTCGGAAGGGGTAAGGTTGTAACGAGCCTTGAAGTCGTGGTTGAAAGTGGTGGCGCGGCTGAAACCGGAGGCACTGGCCGCGTCGGCCACCTTCATGTCTGTAGTTGTGAGAAGGTGACAGGCATATTCCAAGCGGCAGTCGCGCACGAAATCAGCTACAGAATCATAGTCGCTGCCCTGTGCAAAGGCATTGCCCACCTGTACGGCAGTAAGACCATAGCGGCTGCAGACCGCTTGCCGGTCGAACTTCGGGTCGAGGTAAAGCCGCTTCTCCCGGATGTCATCATAGAGGTACTGGAATAGAGCATCCGCAGAAAAGCTTTTCAAATCAACAGGATGCGGCACCGTCTCTCCTTCACTTTCCACGTGTGCCAGCATGGACTGGTGCATCTGCTCGTAGCGTTCCTTATATCTGACGGCTTCGTCAATCAATTTAACCAAGCCACGGTTCTTCATGTTGATAATCCTGTTCTTGGCGAATACATACGCGGCAAACAGCAATGCAAAGAGCAGTAAGCAGACAACAGCAATGGCGACTATCGTCATCTGACGGCTGTGTGCCTCGGACTCTTGTCGTTTTAACTGCTGCTCAAGGGCATCGTAGCGGGCGCGGTGCTCGCGCGTCTCGGCATCGCGCACGATGTTCTCCAACCGCTCGAAAGTGACGTACATGTCGTCAGACTGTCCCAATGCGGCGTAGGCAGTAGCAATGAAGTTCTCGCCCTGTGAGCGGTAGAAACGGATATATTCCTCGCGCCTCGCTGCTGGTGGTTCGCGGTAGGTGCCGTCATGGTACTTGTCGGGGTGATGCTCGTAATCGTTGAGCAAGTTGACGATGCGCCGGGCCAGTGGCAACACCTCTGCCGCCTGCCCCTTAGAAATCATTACCCCGGCTTTGCGCTTCAGGGCAATGACGAGGGCATCGAGTTCGTTGAACTTCAGCTCCCCATCGGAGAGTGCACCGATTGCCCTATCCATCATCGCCATGCCCTCGCTCTCCTGTCCCATATAGCACAGCGCGGCTCCAATCTCCGCTTCGCCTCGAAGGGCCTCGGTCTCGGCACCCTGCCTGCGGCATACTTCCACCAGCTGGCGTGAACGCCGAAGCCAGAGTGTAGTGTCCTTCTGACAACGCGCCACGTAAGCCAATATCTCCAGTACATCTTGCTGTCTTTCGAGACTATTCTTTATGGAGTCGTGCCTGATGAGCTGTTCGCCAATAATACGGGCGGTGTCGAACCGTGCATCGGGTGACCAATGCATCAGTGAGTCGAGCCTTTCGCCCGCTCGTGTCAGGCTGTAGATACGCGCACGGTTCTTGTCGGCTCGCCAAGAGCTCATGTTTCCGACTATAACCGCCGAATCGACAATCTGTAATGCCCGCACGGGATCGTAGCCGTAAACCGCAATCGCTTTCTGCTCGGTATAGAGTGTATCATGAGGCAGCCGTGACTGTACCATGCCCTGTTTCCCATCTGTACATCCAGTTATGGATAGCACAATGGCCGCTACTATTATTATATATGTATAGAGTCTCTTTGCCATAATTCGTGTGCAAAGGTACTCAATTTCCGCCGAAAAACCTAACACTTTGCGCTTTTTAACCCGATTGCAGCGTCATTTTGCCTCTTATACAGCGCTTCAGAACTCTTTCGACATCAGACTCACGATAGAGTATGTTACCCTTCATGCGGATATAAGGCAAGATTCCTTCGTTGCGATAATCACGTAAGGCTCTTGGGCTGACACGGAGAGCCGTCGCCAATTCACCATCAGTCATCAGCCGTTCGCCATGAAGGACTGGCTTATACGATTCCATCAAGGCATTCGCTTTTCTGTTGGCTTTTCGCAATGACTCCAATGTCTCTGCAATCACATTGTCATTAACGGTAAGTATTCTTTCTTCCATTCCGCTACACATTATTATATATGATGGTACTTGCCTGATTGCTTGACAACCAGTTCCACCTCTTCAGGCCGATAGTAGAACTTACGCCCCAACTGAGCATAACAGATTTTATGCTTGCTACGCATGGTCTGCAATGACCGCTGACTGATTTCCAGAATCTCACAGACATCCTCACCCGTGAGCCATTTCTGAAATCGTTTGTCCTGACACTTACGGGAAAGCATTTCCACCCGTTGAGTCAGTTGCCGGACTTCTGACAGCAACTGCTCAAATGCACTCTTTTCCAATACTACTATATCCATACTTTTCAATACTTTGATTCTAAACGGCTGCAAAGGTAGCCGGATTGCAGCAGAATCGCCATTTGCATCCATCAACTGGCACCGAAAGACACTTGAAATCGACGTCTTTGGCACAAAATAAAAAAAGTTATTGACAACTTGTTAACAACTTGCCAATCGAAGTTTTTCCATTGCCGTACTTTTGCACCCGAAATCAACAAAAAGTGAAATTGAAGATGGAAATAATCACCATTGAAAGCGGCATCTGGCAACAGTTGATAAGCCGCATCGGAAAAATAGAGAGGTTTGTTGTGGAAGCCACGCAGCCCTTCACCATCAAGGACGAAGACCTTTGGAAGTTGGGATTCTAACAGTACAAAAATCACTATTCCTAAAAATTGTGCTATCTGTTTTTTTAATCCACATAATCAACCCCTTGCTTTTGACTCTGCAGAAAAATGTCTGTATTCTCTTCTTAAGAAGGATGGAATTTTTACGACAGAAGTTCCTATGTCATTGTATTTGCCTGAAGTCGAAATGGTTAATTATTCAATTGGATCTGGTAATAAGCCAGGATGGATGGGAAATCATAAACTTGGGCTTTATGAAGTTACTTCATTAAATGGTGAAAAACAACTAAATGAGGTTAAAACAAATGGTAATTTCAAAGATAATATAGAGAATATAATCAATGCTCTAAACAATTATAACAAAGGGGATGAATACATCCTTGTTGTTGCATGTAGAAGTAATTGATCTGATTTAATAAATTAAATGAAATCATCTATGGATTTTGCTTCAATCCTTATGACTAACTAAAATAAAGTCGTCCGAGAGTCCTTCTAAAAAGACCCGCGGACGGCTTCTTCCTGTTCCACGATTTCCTTCATTCAAGCAGCCACTTTCAGGCAGGAATTACCTCAATTTGCTTACCGTTGTCTAACGTAACCGTACCCTCTTCGTCGTAAGTGACAATCACCACGCTCTCCAACGAAAGAAAAGCATCTAACTATTAATGCCTTCGTCTCACGTTCGA
>JAFTGB010000036.1 GCA_017458125.1 Prevotella sp.
CTCGACCTATTTTGAAGTGGACAAGAACCGCCACTACGACAATATCCCCATCGGACGTCCGCTCTATAACCTGACGGCCTTGGTGCTCGACAGCAAGGGCAACCTGTTGCCTAAGGGGGAGACGGGCGAGCTGTGCATGGCAGGACCACAGATGGCGAAGGGCTACTGGAAACGTCCAGACCTGACAGCCGAGAAGTTCTGCGAGGTGAACATAGGCGGCGAGAAGATGAAGGTCTACCACACGGGAGACCTCGTACGATGGAACGACGAGGACCAGCTGGAATATCTGGGGCGTATCGACACGCAGGTGAAGCTTCGCGGTTTCCGCATCGAGCTGGGCGAGATAGAGGCCCGTGCCGCCATGTTCGATGGTATCAGCATGGTAGCCGCCGAGGTATGGCAGGGCCAGACGCTCTGTCTCTATTATACTTCTAAAAAGGAACTTGACAAGTCCAACTTGAAAGCGTTTCTTTCGATGACGCTGGCTGGTTACATGGTTCCGACATCCTATATGCAACTGGAGGAGATGCCGCTGACCCCCAATGGCAAGATCAACCGCAAGATACTCCCGGCTCCGGAGGTGAAAACTGACACTGTCTTTGTGGCTCCAGAAGGACGCTATGAGATGATGTTTGCCCGTATTTTCGAGAACATCCTGAAGGTGTCGCCCGTCGGTGCCAACGACAACTTCTTTGAACTTGGCGGAACGTCGATTAATGCCATCCGTGTCGTTGTGGAGGCCAGCAAACAGGGTGTGAACATCGTGTTCAACGATCTCTTCCAGCAGAAGACCCCACGTGCATTGGCGAATTTTGTCAAACAGTCTCAGCAGCAGGGCAGTAGCGTAAAGATGGAAAATGTTATATTGCCCAACCAGAAACCAAAGATACCCAATGCCGTTTCACCTGTTACGGGGAATGCATATCAGGGCTATGACAACCTGCTGCAGCGCAATACCCTGGAAGCCATTCGCAAAGGCTCCCGACAGCCTATCGGCAGGGTACTACTGGCTGGTGCTACTGGCTATATGGGCATCCACATATTGCATGAGCTGCTCCGAAACAATGGCGCTAAGATTTACTGTCCCATCCGTTGTAACGAGGGCGAGCAGCCAATGGACAAGCTCAAAACGCTCTACTTCTACTATTTCGGTGATGAAAACTTTTCTATACTTGAGAAGCGCGTAGTTGCTTTCAAGGCAGAGATGAGCAATTCGGATGCCCTCAAGAACTTCAGAGGGCGCAAACTAACCGTTATCAATTGCGTGGCCAATGTCAAGCACTTTTCCAGTGGTGACGATATCGAACATGTGAACACCGATTCGGTGCGCGTACTGATTGACTTCTGCCTGCATACCAACAGCCGGCTCATCCATATCTCTACCGTTAGCATCGCAGGTGATCGTATTAATGGTGTGCCTGCCAAGGATGTCGTGCTCAAAGAGCAGGGCTTTTGGTTGGGGCAGGAGGTGGATGACAACCAATATGTCCACTCTAAGTTCGTGGCTGAGGACCTGGTGCTCGATGCTGTCAAGAACCGAGGCCTCAATGCCAAGATCATGCGTGTGGGCAATCTCTCTGCCCGACAGTCTGACGGCGAGTTTCAGATCAACTTCAGCAGCAATAACTTCATGGCCACACTGAGGGCTTATGTCGCATTGGGTGAAGTTCCATTTGACGAACTGGATACTCCCAATGAGTTCTCGCCCATCGACGAACTGGTGCGTGCCATTCTGCTATTGGCTGAGACTCCCCGTGAATGTGTGGTGTTCCATCCATGCAACAACCACTCCATCTTGCTGGTAGACATCTTGGAAGGGCTGGCCCGCACAGGACTCTTCGTCAGGGGTGTAGAACGGAAAGTCTTCGAGCGTCGCTTGAAAAAAGCCATGAAGAACCCGGTACTGGTGGAACTGCTTCGTCCGCTGATGGCTTATGACAGTACTGCAGGAATTTCCGTTGAGGAAGTGGATTACGACAGTGAGTACACCACGCAAGTACTCTATCATATGGGATTCAAATGGAAGTTTTTAGATGAAGACTATGTCGAGCGTTTTGCAAAGGCATTGTATGGTTTAGGCTTTTTTGACGAACAGGACAATCTGTAGTCATGGAACTTAAACGAAAACCGTTCCTCATTAACCGGGCCGTCAACAAGTTCCTGATGGCCTCTGTGGTTTCTGCCGTAGCTGTCCAACTGGCAGTTATGACAGATTCTATTATCGTGGCAAACTTCGTGGGACCTAATGCCATGTCTGCCATCAGTGTTTGCACGCCAGTGGTAGCCATCATCGTCAACATAGGCTATATGATCAGTATGGGAAGTACGCTACTCATGTCGAAGGCTATCGGGGAGAACAATATGGAACACAGCAGTCATGTTGCTGCCGTAGCCCTCGCTATGCTCATCGGTTCAGGACTGATTCTGATCGTGGCTGGCTTGCTGTTCAGCGATGTGCTGGTGTCGTTCATTTGTTCCGATTCCTCTATTGCCGGCTATGCCAAGACCTGGCTGCGTCTCTTCTTCTTGCTCGAAGTGCTGCCGCTCTTCATATATAATGCTGTATGTGGCTTCACCGAGGCCGACGGCAGCCCACAGATGGTTACCCGTGCCGTCATTATTGGCGGTATTGCTAACGTCCTGCTCGATTTGTTGTTTGTAGGTGTTTTCCATTGGGGCATCAGCGGAGCGATGTATGCCACAGTCTCCAACGACTTTATTGTGTTATTCATCCTATGCCGCCATCTCTACCACCATAGTAAACTGCGCTTCCACATGCCCAATGGTGGCATTCTGAAGATTTCCCGCGAGATAATCGGCGAGGGTGCTGCTTTAACTGTTGGCGAGTCTGCCCTCATGGTAGGTCTTATGGTGCTTAACTCCGCCATCATCTACACCTTAGGCAGTAACGGCATGTTCATCTGGAGTGTGTGTATGGCATTATTCACGTTTGTGCTGATAGCCATGAGCGGAGTGGAGACTTCTATGGTTTCCATTGGCGGATTCCTCACTGGCGATGACGATTTCAATGGTCTCCGTCTGATGGTTCGCCATGTGATGTGGATAGTCTGCTCACTGCTCTTCCTGCTCACTGTGGCCATTATGGTTGCGCCTCAGGCAGTGGCGGTTGTTTTCGGTGCCCGTGGGGCTAACATAGACACCTTGTCGAAGGCCTTACGCATCTTCTCACTGTGCCTGGTGCCTGTTGGCGCGATGAATATCATGCGTGTGGTGTTCCAACTGTTGGGACATCGTTTTGCCAGCGGAGCTCTCTTCACCAGTCAGATGCTTTTCATGGACTTTGTAATCGGTGTCTTCGCCTTCCTCATTCCAGGTTTGGTATGGTGGGGCTTCCCCATCTCGAGTGTAATGATGCTGGCCATGATGTTTGCCTATACGCTGTATCACCATCATCGCAATCAGGAACTATCGCCGTTTACGCTTATTCCCCGACATGCACCCGAGACGTCGCTTGACTTCTCCGTGCCCTACGATACAGATGCTCTTGGAGAGTCGCTGGAACGTATCCGCTGTTTTGTAACAGGCTATCCGCAGTTGCAGGGACGTGTCAACGATATTATGCTGACGTGTGAGGAGATTATAAAGAACATCATCGAGCACAGCAAAGGAGATGTCCTGAAGTGGAGTTTCGACGTTCACCTGCGTTATACCGATAATCGGATTTCTTTCATCATCAAGGATGCTGGTCTGGCTTTCAATCCTATGGAGCATTTGCCCCAGTCTCATTTGGACCTTGACAAGCCTCAGTTTGGCATCCGCCTGATGTCCGCCACGTGCGAAGAGCTCAGCTACAAGTACATGTGGGGGCAGAACATGATGTTTGGCACCTTCCGCATATAGTGGTTGGCATCGTATATGAAAAAGAGCAGAGGCCGCTAAGCCTCTGCTCTTTCTTTATGGTTTGCTTTTTTGATTACTCAGCAACGAGCGTGAAGCGCTTGAAGTCGCAAATCTTCAGCTCCTTGTCCTGAGCAGCCAGCCACTGGCTGACGGTCTGCTTGTCGCCGTCGCCGAACTGGAACTCCTGGTCTACCAGGCAGTTCTCCTTCAGGAACTTCTGGACGCGGCCCTTGGCAATGCCCTCAATCATGGGCATCTTCAGCTGAGCCTCGCCCTCTGTCTTGCCGTCGGCAATCAGCTTGCGAGCCTCGTCGGCCTGCTCCTGCGTCAGCCAGCCCTTAGCCATGTTCGACTCGATGTGGTCCTCAGAGTCTACCAGGTTGGGGTTGATGCCGGCCTTCTTCAGCTTGTTGTCCACATACTTCTGCACCTGCTCCAGCTTCGACTTCTCGACGGCAGTCTTGTACTCCTCGTCCAGAATCTTCTGGTCTACGCTCTGAGCGTCCAGGGCTACGGGCTTCATGGCAGCCACCTGCATAGCCAGTTTGTGGCCGATTTCGGCGGCGGGCTTGTTCAGCTGTACCATGGTGCACAGTGTGTTCTTGCCCATGTGGTTGTAAACCTCGATGTTGTCACCCTCAAGGGTCAGGTAGCCGTCCAGCTCCATCTTCTCACCGGTGATACCCGAGCGCTGCGTGACAGCCTCCTGAGCGGTCTGACCGTTGATGACGAGAGCCTTGACAGCCTCCAGGTCCTTGCACTTGTTGGCGATGGCAGCGTCAAGGATGCTCTGCGTCAGTGCGATGAAGTCGGCACCGTTGGCCACGAAGTCGGTCTCGCACTTCAGGGCGATGGTGGCGGCAAAGCCGTCAACAGCCTTTACCAGCACACAGCCGTTGGAAGTCTCACGGTCGCTACGCTTGGCAGCGATGGCCAGTCCACGCTCACGGAGCAGCTCCTTGGCCTTGTCGAAGTCGCCCTCGGCTTCCGTCAGGGCCTTCTTTACGTCGGCCAGACCGGCGCCGGTCATAGCGCGAAGTTTCTTGATGTCGTCTATTGAAATAGCCATTGTATTATTTACGATTTACTGATTTACGATTTACTGTTTATTACTCTGCGGCAGGAGCCTCCTCAGCAGGAGCGGCCTTCTCGGCAGCGGGAGCAGCCTCCTCAGCGGCGGGAGCCTCAGCCTCCTTGCGGGGCTTGCGGGCCTGACGGCGGGGCTTGTTCTCCTCCTCCTCAGCCTCGGCCTGAGCCTCAGCGGCCTTCTCGTCGGCCTTCTCCACCTTGCGCTCCTCGATGCCTTCCTTGATGGCGTCGCAGCAGGCGGCGAGAATGGTCTCTACCGAGTCCTTGGCGTCGTCGTTGGCAGGGATGATGAAGTCAATGTTCTTGGGGTCGCTGTTGGTGTCGACGATACCGAACACGGGGATGCCCAGACGGTTAGCCTCGCGTACGGCAATCTGCTCCTTCAGCACGTCAACGACGAAGAGGGCAGAAGGCAGGCGCGTCAGGTCGGCGATAGAGCCCAGGTTCTTCTCCAGCTTGGCACGCTGGCGGGTCACCTGCAGCAGCTCGCGCTTCGACAGGTTGGCGTAGGTGCCGTCCTGCATCAGCTTGTCGATGTTAGCCATCTTCTTGACGGCCTTGCGGATGGTGGGGAAGTTGGTGAGCATACCGCCCGGCCAGCGCTCGATGACGTAAGGCATGCCTACGCTCTCGGCCTTCTCGGCGATAATCTCCTTGGTCTGTTTCTTAGTAGCAACGAAGAGTATTCTCTTGCCGCTCTTGGCTATCTGCTTCAGTGCGTCTGCAGCCTCGTCAATCTTGGCTACAGTCTTATGCAGGTCGATGATGTGGATGCCGTTGCGCTCGGTGTAGATGTAGGGAGCCATTGCGGGGTTCCACTTACGCTTCAGGTGGCCGAAGTGGCAGCCGGCCTGCAGCAGTTGGTCAAAATTTGTTCTTGCCATGTTGTTGTTTCTTTTTGTTGTTGTTTACTTTCTTTTTAATTCTTTTGTTAGAATCAGCAGCAGAGTAATTATAGTCGCTATAGGTGTTATAGAAACTATAGGTCTCGGCTGTTTAGATGCTAAACGCTGTTCAGTCAGATTAACGCTTACTGAACTGGAAGCGACGACGTGCCTTCGGCTGGCCCGGCTTCTTACGCTCAACCTCACGGGCGTCGCGGGTCAGGAAACCGTTGTCCTTCAGCTGCTTCTTGTCCTCGGCATTGATCTTCACCAAAGCGCGGGCAATGGCCAGACGCAGAGCCTGGCTCTGACCGGTGAAACCACCGCCGTCGAGGTTGGCCTTGATGTCGTATTTCTCAGCGACTTCCAGCAGGTTCAGCGGCTGCTTAACCACGTACTGCAGGATGGCTGAGGGGAAATATACTTCCAAATCCTTCTTGTTGATCGTGATCTTGCCAGTACCCTCTGACAGATATACGCGAGCTACCGAGCTCTTACGACGACCTATAGCATTGATGTATTCCATCTTGATAATTTACTATTTTAGTATTTACTATTTACAATTTATCACTTGTAGAGATTGATGTCGATAGCCTTGGGCTTCTGTGCCTCGTGCGGGTGCTCTGTACCATTGTAGATGTAGAGGTTGTTCAGCAGCGAACGTCCGAGGGGACCCTTGGGCAGCATGCCCTTGACGGCGTGCTTCAGGATGCGCTCCACGCCAAAGGGCTTCTTGCGCAGCTCGGCAGGCGTGTTGAAACGCTGGCCGCCGGGGTAGCCGGTGTAGCGGGTGTAAACCTTGTCAGTCTCCTTCTTGCCAGTGAACACCACCTTGGCGGCGTTGATGATGATGACGTTGTCACCACAGTCCTGGTTGGGGGTGAAGGTGGGCTTGTACTTACCGCGGATAATCTTGGCCACTTTCGAGGCCAGGCGGCCTACCACCTGGTCGGTGGCGTCGATGACCAGCCATTCCTTCTGCTCGCGGGCAGCTTCCTTCGATACGGAAACGGTCTTGTAACTTAAAGTGTTCATTTCTTTTAAATTTTTACTACTAAAAAACAGTTTTACTTTTAATTAATATGTACGCACAAAAACCAGCATCCGAGGTCTAACTCTCGGCTGTCAGTCTAACTTGCGCTTCGAGACAGCGATTCACGAACCACCACGTCCGGCCAAAGACGCCGCTATTCACACACTGACCCACGGGAATTCTAAGTCTCTTCCCAAATCGGACTGCAAAGGTACGCTTTTTCTGATGAATATCGCGCGTAAGAAACTTACAGGCATCTATTATTTATGTTTTTTTAACTTCTATGCGGTAATGATATGGTGTAGCAGATTAATGTACTTTCCTACGTGGACGGCCTTGTCGTCAAAGAGTTCGATGATGTTGATGTCGTTGAATGGCGATACGCTCATGAGAGTTTGCGGCTCTATGTCGCCATTTTCGCAAACGTAGGCGATGATGTCCTTCAAATAGTCCATTTGCATGGCATTCAGCGTGGAGCCGTTCAGGAAGTCAGTGAACTTCTGTAGTGCTAACTGGCGGTCGACTTTGATGACGGAGCGGATGAACATAGCGACATTCGGGCAGTCCGACCGCACATAGCGGTCGTAGTCCTCGCGTGTGCCTAACTCCTCCCACATGATATGCTCCAGCTGGCTGATGTCGTCGGCAGAAAGTTGCTCCAGTCTGAAAATCTTCTGGAACACGGCGTCGCTGCGATGTTCGCTCAGATAGTCCAGCACCCGCTGCTTATAGGTGTTGCCGCTCAGACTGACTGCCGCCGTCATGCCGCCATCGGTCACGATGTCCTCGATGTTCAGGGTGAACTGCCGTGACTGACTGCCCTCCAAGTTCTTCACCAGTTCTCGCAGTTCCTGGCGGACACGCTCTAACAAGTCAAGTGAGGCTTCCTTGAAGAACCCTCGCCGCTGCACGGCTCGTATCATGTCTATGTGCTGGGCTATGGCGGGGATGGATGCTTTCTCCTGGAGTTTCTTGGCGATGGTGGTGATGCGGGGGGTTAGGTTATCTAGATTATCTAGATTATCTAGATTTTCTAGATTTTCTAGAGATGTTAGCTTGCTCAGCTCTATCCTTAGCATCATCAGGTCAAATTTTTCGGCACTCTCGTTATTTATCTTCCTTACTATTAGGGGCGAGATGATGTCCTTCAGCTCTTGTGCGTCAAGGGCTGAGAGGCATGTCCATACCGTCTTGTCGCGGTACTTTACTACCGTAGGCCACACCCGGCGGGTGCTGACCATCGTGTCCTTGATGTCGCACACCTGCTTGTAGAGCTGTTCCTTCAGACTGTCGTGCAGGGCTTTCTCCTCTTCGTTTTCCTGATGTACGGCTGTCTGCAGGGCTGCGGCAATATCCACCCGTATGCAGAAGAGCCGTTCGGCTAATGACTGGCTCTGTACGGTCTCAGTGCTGTTAGGGTTCTCCTTGAAATACTCGAAGTTGCCGCACCAGTCGAAGATGTAGAACTCCTGCTTGTCCTGACCGTAGCCGAAGATGCCGGGCGACAGACGGGTGCCGCGTCCTATCATTTGTTTGAAACGGATGCTGCTCAGCACGGGCTTGAAGAATACCAGGTTCAGGATGTCGGGCACGTCGATGCCCGTATCGAGCATATATACCGATACCGACACCTGCGGCAGACTGTCTCGCTCTTCGAAACTGTTGATCAGCGTCTGCGCGTGCTCCACGTAGTTGTCGATGAGTTGGCAGAACTCCGGGCCAAGCTCTGGGTAGAGCACGCCGAAGCGTTCCACCACCAGCTCAGCATGCTGGTGGTTGTAGCAGAAGATGATGCTCTTGCCTATCTTGTTGCCGCTCTGCACGCGCTGACCATGTTCCATCAAGTCTTGCAGCATCTTGTCGATGGTGTCGATGTTGAAGATGTAGCTGAACATCTCCTTACTCTCAATGTCGCGCTCATAGTCCTCCGAGGGGTCTATCTCATACTTCGTCTTCTCATAGTCGAACACGGGCTGCAGCTGACTCCTGTCCTCTGCGGCTAAGGTGGCCACCTCGATGCCCCGCTCCAGCATCTGGCTGCGCCGCACGAAACCACGATAAGGCACTAAGTAGCCGTCGCGTATGGCTTCGTCGTACTCGTAGGCGAAGGTCTGCTCCGGCTCCATGTTCAGCAGGTCGTAAGTAGAGCGCGCCACCTCGTCGCGAGGTGTGGCCGTCAGTCCGATAAGGAACGCATCGAAGTAGTCGAAGATGGCTTTGTACTTGCCGAACACCGAGCGGTGGGCCTCGTCGATGATGATGAGGTCGAAGCGTCCGATGGAGAACGGTTTCTTGTCAGCTTCCACGTAGTTAATCATCGTCTGATACGTGCTCAGCATCACACGAGCACCCATGTCGGCCTCGCCGGTGCGGTCGCTCAGTTCGCAGAAGGTGGCATCGGTCAGAAATTTGGCGAAGCCCTTGGTCTTGGCCTGTTTCACTAATGAGGTACGGTCGGCGAGGAACAGCACGTTCTTCACCCACCTGTTGCGCATCAGCACGTCGGTCAGGCTGACAGCCACGCGCGTCTTGCCCGTACCCGTCGCCATGATGATGAGCGACTGGCGGTGCATCTTCTGCAGGTGGTCGCACACGCTGCGTATGGCCCGCTTCTGATATTCGCGGTTGGTGATGTCGTCGCGAATGCTCAGGTCGGCAATGCTGCCGCGCTCCCTGCGCCGCTGGTGCAGCAGCATCAGGTCGTCTTCTGAGTGGAAGCCGAAAACCTCACGCTCTGGGTAGCCCAGTCCGTCGATGACCTTTGTGGTGTAGCCGTTGCTGATATAGATGACCGGGCGCACACCGTAACGCTGCTCCAGACAGTCGGCATAGAGTTTGGCTTGCTGACGGCCTTTCTCTGTGCTGATGGTGGTGCGCTTGGCTTCAATCAGAGCCAAGGGGCGCAGGGCGGCATCGAACAGCACATAGTCCACATAGCCTTTGCCCGATGCAGAGTCGGGCATACCCGTCACCTCTGTCTCTATGCAGGCGCTGGAAGGCTTGATAGCTCCTTTCTCCGCCTGCACCTCCCATCCCGCTTCCGTCAGCATCATGTCAATAAACTGATGGCGCGTCTCGGCTTCCGACAGCGGACTGGCGGGCAGGTCGATGTTCTCTCTCGGCGCAGCCACATCCGTCGGTGACACCTGGGCTTGGAACTGCTGGTTGGCTTCCGGCTCCCTTACGGGCTGCACCACGGAGATACGTTCACGCTTGCCAACCAACTCACGGTCGAAGGGTTTTATGCGGTTCACCAACCGTAGTGACTGCAGGATGTAGCCCAGCACGTAGTGCAGGTCTATCAGTGTGTAGAGTGCCTGCTGCGGGGTGATGCGCTTCGTGGGGTCTTGCTCTATGTGTGCACCACGGTTGCCCATTGTGCGCACATATTTTATATTGCGCCAGAAGATGGGGTCGGCACCGATGAACGTGCGGAATGCTTCGTGGTCCACCATCTGGCTCAGCGACAGTCCTGCCGGGTCCACCTGCTTCATCTGTAGCAGCTGGATCATCATCCACTCCAGTGCCCATCGGCAGTTCATCACGCTCAGCTTCGGGCTGATCTTTGCTGTGCGCTCCGCCTGCTTGCAGTACTCCTGCAGTTCCTGCGTCTCAGGTATCGTCTTGATAAAGTCGAAGTTTCCCATAGTCGTTCGCTTTTAACTGTCAAACCAGTACTGCATACGCGAGGCCAACAGCGTCTCCAAGTCTTTCAGCGACTGCTTCACCTGTTGCTTTTGTCGCTCTATCGCCTCTATTTTTGCGGCGAAGGATTGTTGGAGGGGGAGAGGGGGGGTGATTAGTGGTATTTCACGTACATCTTGCATATTAATTTGTTTCAGTGCTATACCTTTTGTGAAATTTGAGATATAGTGTTGTATTCCGTCCGTCCGTAAATGATGATATATAAATAATCTGTCATTATGTTTATTACATTCTATAGGAGTAATCCCCCTTGTTACATTACATCCCTGTAGTTCTTTAGTTGCCAATGACACTAATCCTGTAGTACCCCGTACACACATTAGTATTTCGTTGCCTTTGAGTATGGTACGCTTATATGAGTCAGAAATTTCTTTGGTTGTTTGTTTCAGTCCTTTCTTTGATATATATGTTTGTGTCATGTCAACGGGACGAACTACAGGAATGCCGTTGTCAACACCATCCCCAGGTTGAACAATTCCATAAGAAATCGTGCAACTTTCTTCGACGATATCTTTCAGCTTCTTCATCTCCCATCCCTTTTCATTTACCACTGGGTCGCCGAACATATCATAGAAGATGCTTTGTGCCAGTGCATCGAGGTCGTTCAGCTGCGACTTCTTCAGGCTTATCAACTCGTTGATTTTGTCGTGCTCCGCCACGATGGACTGCTGCTCAACAATTGACGGTATGGGGATAGAGAGCTCTTTCAACAGTTTATAATGGCGCGAATAACCTAAACTGGGAATATTGTACCACAGCAGATAGTACAACAGGAACTTAGCCATCAGGAAATCTTTTGGAATAAGTATTTTCACGCCGTCGGCACCAACAACGAAATCGAAATCAACATATTTCAAAACACGTGTATGGTCACCAAAGATGACCACAGGTTTGTCGAAGTGGCATAGGAACGCAGCATCGTCACAATAGCCTGACACTAATTTGTCCTCTTGCGACACAATAGGATATTTTGTGCCAGCATTATATTCCGATGTCTGCACCTGCTTTGCTTTGGGTGCTTTCTCCAGGCAGTCCTCAAACTTCTTATACTCCCATCCCTCTCTCATGCTTTACCATTTTTCAGTTTGTTGATTTCAGCTTTGAGCAAATTGTTTTCGCTTTGCAGTTGCGCCACCTGCTTCTGCAGTGTGTCGAGCATTTCGCGTTGGTTGGTGCGATAGTTCAGTCGGGCGGCAGTCATTCTTTCCCGTATGCCCCCCTCGGTAATGAACTCGTTCTCTTTTTTCTTCTGATAGGTCATCATCATCTTGTCCACCATCCTGCATAGCGTGATGGCCGTATTGGCCGCTTCCTCGTCCGTCCAGCGGTTGAAGAACGGCTCATAGTCGCCTAAGTAGTTGTGTGAGCGGCAGAACTTCAGCATCGAGTCGAAGCGTGTATGGCCTGCTGTCCATTTGGTCAGTTGGTGCGACGGCAGGTAGTCCTCGTAGTCCTCAAGAAGCTCCTGTATGCTCGACCGTGCCACGTTGAGCAGCTTCAGCTCCATCTCCATCGAGGTGACGCCGTCTGCCGACCCCTCCACGATGTTCTGCTTGCCCGAGCGTGCTGCCTGTACCATCTGATCCACCGTCCTGTCGCCGTAGGCAGGCAGGAAGCGTCGGGTGAAGACGTATGTGAGCTGGTAGAGCACCACGGTTTTCTGGTAGAACCAGAGCTGTTTCCAGTTGGTTTGTTTGCGGAGGACGGTTTCTATTTTTTTGGCTTCTTGGTTCATTTTTTTGGTTCTTTGGGGTTTTTCTAGATTTTCTAGATTATCTAGATGCTCTAGATTTTCTAGAATTTTTTAGATTTTGATTAATTCTTTCAGTTGGGTCAGGCCTTTGGTGAAGTGGTGTTCTGTCTCTTCTAACCGCTGGAGGATGGTGGCGGTTGGCTCGTACTCTACCTTCACGCGCTCCACCTCTTTATATTTGTTGATGGACAGGTCGTAGTCGTTCTGGCGGATTTCTTCTGCGGGGACTAAGAACGACTGGTCTTTGCGGGTGCGGGTGGCCTCTTTCTCTAAATGCTCGAAACGGTGGATGATGTCGGGGATGTCGTTGTCGCTGACGGGGTTGCGCTTGTCGTCGAGCGAAAAGCCGTCGGCCCGCATGTCGTAGAACCACACCTTGTCTGTGCCGCCGCTGTTGGTCTTGGTGAAGATGAGTATGGCGGTGCTCACGCCGGCGTAGGGTTTGAAGACACCGCTGGGCATGGAGATGACGGCCTGCAGCCGCTGGTTGTCAACCAGTTCACGGCGCACGGCCTTATGGCCGGAGGAGGTGCCGAACAGCACACCGTCAGGTACAATGCTTGCACAGCGTCCACCCAGCTGCAGCATGCGGGTGAAGAGTGCCACGAAGAGCAGCTCGGTTTTCTTTGTCGGTGCTATCTTGGTGAGCGACTTGGCAATGACCTCCTTGTCGATGTTGCCGGCGAAGGGCGGGTTGGCCAGACACAAGGTGTAACGCTCGGCATCGGTATTGTCGGTAGACAGCGAGTCCTTATATTCTATGTCAGGGTTGTCCACGTTGTGCAGCATCAGGTTCATGGCACCGATGCGCAGCATGGTCTGGTCGGTGTCGAAGCCGTGGAACATGTGGTTGCGGTAGTGCTCCTGGTTCTCCTTGCGCATCAGCTCCTGCGCATAGTGGCTCTTGATGTACTTGGCACTCTCGACGATGAAGCCCGCACTGCCCATGGCCGGGTCGCAGACAATGTCCGTCATGGTGGGTTTCATCAGGCGCACCATCATGCTGATGATGTGTCGCGGTGTGCGGAACTGGCCGTTGGTGCCGCTGGCAGCCATTTTCCCAAGTACATACTCATAGACATCGCCCATGGTGTCGCGGTTGTTCATGTCGAGACTGTCGACCCCCTCCACCACTTTGACTAATGTGCGTGCATTGGGGATGAGGAACGTCGCATTCTCCATGAACCGGCTGTAGGCCGACTCGCGCCCGCTGTTCAGGTTCTTGATGAATGGGAAGACGTTCATGCGGATGTTCTGAAACATCGACGCCCCGTCGTCGTTCTTGAACACATGCCAGCGCAACCGCTCGTAAGGCACGTCCTGCTCCGTCTCCGGGTTGTGCCAGTGCTGTCCTGCGGGGAATGTCGGGTTCACCAACGTCGTACCCAGCAGGTTGGCGTTGCTCTCGGCCTTTGTCTGTGCGTCGTCGAGCATTTTCATGAAGAACAGATAGGTCATCTGCTCCAGTACTGAGATGCTGTTGGTGATGCCACCCGTCCAGAAGTCCTCCCAAATGAGGTCAATCTTCGATTTTATCTCGCCTGTTATCATGTTGCATAAAATTATTTTGAACGCAAATTTAACCATAATCTTCGACACCGCAAAGAGGTCGGATAATCATTTCATGTTTTTTATCAAAATTCTGATGCTCACCAGCAAAATTCTGACCATCAGAATTTATTTTCCCACCATGGGAATTTTGCTGGTGAGCATCAGTGTCATCTTCCGCTGTCATGCACGGAATGTTAACAGGCGTGTGCTGTTTTGTAACCCGTCTTTACGCGCGCGTGCGTGTAGTTAGTGAATAATTTTTTTTACCCGCACCCACTGCACCCACAACACTTGTGCTAAGTGTTGTGGGTGCAGTGGGTGAGGGTTGTTTTTTTATTTCACTAATCAGCACTGTTTTGCCGATTTTTCAACGTGCCATCAGGCTGACGGCGAAGCCGCCGCCGGGAGCCTCCTTCACTTTCAGCACGTCGCCTTTCTTCACTGTGCGTTTGGTGATGGTGTAGGCCTTGGGGTTGGTGTCGTAGTGGGCATCCTTGGCGTCGGCGTAGATGGTGCAGTCGTACTTGCGTCCCTTGTCTAAGAAGTCGAGTTTGACGGTGCTCAGGTGTCCGTTCTCGTCGCACTTGCCGCCTACGAACCAGTTGTCGGTGCCCTTGGCCTTGCGCGCCACGGTGATGTAGTCGGCAGGCTCAGCCTCTAAGTAGATGCTCTCGTCCCAGTCGCAGGCCACGTCGCGTATGAACTGGAAGGCGTCGTCGTAGCGTTCGTAGTGCTCGGGCAGGTCGGCGGCCATCTGCAGTGGCGAGTACATGGTGAGGTAGAGGGCCAGCGAGCCGGCGATGGTGATGCGTGCCCACGACGTGTTGTCGCTCCATGTGGAGAGCTTGGTCTCGAAGATGCCGGGCGTGTAGTCCATGGGTCCGCCCTGCAGACGGGTGAAGGGCAGTATGCAGGTGTGGTCGGGGCGTGAGCCGCCGAAGGCTTCATACTCCGTGCCGCGTGCCGACTCGCCTCCCACCAGGTTGGGGTAGGTGCGGCACAGTCCTGTGGGGCGTGTGGCCTCGTGCGAGTTGACCATGATGTGGTGCTTGGCAGCCTGCTGTATGACGTACAGGTAGTGGTTGTTCATAGACTGCGAGTAGTGGTGGTCGCCGCGCGGTATGATGTCGCCCACGTAACCCGTCTTGACGGCGTCGTAGCCGTAGCGCTTCATCAGCCGGAAGGCGTCTTCCATGTGTCGCTCGTAGTTCTGCGCCGAGCTGCTGGTCTCGTGGTGCATGAGCAGTTTGACGCCCTTGGAGTGAGCGTAGTCGTTGAGCATCTGGATGTCGAAGTCGGGGTAGGGGGTTTGGAAGTCGAAGACGTCGCGCTTCCACAGGTTGGCCCAGTCCTCCCAGCCGATGTTCCATCCCTCGACGAGCACCTCCTGCAGTCCGTTCTTGGCTGCGAAGTCGATGTAGCGCTTCACCTTGTCGTTGTTGGCAGCGTGACGGCCGTTGGGCGTTGCCTGTTGATAGTTCATCGTGCTGAGTTTGACGGAGGGGAACTCGTCGGTGTAGTTCCAGCTGGACTTGCCGACAATCATCTCCCACCATACGCCGCAGTATTTCGTGGGGTGAATCCACGACGTGTCGTCCAGCTTGCAAGGCTCGTTGAGGTTCAGAATGAGGTTCGAGCTGAGCATGTCGCGGGCGTCGTCGCTGACGATGATGGTGCGCCACGGCGTCTGGCACGGCGTCTGCATGCAGCCCTTCAGTCCAGTGGCGTCCGGCGTGAGGTGGCTGACGAAGGTGAAGGGCTGTGGCAGCGGGTAGGGCGACGGCTGCGGATGGGGGGTGTAGGCGTTGCTGCTGCCCATGAGCTGGGTGGTGAGGGCCTTGGTCTCGCGGTCCACCAGTTCCAGATGCATGGTGGCGTAGTCGGTGCAGGCCGCCTCGTGGATGTTGATGTAGAGTCCGTCCTGCGTCTTCATCTGCAGCGACGTCTGCACGCCCGTGGGCGAGAAGACGGCCACGGAGCTGTTGCCCCAGTTGACGGCCTGCTGGAAGCGGCCGCGTATCTCGCTGAGCCGCGTCTGCTGCGTCTCCTGTTCCTGCGTGTCGTAGTCGCCGGGCAGCCACCAGGCCGTGTGGTCGCCGGTCATGCGGAACTCGGTGCGCTCGTCCTTGATGATGAAGTAGTTGAGGTCGTGCTGCTGGGGAAACTCGTAGCGGAAGCCCACGCCGTCGTCGAAGACGCGGAAGCAGAGGCGCATGAGGCGGTGGTGGACGGCGGGCTTGAGTTGCTTGCCGGCGGTGGACTGGGGTGGAGCCTCGCGCCACTCCTGTTGCAGTACGGCAACATACTGGGTGTAGTGGTTGCGGATGTCGCGGGTCTCGCCCCACACGGGCTGCCACGTCTCGTCGAAGGTCGCCGTCATCTCGTCAATCAGCGTGAAGCCGTCCATGAGGTCGCGCTCGTTGAGGCCTCTGGAGGCGTGCTTGTCTTTGGCCAGTTCCAGACCGAGGTGCGAGGGCAGGATGACGTCGCGCCCTTTGTAGGTGACGCTATAGACGGGCCGTCCCCCGTCGACGTTGAATGTCAGCATGACGTTGCCGTTGGGCGACGGTACTGTTACGGCTGTTGCCGTTAGTGTCGTTGCTAATAGTAGCAGCAGTAGTTTCAGGTGTTTCATCTTTCGTTTAGTTATATATCCGTTATCGGCGTCCGCTGTAAGAGATCAGCGTTTTGACGTTATCGTTAAATTCGTCGGCAGCCATGAGCTGTTCGATGGTCAGGTGCATGCGGTAGCGCCAGTAGTGGCGCGGGTTGGCCGGGATGTTGATGCGCTCAGCGTTCTGGTCGGGCAGGCGCAGCTTCTCGTCGATGGAGAGCCAGTCTTGCAGCGACAGCAGACAGAGCATGGAAGGCGATGTCAACTGACGACTGACAATATCCTGTGCCAGCCATCCCGGCAGGGGGTGAGGGGCAGCACCGCCACGGCGAAGCGGACCGTTGTAGTAGGCTTGTGTCTGCTCTTGGTCTTCGTCCCACCACTGACGCAGTGTGGGCATGTCATGCGTTGAGAATGTGCATACGCTACGATAGGGATTGTGCGACAACTTGCCGAAGCGGACTGTAGGATCTTTCGGCATGGTCTGAATCTCTAAGGAGAGGATGCGCAGTTCGTTCATCACCCAGGGCACGCAGTCGGGTACCATACCGAGGTCTTCGGCACATACCAGCATGCGGGTGGCCTGTGTCAGTCGCGGCAGTTTCTTCATGGCCTCAGTGTACCAGAAGTGGTTGTTGCGACGATAGAAATAGTCGTTGTAGATGCGGTTGAAAACGGCCTTGTCGGAGTCGAAGAGCCACTGATAGATGAAGTCGTTCTGCACGCCGATACGCGGATGGAACTTGCCGTGGTCTTTGCGGTCGCGGACGAAGAGGACATCGCTGATGAGGGCATAGAGGCCATCACGGAGATTCTCAAGGTCTGTTGAGCCGGTATCGGCAGTCTGGGCCTTATACCACTCCAGAATCTTACGCTGTGTATCATACTGGGGCTTCATCTGCCAGATATCATCATGCTTGCGGTCGAGGAATGTGTCCTTGACATATTGGGCACGGTCGCCGAAGATGCGTTCCAAAGTCCAGTCGGCAATGAATGGCGTGGTAAACAGTTCCTCCTGCCAGTGCAGTCCGTAGCCTTCAATCTCTGCCGGTGTCATGCCGAGTGACGGCGAGAACTGTCCGAGCAGTCCGTGCACGGCATCAATGGGAATCTCCCAGATACGGAAGAAGCCAAGGACGTGGTCTATGCGGTAGGCATCGAAATACTGTGCCATCTTGCTGAAGCGGCGTACCCACCATGAACAGCCGTCGGCCACCATGGCATCCCAGTTGTATGTGGGGAAGCCCCAGTTCTGTCCGTTTGCCGAGAAGGCATCGGGCGGTGCTCCTGCCTGACCGTTCAGGTTGAAGTACTTGGGCTCTACCCAAGCCTCAACGCCGTCGCGGGAGATGCCGATGGGGATGTCGCCTTTCAGGATGACACGGTGCTGACGGGCATAGTCGTGGGCTGCACGCATCTGCTTGTCCAGATTATACTGCACATAGCACCAGAAATCCATCACTTTCTTGTTGGGTTTGGGAAGCGGCTTGGGCCACTGGCCAAATTCTGCCGTACCATACTGGTCACGGTAGTAGCAGAACTCGGCGTATGGCAGCAGCCACTGCTTGTTGTCGTCAAAGAACTTCTTATAGGCAGCGGTACGCTTCACAGAAGTACCTTCCTGAGCATAAAGCTCTTGCAGATAGTCCATCTTAGCAGCAAACATGCGCTCATAGTCAATCTGCGGCAAGGCATTCAGTTCCTGACGCAACTGTTCAAAATGTGCTTTTCGTGCTTCATCCTTAATCTCCGGCAACTGACGGAAGTCTGTATATTGCGGATGCAGGGCATAGATGCTGATGCTGTTGTAAGGATAGCTGTCCTGCCATGTGTGTGTCATATTGGTGTCGTTGATGGGCAACACCTGGATAACGCGCTGGTCAGTCTTGGCCGCCCAGTCAATCATCATCTTCAGGTCGCCGAAGTCACCAACGCCGAAGGAACCCTCCGAGCGCAGCGAGAAGATGGGAATAACCGTACCTGCACCCTTCCACGGATAGATGGGGAAGAAGGCCTGACTCAGTTCGTAGACCACCACGTCGCCGGCAGTCAGCTCGGGCACGGTGAGTGAGCGGTTGCCGCCCTGTTCCCAGAGTGCGGTGTAGTCGGGTATGGTGTCGAGGATGATGAACTTGAACTCGAAGCGCTCACGAGGCAGCTTGTTGGCATCGAGGCTGATGCCCCATACGTTAGGCTCGTGCTCCGTCATGTTTAGGGCCTTGGTGATGTTCCACGCACCCAGCACCTCAGGCTCGCCCACGATGGCTAAGCGCTCGTTCTGGCGCAACTGCGGGGCGCGCACCTTCAGGCGGACGGTGCAGGCGTACTCCTGGCTGGCTTCCTGCTGGCGCTGCCTGGCCATCACGCAGTCGGTGAAGGCCGAGCTATACATGTAGGCATCCTCGGGAATGTCTGTCCAGTGGTCGTAGACGGTGTAGTGCGTGGCCTCACCCGTGGCAAACTCCAGGCGGTGGGGCTGTACCAGCCATTCGTGGCGCATCTCCTCCTCACCGCGTATCACGCTGTAGTAGTAGTCTATGCTGCCCTTGGACAGCGACTTCTTAGGCACCGCGCACCACCAGTGTGTGCCGTCGGCGGTCTGCATCTTGTATTGCAACGCTTTCTCACTCTCCTTCTCCGGAAGGATATTCACCACCAGCTCGTCGCCGAAGGTGGTCTGATACTCTATGTTAAATATAATTTTCATAATGAGTAGGTTTTATATTGACAAAATAAATCCAACCACTAACCCCTTGCCTCTCATTTCATGCAAACGGTCGCATCAGTGCTTGTCCCTGATGAGGAAGACACTGGCGGAACCGGCCACTAACAGCATGGCAGCGGCAAACATCATGGCCGACTGGGTGCCGCCAACCATGTTGAAGACGAAACCGCCGCAGGCAGCAGCGATAATCTGCGGCAGACAGATGGCGCAGTTGAACAGTCCCAAGTAAGCTCCCATGTGGCCGTAGCCCTGCAAGGCGTTGGTAACCAGCGTGAACGGACAGGCCAGCATGGCAGCCCATACGCAGCCGATGAGCAGGAAGGGCACAATCTGCAGGTATTGGTCGTGGCAGAAGGGGATGAGGACAAAGCCCAGTGCGCCGAGCAGGATGCTGACGCTGTAGGCCGTCTTTATGTTCTTGAAGCGCGGAATGAGCGTTGCCCACGCCACGGCGGCTAAGGCCTGTATGGCATAGAGCACGCCCGTCCAGTTGCGGGCCGTCTGGTAAGCCTCTGTCTCCGGGTCGTCCGTGTTCCATACCGTCTCGGAGACGGCACCCACCACGTATGACCACATATACAGGAATGCCGCCCAGCAGAAGAACTGTACCAGACTGATGCGCCAGAAGTTCTGCGGTGCGCGCTTCAGCAGCGTGAACCAGTTGGACTTGCCCTCCTCTTCCTCGGCGGGGGCAGGGTTGTACTCGGCGTAGTCCTTGGGTGCCCACTCGCGTACGGTCAGCGTGGTGTAGACGACACAGGCGATGAGGATGGCGGCACCGATGTAGAACGACCAGATGACGGAGTCGGGCACTACGCCCTTGGGTGCCACGTTCTTGACGCCTAACCAGGTGAAGAGGAAGGGGAAGATGTAGCCGCCTACGCTGCCGGCATTGCAGAGGAACGACTGGATGCTGTAAGCCTTGCCCTTCTGCTCCTCGTTCACCATGTCGCCCACCATCATTTTGAAAGGCTGCATGGCCATGTTCAGCGACGTGTCGAGCAGCATCAGTGCAAAGAGTCCGAAGATGAGCGCCATGCTCACCGACATGCCGAAGGAACCGGCGTTAGGCAGCAGGCACATGACGATGACGGCCAGCGTGGCCCCCACGAAGAGATAGGGTATGCGGCGTCCGAAGCGCGTCCACGTCCTGTCGCTCAGCGACCCCACAATGGGTTGCACGAGCATGCCCATGAGCGGCGGCAGGATCCAGAAGTAGCTCAGGTCGTGCGGGTCGGCGCCGAGGGTGTGGAAGATGGACGAAATGTTGGCGCTCTGCAGGGCGTAGGCTATCTGTACGCCGAAGAACCCGAAACTCAGGTTCCACAGGCTCCAAAACGGTAGATTAGGTTTTTGTTTCATATTTTATTTGGTTTTCTCTTTTTTCTTGCTTCCTGCTTCTTGCTTCTTGCTTCTCAATTATCTCGTCGTACCTCTTATAATTAAGCGCGTGCGCACGATACGGCGCTCAGCCTTGTCGAGGGGAATGGTGCCCTCGGCGTGTCCGATGAGGATGTCGGCAGCCTCCTCGCCCACCTTCACCCCTCGCTGTTCGACGGTGGTGAGCATGGGGTCGCAGGCCACGGCACGCTGACCGTTGGTGAAGCCGCAGATGCTGATGTCGCGCGGCACCTTGAAACCCATGCGCTTGGCAGTGTAAAGGATGCCGATGGCCGTGTCGTCGTTGACGGCAAAGAATGCGTCGGGCACGTTGTCGCTATTCAGCAGCTCGGGGGTCACGGCCTCGGCGTCGGTGCGGTTGTCGCAGATGCGCGTCAGCGTCTCGTCATACGGCAGACCGTGCTTCAGCAGAGCGTCCTTGTAGCCGTTGAAGCGGTTTTTTGAGATTTCCAACGTCAGGGCAGCACCGTAGAAGGCGATGCGCTTGCAGCCCGTCTCGATGAGATACGTCACGGCGTTGAAGGCCCCCATGTAGTCGTCCACGACCACACGGCTCGCGTTCACGCCCGTACATATCCTGTCGTAGAACACCAAGGGGACGCCGTCGTCTATGAGGCGCTGGAAGTGGCTGTACTTCTGCGTGTCCTTGGCCTGCGACACGATGATGCCGCACACCTTGTTCTCGTGGAACGACTGGCAGATGCGCACCTCGCGCTCGTACTGCTCGTTGCTCTGGGCCACCATGATGTGGTAGCCGCGCGACGAGGCTTCCTCCTCGATGCCGGCCAGCACGGACGAAAAGTAAAAATGGGTGAACTCGGGGATGATGACGCCGATGACTTTCATAGGCTGTACGCGCGAGAAGCGCAGCGACTCGGCAATGACGTTCGGCGTGAAGTTGTGCTCCTTGGCATACTGCTGGATGGCCTGGCGCCGTTCGACGGAAATGCGGGGCGAGTCCTTCAGTGCGCGCGACACCGTAGCCACCGAGATACCAAACTCGCGGGCTATCTCCTTCATCGTCAATGGAGTCTTCTCTTTCATCTTCCGGCTTTTAGTTATACGGTTTTACATTTGCAAAGATATGGAAAACTTTTTCACGTTGCCCTACAACGTTCTTTTTTTTAAGGTAAAAGAATATGCAAACGTTTGCATCATCAAAATAACGTATTTATTTCAGAAAAAGTATTAACGAATGAAAACAATGCTTATCTTTGCACTTGATTTATGTCAAACATTCCGCATGGACGGGACAGAATACTAAAAACCGTATATACTAACTTTAAAAATTAAATTGATGAAGCAGGTAAACATTAAGATTCCGTTTAGGATGCTTTTCCTTTTGTTAGGATTATTCCTATCGGTAGGAGCCTTTGCGCAGATTGACGTCAAAGGCCATGTTAAGGATGCTCAGGGCGAACCCATTATCGGAGCCACCGTACGTGTAGCCGGCACACAGACCGCTACCGTCACCGACTTCGACGGCAACTTCGTCTTGAAGGCTAACCAGGGTGCTGACATCACCATATCGTACGTCGGCTACCAGACGGCTACCGTGAAAGCTGCCGCCTCCGTCGAGGTGACGCTGCAGGACGACGCTGAGATGCTGGAGAATGTGGTGGTTATCGGTTACGGCCGTGCCAGAAAGAACGACCTGACGGGTTCGGTGACGGCTATCAAGCCTGACGAGATGAACCACGGTCTCATCACCAGTGCGCAGGATGCTCTGCAAGGCAAGGTGGCAGGTGTCAACATCACCAACAGCGGTGGTGAGCCGGGCGGCGGCGCTACCATCCGCATTCGTGGCGGTTCGTCGCTCAACGCCAGCAACGACCCGCTGATTGTCATCGACGGTCTGGCCATGGACAACTATGGCATGCAGGGAGCTTCCAACCCTCTGGCACTGGTCAACCCTAACGACATCGAGTCGTTCACCGTGCTGAAGGATGCTTCAGCTACTGCCATTTACGGTAGCCGTGCCTCCAACGGTGTGATTATCATCACCACCAAGAAGGGACGCAAGGGTGCCAAGCCCAGCATCTCCTACAACGGTAACGTGTCCATCAGCACCGTCCGCAACAAGATGGACGTGATGAACTCCTCAGACTACCAGTCCTACATCAAGAACCTCGTCATGAATAACAGGGGACTGACGGAAGAAGAGTACCTGGCCAGCGACTACTATCACAACCTGGGCTACTTCGACGCTGAGGGCAACCACCTGTTTGCCAACACCGACTGGCAGGACGAAATCTACCGCACGGCAGTCAGCACTGACCACAACATCACCGTTGCCGGCGGACTGAAGAACATGCCCTATCGCGTCAGCCTCGGCTACACCAACCAGAGCGGTGTGGTGAAGACCAGCAACTACCAGCGCTATACGGCCAGCATCAATGTGTCGCCGACGTTCTTCGAGGACCATCTGACGGTGAACCTGAATGCCAAGGGCATGTACTCCAGGACGAAGTATGCCAACAGCGGCTCAGCCATCGGCAGTGCCATCTTCATGGACCCCACCAAGCCCGTCTACGACCCCAACCGTGACAACGGCTTCGGCGGCTACTGGCAGTGGGGCAGCACCGCCGACTGGGAGGACAGCGCATGGAATACCAATATCAACACGTATGCTGCCGGAAACCCCGTCGCTGCTCTGAACAACTACAGTGACAAGGGCAAGACGAAGGCATTGGTAGGCAACTTGGAGCTGGACTATAAGATTCACGGCTTCGAGGACCTGCACCTGCATCTGAACGCCGGCATGGACATCACCTCAGGAAAGACCGACAAGAGCCAGTCGCCCTACAGCTATCAGTCGAATGTGTACTATTATGGTAACTACGGCTGGAACAAGATGGACACCTACAACCTGTCGCTCAACATGTACGCCCAGTACATGAAGGACTTCACCGAAGACCACCATTTCGACATCATGGCCGGTTACGAGTGGCAGCACTTCCACAAGAAGACCGACTACTTCTACACAGGTTACTATCCTTCGACGTCGCTGAAGCTGGATGCCGACGGCAACAAACTGGCCGGTACGCAGTATCTGCCTTCCGAGGGTACTACGGAGTACAAAACCGAAAACTACTTGGTGTCGTTCTTCGGACGTCTGAACTACTCCTTCCTCGACCGTTACCTCATCACCGCCACGCTGCGTGCCGACGGCTCGTCGCGCTTCAACTGGATTAAGACGAACGGTGGCAAGAACGAGCAGTGGGGCATCTTCCCCTCGGTGGCTTTAGCATGGAAAATCAACAATGAGCCGTTCCTGAAGGATGCCAAGTGGCTCAGCGACCTGAAGCTGCGTGCCGGCTGGGGTATCACCGGTCAGCAGGAGGGCATAGGCGACTACACCTACATACCTACCTACACACCCAACAAGCAGGGTGCCTACTATCCCTTGTTCAGCGTCGATGGTATCACCTACCGTCCCGATGCCTACAACAACGCACTGACGTGGGAGAAGACGACGACGTGGAATGCCGGTCTGGACTTCGGTATTCTGAACGACCGCCTGACCATCAATCTGGACTTCTACCATCGCAAGACGAAGGACCTGATTAATACGGTGGTCATCCCCGTGGGTACCAACTTCTCGAACAAACTGACCAGCAACATCGGTTCGCTGCACAACACCGGTTTCGAGGTTGCTGCCAACTGGCGCGCCATCCAGACCAAGGACTGGAGCTGGCAGATAGGCTACAACTTCACATGGAACAAGAACAAGATTGACGAGCTGGTAGCCAGCACGGGCGAGGACTACAAAATCCTGCACGGCGGACTGGCCATCGGTGACTCCGGCTCCGACGGTATCAAGTCGTGGCACGTGGGCAATGCCGTGGAGGCGTTCTACACCTACCAGCAGGTCTACGACGCCAACGGACAGCCTATTGACGGACAGTTTGTCGACCGCAATGCCGACGGCATCGTCAACCAGGACGACCGCTACTACTACAAGAAGAGCACCCCTGACGTCACCATGGGCTTCACCTCGAAGCTGATGTATAAGAAGTGGGACTTCGGCTTCTCGCTGCGTGCCAGCTTCAACAACTACGTCTACAACGGTGTTGAGGCCGGTAACTCCAACCTTTCGCTGACACAGACCTTCATCGGCAATGCCTGGCGCAACATCCTCGACATGTCGCGTCCCAAGAACTGGCAGACGGCCAACCTGCAGGGCGCGCTCAGCGACTACTACATCCAGAACGCCTCTTTCCTGAAGTGTGACAACATCACCATCGGCTACTCTTTCGACACCCTCTTCGGCCTGAAGGCCAGCGGTCGTGTCTACGCAACAGCTCAGAACGTGTTCACCATCACCAAGTACAAGGGCCTCGACCCCGAAATCAACGGTGGCTACGATGGCAACATCTATCCGCGTCCCTTCGTCGGAATCCTTGGCTTGAACCTGAACTTCTAAGGAATGAAAGTTAAAATTAACACATTAAAGATTTTGGTCATGAAAAGATTAATGAAACATATTGTTCCGGCCGCCGCACTGGTGCTGCTGTTTGGAATGACCTCCTGCGTCAATGACCTGCACGTGGACAACATCAACCCCATGCAGACCAGCGAGCTGGATGCCAATGCGCTGCTCAACAAAATCTACTCCAGCTTCGTGCTTACCGGACAGGTGGGTCCTGACGGCGACAAGGACATCGCCGACATTGACGAGGGACGCTCCGACCTCTACCGCAAGAGCTGGGAGATGAACGAGTTCCCTACGGGCGAGGCCAGCTGGCAGTGGGACGACACCGGACTGCCCGAGCTGTTTAACAAGTCGTGGGGTGCCGACAACGCCTGCTCGGTAGGTCTGTACTACCGTCTGTTCTTCTCCATCACCCTCTGCAACTACTACTTGGACACCGTGGGTGACGACGACTCACAGGACATCAAGCAGAAGCGCGCTGAAGTGCGTTTCATCCGCGCCCTGCTGTACTACTACGTGATGGACCTTTATGCCAACGCTACCTTCATCGAGCATGTCAGCCAGGAGCCGGGCGTCCGCTATACCCGTTCGCAATACTTCAGCTACATCGAGAAGGAACTGACCGAGATTGAGGCCGACTTGGCCGCTCCCGGCGCCAACGTCTACGGCCGCGTCGACAAGGTGGCTGCCTGGATGCTGCTGTCGCGCATCTACCTCAATGCCGAGGTCTACACGGGTACTGCCCAGTGGGCCAAGGCCAAGGAGTACGCTGAGAAGGTTATCAACAACGGCTACTACCACCTGAACACCACCGGTACCAGCAACTACTCTGCCTACCAGATGCTGTTCCTGGCCGACAACGACACCAATGGTGCCCAGTACGAGAACATCTTCCCCATCCTGCACGACGGTATCAAGACGCAGAGTCACGGTGCCATGCACTTTCTGGTGCTGTCTAACTATGCCAAGCGCGATGCCAGCGACATGGATGTCGTAGTGCCGTCAGGCACTGACGTGTCGTGGGGTAAGTGTATGGCCGTTACGGGCCAGCTGGTCGACGCCTTCTTCGGCAAGGGTGTCTCTGCTCCGGCCGAGACCAATGCCGTCACCGACGTCACCACCGCTGCTGGCGACGACCGTGCCCTGTTCTACACGACGGGCTACAGCCGCGACATCACCGACCGCTCGCAGGAGACGCAGGGCTACGGTTGCGTCAAGTTCCGCAACGTCCGTTCTGACGGCAAGCCCGCCAGCGCACTGGCTAAGGTCGACACCGACCTGCCGCTGATGCGTATCGCTGAGGCCTACCTTACCTACGCCGAGGCCGAGACGCGCCTGAACGGTGCCACCGCTGCTGCCAAGGAGAAAATTGACGCCCTGCGCAGCCGTGCTCACGCTGTGCCGTTCAACAGCTACAGTCTGGAGCAGATTCAGGAGGAGTGGACGCGTGAGTTCTGGTTTGAGGGACGTGCCCGCATCGACCAGATCCGTTTCGGCACGTATAACCTCCCGAAGTATCGTTACATCTATCCTATTCCTAACAACGACCTGACCAACAACCCCAACTTGGTTCAGAACGATGGCTATTAAGATAATTGATAATAGATAATTGATAATTGAAAATTATGAAAAAGATATTCAATAGCTTGTTGCTGGCCATGGTAGCCGCCCTGCCCATGCTCACGTCGTGCAGCGACGACAATGGCAGCAACCCGACAGTGGTACAGCCTACGGAGTTCACCATCAATGCCTCCCCGTTAGCCGACCAATACATCCAGCTGACTGCCGATAACATGATCAACCTGACGTGGTCGCAGCCAAACTACGGATTCAACGCCTTGGCTACTTACCAGATACAGGTGGGTCTGGTCGAAAACGGCGATGTGACGTGGAATACCAAGGACGGTGCGCCCAAATACCTGAAGACAACGTTCACCACCTGCTCTGCCGACATCAGCGGCGAGGAGATTGCCGAGTCCATCTGCGACCTGGACGGCTTCAAGGATGCCGACAGCTACGTGGACAAAGGTTTCCGCGAGGTGGCCCTGCGCGTCTACTCCTGCCTTTATGATGCCAGCGAACAGAAGATTGACAACAGTGGCATCGTGTCCGACAACTATGTCACCTTCAAGCACATGGCTGCCTACAATGCCGTCAAGAGTCCGGCCTACATCTACTTGGTGGGTAACCCCACGGGCTGGGCCACGCCTAATGCCGGCAGTCTGGAGACTTACATCCCCTGGCGCCTGTACGAGAAGGCCGACGAGATAGGCAGCGACGTCTACTACGGCACGTTCGACATTCCCGCCATCGACCCGTTGCAGTTCCGCTTCTACCGCGAGCTGCTGGGCTGGGACCTCACCTCCATGGGTCCGCAGGAGGCCGACGCTGGTGTTGACTGCGTCTTCAAGGACGGCAGCTACGAGGGTTCCATCATGTGGGACAAGACCGCGTTCTATAAGGGTTCCTGGAATTTCGGAGCCTTTGAGGGTGGTACTATCTCGATGAAGGTAGACCTGAAGAAGAAGACTGTCAACTTCACGATTATCAAATAAGTGTCTAAACGCTAAAAACTATAGAATATGAAAAAGTTAAGCATATATATGACAGCTCTCCTGAGTGCTGTTCTCATGGGCTGTAACGAGAACTTCGACTCGCCGTTCGGCCCGCAGAGCTATTTGCCGGAGAGTCCCATTCCTGCCGATGCCTTTAGTGTCAGCATTGGCAACGCCCCGCAGACGGTGCGGCTTGACGAGTTTATCGACGAGGAGGCCAAGACGGAAACACCGCTCATGATTGGTGTCCTCAGCGTGGCTGAGGGTGCCCTGCCTTCCAACACCGTTGTCAAGGCTGACATTGAGTTCGCACGTACCGAGGACTTCGATGAGTCGGTGGTTATAGAAGCCAACGAACTGGACGAGACCAATGCGCTCTATGTCAGTGCGACGAAACTGCAGGATGCCTATTTCAACGACATCACCAAAAACCCGTCCGCTACTGATCTCTATGTGCGCACCATTCTGTACACGGTGACCAACGGTAACTCCAAAGCCATCGTCGGCAAACCGGGCGAGAACTACTTCGACACGCACCGCATCGCCTTCAAGCCGCTCAACAAGCTGGTCATCGCTCCGGCCTACTACATTGTGGGCGGTCCCAACGACTGGGCTTCGTCAGCTGCCAACCGCAGCATCAAGTTCGAGCACAGCAATGCCGATGTCTACGTCGACCCCGTATTCACTGTGGTCTTCGACGCTGCTGACGGCGATACATGGTTTGCCATTGGCGACGATGAGGCGTGCGATGCCGTGGGTAACGGCGACTGGAGCCAGCTCTACGGTATTGTGGGTGGCGACAGCGAAGCCAAGGAAGGCAAGATAGCCCGTCGCAGCGAACTGGGCGGCGACAACTCGTTCTGTGTCAAGAATGCCAAGAAGATTCGTGTCACCATCGACATGATGGAGCAGACCTTTAAGGTAGAGGCCGTCAACATTGCCGAGGCTTACTACTTGGTAGGCGGACCCATCGAGGACTGGGCAGGCTCTGCTGCCAGCAAAGAGCAGAAGTTCTCGCACAGTGCCAAGGACGTTTTCGACGACCCCGTCTTCACTTACGTCTTCCCCGGTGGCAAGGACACTTGGTTTGCCTTCGGCGACGATGCCGCATGCGATGCTGTTGGTAACGGCGACTGGTCACAGCTCTTCGGCACCACCGGCGCCAGCGAAGACTTGAGCGGCACCTTCGACCGCCGCTACAACCTGGGCGGCGACCACTCGTTCCACGTAGACGGCACGGCTAAGTTCTACCGCTTCCAGATTAACATGCTGAACAATACCTACACCATCACCCC
Organism: Prevotella sp.; assembly: GCA_017458125.1. GTDB lineage: Bacteria > Bacteroidota > Bacteroidia > Bacteroidales > Bacteroidaceae > Prevotella. The sequence goes on from JAFTGB010000036.1 coordinate 28,902, forward strand.
GCTGAACTTCCAGGAGTACATCTATGAGGCAGGTGTCAACAACGACTGGGGAGGCGTTGAACAGGCCCTCTACTGCGCCGACGGCAACGGCACCTACACCGGCTTCTTCTATGCTCAGGATGCCGACTGGACCGGCGGCAAGGGAGCCTTCAAGTTTACGGGAGCCTTCAACGACTGGAGTCAGGGCAACTACGGCACGGGCACCTTTGACGAGGCCACCCTCACCGGTACGCTCATCGACGACGGCGGCTCTGGCAACATCTTCCCTAATCCCGGCTTCTACCGTGCTGATGTCAACCTGGCCGACATGACTTTCAAGCTGACTCCCATCAAGAGCGTCTTCGTCGTAGGCAGTGCCGTCAACAACGACTGGGATAACGGTGTCGAGATGACCTACAACGTCAGCAAGCGCTGCTGGGAGTGCGACGCCAACTTCACCGAGGCCGGTGTCATCAAGTTCAAGGGCAACGGCACCTGGGACAACGAGGACGGCAACTGGGGCGGTACGATGGACAACATCATCAATGGCTCCAACGACAACATTCCTGTCAGCCTGACCGGCAACGTCCATATTGAATTCTATCCTACCTGCGATACCAAGTCGTACTGCACGATTACTGCCAAGTAGCAAGTGCGGCAGCCAAAGAAAAGACAGGCGGACACCCCCATGAGGATGTCCGCCTGTTTTTGTGTCCGTGCCGGCCGTCAGGCCTCGCCCTTCGTCGGACCGAATGGCGCAATGGTGCGCGGCTCCTGATTGGGAATCTTGATGAGTCCGAACTCGCGCTCGTAGCGCATGATGTTCTCCTGCAGTGCACCCAACAGCCGTTTGGCGTGCTCGGGGGCCAGAATGATGCGGCTCTTCACCTGAGCCTTAGGCACGCCCGGCAGCACGCGGGCAAAGTCAATGACGAAGTCGCTGCTGGAGTGTGTAATGATGGCAAAGTTGGCATACTCGCCCTGTGCCACCTCTGCGGGCAGCTCTATTTGCAGCTGCCCCTGCTGTTTGTTGTCGTTTTCGTTCATAATGTTTGTATTATATAATGATGAAGTAATTCAAAGTTTTGTCTCCGTCAGCATACTCTTATGCTGTTCTGGCGTGTAGCGGATGACCAGCATGGTCAGGTCGTCGCTCTGGTCGGCATCCTTCACGAAACCTCTGACGGCCTCCTTGACTTTATTCAGGACGGCCAGCGGCTCCTTGTCGGTGCAGGAGTCCAGCGTGCTCATTACCCGTTGCAGGCCAAACTGCTTGTGCTCCTTGTTTTTCGCCTCCGTCAGTCCGTCGGTATAGAGGAAGATGGTACTGCCAGGGCACAGCACAGCCTCTTGAGAAGTGTATGCCGTGTCGTCAAACACCCCGACGGGCAGATGCGGCTCCACGCTGAGTTTGTGTTTGTTCTCAGCCCATAGTCCGTTGTCCGTTATGATGGGTGCGTCGTGCCCCGCGTCGCAGTAGTGCAGCCGACCTGTGGACAGGTTAAGAACGCCGATGAACAGCGTGATGAACATGTTCGAGTCGTTGCCCTGACAGGCGGTCTCGTTGATGGCTTGCATGATGTGGGCCGGGTTGTTCTTGTGGGCCGAGGCCGAACGGAACAGCGTGTGGCAGACGGCCATGAGCATGGCCGCGGGAGCCCCCTTGCCGCTGACGTCGCCGATGCAGAAGAACAGCTTCCCGTCGCGCACGAAGTAGTCATAGATGTCGCCGCCCACCTCACGGGCAGGCATCAGCGAACCCCTCACTGCCAGCGTCCCGCCAGTCATCTCCTCGGCGGGCAGCATGCTCTGCTGGATGGTGTTGGCCACACGCAGCTCGCCGTGTATGCGGTCCTTTTCGGCGTTGGCCTCGCGCAGCCGTTCCAGGTTGCGCGAGCTGCGCCAGACGATGAACCCGGCGAAGAACAGGCCCGCCATCACCGGCAGTAGCAGCAGGAACCTGACCGTGCGCAGGCGGCCGAAGACCTCGCTGTCGTTTAAGACGGCGATGAGCACCCAGTCGGTGTTGCCGCCCACGGGCGTATAGAACACATGCAGCTTCTCGCCCCTCTCGTCGTCTATCGTCGTGTACCCGTCGTTGTCGGCATCGGCCTCCAGCAGGTGCAGAGCCTTCTTGAACACGGGGGAGTCATCGCCCGCCAGCCGTTGGTAGTTGCCCGTGGTCAGAAAGCGCTGAGTCGACTTATAGACCTTCGCCTCGGACATGACGTCGTCTATCCAGTCGACGGAGACGTCGGCGAAGACCACGGCCACAGTCTTGCCGTCGTCCGTGTGCACGGGTACACTGTAGGACGTCACCACCTCCTGCGACCCGTCCTTGTCAAAGTACGGCTGGCTCCAGTGACTCTTCCCCGTCATGACGGCCGCAGTGTAGAGCTCGGTCTTTGTGTAGTCGTGCTGGTCCGACGCTATCTGCCTGACCTCTATCGCGCCGTCGTCCCTGCGTATGGCGACGGGTTCGAACAGCCGCCCCTTCTGTGGGTAGTAGTACGGGGCGAAGCACACGCCGCCTGACGTAATGAACGGGTTGCTGCTCACGAGCATCGCCGGGGTCTCAAACATCCATTCCGCATTGGCCAGGTCGCGCTTCACCACCCACGCCATGTTGTCGAGCATCACCTCGGCACTCGCCAGCTTGCTGCGGATGCGCAGGTAGACGGCGTTCATTTCCACACGCACCAGTCGCTCCATAGTGCTTTGCAGGTTGCTTTGCGCCGCATAGTACATCAGTCCCGTTGTCAGCTCCAACAGCAGTGCCGCTGCGATGATGACAACCAGACTGGTATATGTGTTCATGAAGCCGCACAGCCGCTTCCACAAACCTTGTTGAGTAGTATTCTTCTTCATGCTGCTACAACTTCTTCCCCCTTGTTTCAATGCTCTCTTTAGACTAAGAGTTTGCGTTGCAAAGTTACGAAAAAAGGTTGTAAAAGCGAAGCGATTTTGGAAGATTAACGCAATTCAGCCTAAAATAAAGGCAAGACGGGGAAGAATGAAGAAGTTCAATTTGGACTAAAAGCAAATTGGGGAGGATTGGTGAAAGAGTTAGGTTTCCAAATCGTAACCTCATTTAGCCATCTCCTTCATCTTTGTGATGACGCTTTTGAAGCTCGTCAGCAGTTCTTCGACGAGCGAAGCGGCAAGCCGATTACCTCGTAGGTACTGCGCTCAATTGAAATTACTTCCATGTCTTGTTTAGTTTTTATAATCTGCGGACAAAGGTACATCATGATTTCCAGGTAAGATTACTTTAAAAATTCCTTGTTGTGGAATAACAATTCAGGGAAACAAGACCCTAATGTCTGCCGAGCTTGCTCATCAGAAAGCAGACAAGCATCTTTGTGTGGCACTCCGCCACAAAGTGCGTATTAGGCTACACCCTTCTACGGAATCTATTTGTGGTTTTGCAAGCTATCTGGGGTAGACATCTTCCCTCTATTGTAACATGCTGCAAGCACCTTAGCTTTATTCATTACGACATCACGATCGTCAGTCCATCACATCTATCTTATAAATTCTTCTCTCATTGTCTCAAAAATATTAATCTCTTATAATTATCTTCCCTCCACCTGGGCCAAAAATAAAGTCGCCTATCAGACGGACTGATCGAGGGATATACAGCGTAACAAATTGGCGGCATGTAGCGAATGCCATAGAACATATCGTCACTACACCTTCCGGCACATGGTATTCGTTATCTTTGAATCCAGCCCTTGCGAACAATAACCGATGCCTATCGAGGCTATAGGCTATATCATTTTCATCCATGCGGTACTCTCCATCATCCTCAAAGGCATCCGTCTGCTCATCGCGACAGGAATAGTCTTTTTGCCAGAAATATACACAAGGCATCAGATTCTCATTTTCCTCTTTATTTTTACTAAACACAAGCTGGTCACAATCATGCACATGAGCCGTCCAAGGAATATGCAGCGTATCAATCTTGCACCCTAATAATGCTTCAGGATCAATATCTTCTACTCCCTCAGGAATCCAATATGCACCCTTTACGTTCGCTCCCTTCAGTAAGCGTTTACCATCACCAGAGTAAACAAAACCATGGCTGTCCATCCATAGTCTCTCGTCAGCTTCAGTGAGTTTGCCCATACCAATAGAAGAAAAATAGAATCAATATTATTACCCCTATTGCGATAATAGCCCCAATAAGCCTACCAAGCAAAAACTTGAAATATTCTCCCCACGAGTTAAACTCGAATAAGAACCCATTGAACTCTTTGAAAAATCTCATTACATATACAGCTTTTTGACGAACCAATACGAAATTGATGGCGTGCCCTTTCTCCGCTTATATTCCGACAAATCTACCGTTGGCGTTATATGGAGCCCATACGACGCATTCAGTTTTGCAGCCATTTCCTTGAATTTCTTTCCATGTTTACAGCTTCTGTCGATACCAAAGTAGGCCAGATAGTAATGAATCATCTCATGACACATGATGTCCCTGAACTGTTTCTCCGTGAAGTCGTAATAGTCTGTCATGGATATAGTTGGGTCATATAGAGTTTTATCAAGCCAGCCTCCTTTGGTGTATTGGAAGTATCCGCATGTTCTAAATGAATGCAACAACGCGAATTGTGGGAACAACAACTTACCCTCAAAATACTCCATATTACAGAGATTGAAGGTGTCAAGCATATTGTCGTGGTTGGCCACCATAAGCAACTATCCTTTGTATGCCCATTCAGGAGCAGATAGTTCTTTGCTCAATTCCTGCTCCATGCTTTTCAACTGCTCCAAAGAACTGTTAATACCCGTCTGTACCTGCTCAACGGTCTGCATATATTCCTGGCAGGTGTTATTTACGACGGTAACACAAGTACTGCTGAACTGTTCTGACTTTTTATCCTGCCAGTTATCGTTCAGTATTTGATTATTTCGATTGAACGCCTGCACATACTGGTGCATCTCGTCAAGAAGCATCTTCAACTGTTTCATTGCTTATATTCATTTAGTGCATCGATGGCTTTCTTTAGGAAATTATTGCCTTCGTCCCTGCTATTCTCCAATTTGTGTCTTTGACGGTTGGTCATCCACTCCACACGTTCAAACTCTCCATGGATATTCTGATAGAGCTTCTTGGCTGATTCTGCATAGTTCTGAGCCTTTTTGTAAAGAGCTTTATATTTTTCCAAAGCCTGCTCTCGATGCGCCAATTCCTGCCCGTCCATACCTCCACCTCTTTTAACAGATGCTTCATAGTCTGCTTTGGCATGAGCAAGTTTCTGCTGGGCAATATTCAGATGATCCTTTATCTTATGTTCCAGTTCTCGTGCCTGATCGTCTTTCTGAGCGAAGAGGTTACGAAACCTGTAGGTCATCTGTATCGTCGACTCCATGAATCTGTTATAAGCAGTGGAGTACGACTCTAAGAGCCGTACTTCCCTTACTTTTACATCACTGTTTGCCATCTTGGAACTATCTTATGTTTTGATATTCCATCAACTTCGAGGTTATCTTGGCGATGTAGTTGGAATACTCCGTAAACATCTCCGACATCTTCTTGATGTCCTGCACACTACGATCAAACTGCTCACGGAACTTATCGTTTTGCTTATCCTGCCATCCTTCAGAGACGGCGTTCATACGCTGCTGGGCTGCTTGCATCGTCTGATACATGTTCTGCCCCAAGTTCTTAATGTTCTTACCAAACAGAGCCAACTGCTCTATGTTTTTTACACCAGCATCACTTGCCATAGTCTTATACCTTATTTATTATCGTTAGAAATCAAACGGAGTAAACAGCGTGTAACTGTTATTTGTCTCATTATAATAGATAGCCCTTAGACGCTCAATGTCTGAAGAGAGATTTTCCAGTTTCAGATCATCGCTCATTCCAAGCGTATTGACGGCATTTTCATCACTCTTCAGCATGATAAGATGATGGAACATATTGAAGAAATCCTTTGCCGACATGTAGTCAGAGAATAGCAACTGCTTGGGCTTGTCAATCTGAAGGATGACATGCACGCCAACCTCAGCACCGTTTTTCAGAATATACTCAATCACCTTCTGATAACTATTGAAGTCGGTACTTCCACTATCACCGGCAGAGAACATGCTACTATCGAATCCGAAGTCATCGGCAGCTGCAGTTGGCTTGGCTGAAGCAATCTCCATATCCATACGCAATTCCCTGAATCGCTCTTGTCCGAGGATATATAGCACAGTCGGCTCTGCTGTTCTATCCTTGATAGAAGTTGCGATACTTACTAGTTCAGTACCACAATCCTGTGGGTTCAGCAGTTCTATTTCTCCCTTACCTTCCAAGTCATTAAGCATCTTGGTGGTATTTCGCTGGTCTGAAGGCAGACAATTGATGACCTTAATCTTAATGTTCTTGTTAGAGATTCTCAGACTCTTGATAGAAGCCATCGTAGTACGTGAAACCTGTTCCTCGTCGTTGATGCCGAACAACATCACGTTGTCTGCATATTCATTACGCAATGGGATGACAACAGGTTCCATCTTCGTATCAATAGAGCGACCAAAAGCAATTGCATCACCCTTCTTGGTGAGCAAGCTCTTCACTTCATCATCAATCTCGAATATCTGCGAGCCCACGAAGTAGAACTGCTCATTCTTTGAAGCCTTCGTCTTTTCGTTAATCTTCTTGATAATTTCAAGAGCCTGCGGTGTGGGCAGATAAGTGGACTTGAACACCACATCATTATCAATATCATGATGAAGCACTTGACCCGTTTTTAGTGCACTTGTCGTATCAACAGAACCACGAACCAGCCTTTCTGAATCACCAGGCGAACACTTCAGCAGATAGAAGTCTGAGATATTGTTGAGTATCTCGCTCGAAATTTCAGCCTGAGCAATGGTCTGTGTTGCCAATACGAGGTGTACGCCCTGACTACGTCCTTCCTTCGCAATCTTCTGCAGAATTTCAGAGATTTCACGATACAACTTGGCCTCCTTACTGTTCATCGTTGGGAACATCACGTGACACTCGTCAGCGATAAAAACGATACGAGGCATCTTCTTCGTTGGATTCACCTGATTATATTCCACAATATTCGAGACACCGCTGGCTCGGAGTAGCTTACCACGCTCACGCATCTTGTTGCTGATGTCGCGAAGAATCTCCAGTGTAATTTGGATATCCGAATTGTCAACGAGTAGTGCCTTCACATGCTTCTCATTGCGATAACGGTTAAACTCCACACCACCAATCTTGAAGTCCATCAGGTATAGCTCCAGTTCTTCTGGTGAGTACTTTGCCATTGCGCCAATGATGACATCGTGCAGGAATACTGACTTACCCGTACCAGACTGTCCAATGATAAAGCAATGTATATGGCTTACGGTATCAAGCGTGAAGTCCACCAAGTCGCCTTGCTCCGTGGAGCCGACAGGAATCACCATCGCCCTGTCTATCTTCTCAAATCCTCCAGAAAGCATTTGGTCGTAATCCACGCTGGCCGCTGCCACCTGCGGCAGCTCAGCCCCCTCATTGATGTAGTTGAAGCAGGCCTTTGCCAAGATGGGATTGTCGAGAATGGGGGTGCAACGGATAAAAGCATCCTTGGAATAATTCCCATAGTTCTCTGCTTCCAACACTTGATAGAAGTTTTTCAAAGCCAACAGCGAGTCAATATCCCTATCGTTCTTGAAGTCCAGGTTATTCATTAACACAAAGTAGATTCCACCTTTATGGCCATTCTCAAACAGCGCATCCAAGTCGCGCATATCGTTAAGACACTTCTGGTAATCTGTTATGACCACCACGTCGTAAGGAACCACGACCTTATTCTTGCTCTCGTTGTATTTAACCACATCGCCGTATTCCTCCAACGACTTCGCCATTTTGGCCCTAAGATTATCCTTCAGCTGATTCCAATCGTTTGGACTACTAATCAGCTTACCATACAACTTCTCATCCAAGTTTCTCGTTAGGAACGAAGCCTGAGCCGAGAACGCAAGATCAACGAAATGTAGATTGAAACTTCTACCGGGGAGTGATAACAGTATATCAACAATCAACTGGTTCAAACGTCCTTGCGCTTTCTCTGCTGTCTTGTTCGTGTAGTTAATCACAAAGTTCTGGCCAGCCTTTCCATCTTGCCACTCCATTATGGTTGGCGTTTCAATGATTATATTACCCACTCTATCAACGGTATGTTGGCCATCTGGCAGATAGGGGGCAAAACTCTTTCTATTCACATTATCCGCAATCTTGCTAAATACAGTCAGAGCGTTTTCTGAAGATGAAACTTCAATGTTGAACAGGAATAGAGGAAGAAAGTTGTCTCTAACGGCTTTCAGGAAATCCTCATTCTCAAAAGTCTTTGAGTTAATTGCAATATACTCAACTAATTGTTTTATTTGTTTTGTTGTCTTCATTTTTTTGTCCTTTTATTCAGATTCAATTTTAGCAATCACTTCTTTCTGTTTTTTATCCCCCTCCAAATCCATCTTATAAGATAATACCAGAAGTAACAACATAATACCATAACGACTCCACCTATGAAACCGTTACTTACTTCCAATTCTTTGTAATCTGATGCGCCAAAAATGAATAAGAGAATAATAATGATAGAATGTTTTATTATTAGCTTCTTTCTCTTCTTTCTTGATTCTTCTTCTTCCTTTTCTTGCAATAGTGCATTACGCTTTTCCTCTTTCTCTTTTCGAATACGTTCTTTTTCTTCTTTCTCCCATTTGTTCTTGATTGTTTCAATCTTTGGCATAACTTCTTTTCGCCAAAGTCTTGAACAACGTGTTGATATCTCGTTCAATTCATTTCTTGCGACAGCAAAAATTCCTGCAATATCGATACTTGAAAGAAGAGAATATCCCTCTATTTCTATAACTTCTAATACATTTGAAAAATGTATGGAACTACTGTTTTCTTTTAGTTTACTCTCTATCTTTTGATACAATGGATTATTGCTATCAACTTCCCCGAATTGAAGCCATTGCAAAGCATCAGAATAGTCTCCTGAGTCAGACATGATTTGAGCAGCAATAACACACGAAGATGGGTCTTGGCAAATGGCTGCTATTTCAATGATTGATTTCTCCCTTTTATCTCCACCTTTTGTATAATCTTTTAAAATTGAGGTTATTGCATTATTAAGGACTCTCGTTGGTAGTTTCCATTTATTGAGCCAATCACGCAAAATCTCTCTTTCTTGAATTACTTTCTCAATATAGGAGTTTTCTAGGTCATCTACTGCACTACACGCTGCTTTAGCATAGCTCATGAAAGCCGATGAGTAGTCACCATCTAATTCTGAGAGGAAACCTAAAAATCGCTGAGAGTCGTGATCATTTAATAATGATTGAGACGAGAAATGTAACTTGGCTTTTTTGAAGTCTATAGCTGTGTTTATACCAAGCAAATAAACCATGCCCATCTGGAAACACGCTTTGGGGTCCCCATTTTTCGCACTTTCATTCAGTTTAAAACTATTTCTGGATGTTTCTGCGATTAAATCTTTTAAGGAAGTGATATATTTATTCATATTTTAAGTGTGATTATTGTTCTGGTTCTTTAAACTTACTCCAATCGACTTTTCTTTTCCTTACGACATAATGGAAAAGATTGTCTTTGCCGTTCTCTTCTTCATATCCAATGGAATCTATTATTCCTTTTTTCCTGTCATATATGTCATCATCATCTTCTTCTATTAATGCAACAACATATAACCATGAATTTTGGTCTAAAAAATACCTTTTACAGAAGTCACATTTTATTTCCTTTATTCTGCTTAGGGTGTCATTTCCGTGGAAATATTTCAGTTCTAATGCAAATGAATCATTTCTATAAATAAATTCTTTTTGATTGCTTGCATTTTCCATTCCTTCTTTTGTGAGTAATAGAATATCAACTCTATATTGGGGTCTTGGGATTCCATCAAAATAATGTGAGACCTGAGTATGTATAGTAAAATCACCAGGTCTTGGCATCTGATAATCATTGTGGCCCAATCTGTTCATTATACTCCAACAGACCAGTCTTTCAAAATCAGCTTCTGATAGCACAATTTCTGGTTCTTGCTCCAATTTTGGCTCACAATCATGCAAAGATGCTTCAATAAGATTCTTCAATTCGGACAACTCCATAATCAAATTTTGACTTGTGAGTTACTAATAGTCCCTCATTGCTTCCTAGCTCCCCAATTTAGCGTTAATACTATATTTAGGTGTGGAAATAAAAAAGACGTGGGAGTTTGTTCCTCCGCGCCTATCCCAGAACTCAGGCCTTCGCATTGCCTTTTCGCAAGGATAAGCAACGCAAGCCAGCCCACGCCGAGTGATTATATAAATCAGCGTAGGCGTTGACCATCAAAATACAATGATAGCAACGAAATGCTGGGATATAATACACCCACGCAGACGCTTCGTTGCATTACCGCTGTGCGAAAATTCAAAGTTGCGAACTATGCAAGAAAACGATAAACTTTTAAGCCATATTTGAAAATCAGATACTTACAGAAGAAAAACGCCATTTTGAAGACTTAAAACCTACCCCCAAAAAGAACGAAAACGAATAACAAAATTCAAGGGTATGGAACAGCAAATTTTCATTCGTGAGATGGTGGCTCATTTCAACTTACGAGAGCCAAAATCGGAAAAGCCGACACCTATTTATATGGTAATACGGATAGGAAGAAAACAATTAAAGTTTCCAATCGGGTGCAAAATTTATCCCTCTCAATGGAACAAGAAAACAGAGAGAGCCTTCATTTCTCCACTCCTGACAGAGTTAGATAATCAAAACAATTTTATCGTCAATTCAAAAATTTCTCATTTTTTATTTCTCTTTAGTCAGTTTTTGCAGTATATTTGCAATGAACCACAAAATATTGACGATATGGAAAGAAAATTAAGAGAGGACATCGGAAAAGGGAAGAAAACGAGAGCAACAAAGAAAGAGGATGCAATTAGATGGTTGTTCAACGACTTGGAAAGGGCATCAATGAAAGCCGGTAGCAAAGCGAACTACGAACAGCAGTTAAAGGATTTTGAGACTTTCTGTAAAGACACAAACAGAGTGCCACTCCAATGGGAAGAAATAACTTACAACCTCCTCACAGAATACGAGGATTGGCTAATGACCCACAATGTCAGAAACAAGAAACGGGATGACCGCACCGTAGGAGATAAGGTCTCAAAACTCATAACAAGACTAAAAAAAGCCGAGAAAGCGGGAGTTATTGACCTCTACAAATCCCGTGTGTACTTGTACGAGAAGCCAAAGGTCTCTTATCTGTCACAGAATAACACATTTGCTTTAGATGAGAGTGAAATATCAGCGTTATATCGCTTGAAATTAACAGGGGACAAAGAGAAAATAAGGGATGTTTTTGTCTTTCAAGTATGGAGCGGCCAACGTTTTAGTGACATTCCAAATCTGAACAATGGAATTATCGACCGAGAGAACAAACTAATTAAGATTATTCAAGAGAAGGAAACGGAACCAGTAACAATTCCCATATTGCCAATAGCACTTGAAATCCTTAATAAGTATGATTGGAATCTTCCTTTGTTCCCGATGGAAAAGACCAACGAGACATTGAAAGAGGTGGCCCAGATGGCACGACTAACACGAGAGCATTATGTTACGCACCAACACAGAGGGGATGTTAAAAGTGAGAGGCGAATGATTTGCGATGATTTGGCGACACATTGCGCTCGTAGGACTTTTATAACGCTAATGCTGACAAATAAGTATTTAACAAAGGAAGAGACACAAGCAATATCAGGTCACAGAACAGACTCAGCCTTTAACCGATACGTTAAAGTAAATAAAGACAAAATAGCAGATAATGTCATACACAAATTTTATGGTGAAAAGATGGAACAGCCTCAACAAGTGCCATCGGTTCCAGTAACCGCAGCCTCAACTTCACAAGTCACCATAGACTACATAGAGCGTAGCGTTAGGGAGAAGATACAACTTGAAAACACGGTGAAAGAGCAAGCCGAGCAGTTGCATCGACAAGAGCAAGAGACAAGCACCATGCGCCAGCGCATGGAGCGGCAAGGCAAGGAACTGAAAGACTATCAAGACACCATCACGACAGCCGAATATATTGATAAGGTCGGAGATTTAGCCATGCAAGCCGAACAAGATGCGATTTTCCTCTACCGTGAGCAGCCGTAAAGACTGACCTTTGAGCCATCCAAAGACTTTCAGTAGCAATTTATTTCAAATTTCATTCGTAACCTACTGACTATTAGGGAGTGAGTGCCGTAACTTGGCACTCATATCACCTAACATTCTTATTAGGGGTAAGTTATCCTTCGGTGTGCCGTGCGTTTTAAAAAATTGGAACAAAATTTTCACGGCAAACTTATTGGACTTGACAATTTTTCTGAACTTACCAATATTTATATTAAATAAAGTTTTACAATTTAATACGATGAGACAATACAGAGAATTAAGTGACATTACAAAGGCGAAGATTTCGCAGAGTATGAGAGGCCGCACAAAGAGCGACACCCATAGAGAAAACATCAGCAACGGACTCAAAGCATATTGGTCCAGTATTCCGAATAAACCTACAAGCAACACTAACCATGAATAGGATTTTTAGATTTGGAATTGATATGTTGAGGCTCTGTTTTGAAATTGAAGAACCAAATATTATTGACTATTTGGCAAAATTGGAGCCAGCAGAAAAAGCGGACTTCTACGACTTCTATTTGTTGAGAATTGAGGGAAAACATTTTGAATATGTGTTTGAAATCCGTTACGATGATTTAGGAGAGGACAAACTTTTCGGTGAACTGCGTTTCGGCATAAATAAAAACGAGGATGAGGCTAACACCCACACCAATGGCAAACGCAAGGCGTGGATAAGCATTTCAAATCGGGTACTATATACGACCGAGGAAATGCACTACCTTGAATATATCGCCGACGTGCTACACTTGGAACTCCACAATATAACTAGTTTAGACCTTTGCCTTGATATGAGTATGAATATAGCGCGGTATCTGCGTAGGCTTATCCGCTGCAAGGATATGACCGTAATACTTAACGGCAAAAGAGTCACAGACCGTAAGGCAGACCGTCCCGAAATCATCTACACAATGAGCGGTAATCTTGACCGTGACAAATACTTGACGGTGAACATCAAACAGAAGAAAGCAATTAAGGACAAGAGCAGAGGTAGCACCCTTGCAGCCTACGACAAACGAGCCGAGATAGCCAATAGTTCAAGTAAGGAGTACATTTCTGATTTGTACGGATGGCCCAGTAAGCTGCATCGGCTTGAGGTACACCTCAACAATGACGAAATTAAAGACTATTTCAACAAGACAGGCGAGGAACTGAATATCGGTACTATTTTTAACCAACAATTTTTGTTTAGATTGTTTTTCTCAACCCTTGAAAGTCTTATCAGATTTGAGCGAGGTGGCAAAAAGTTAGATTGGTGGGCTGTTTTGGAAGGGGGTATAACAACCACCCCTGCGACAAAGGAAAAGGAGAAGAAATCTCCTTTGCTGAAAGCGAGTTAAGCAATTTCAAAGTGTTTCCATTTCGTTAGATAGTGTATTCTTTAGAAAGTGTATTCAAATATATCTGCAAGCCTCTCGAAAAGAATGCACTATTCGTATTCAAAATATTCTTTGATTTTCTTGCATATATCAAATATTTTTAGTACCTTTGCATCAAGTTAAGAAACAAAAGTTGATATTAAAATCAAGATTATGACAGCAGCCATTTACGCCCGAGTAAGCAGCCTCAACGACAGACAGTCAACTGACCGTCAAGTGATAGACCTCCGCAACTATGCAGACCGTAACGGCATAGAAGTGGTTAAGGTGTACGAGGAACATATCAGCGGAGCAAAGCGCAACGAGGAACGTGCCGTGCTGTGCGAGTGCTTGGACTATTGTTTCGACAATAAGGTAGACACCCTTCTCATAAGTGAGTTAAGCCGCCTTGGCCGTAACGTGGACGAGGTTTTAAGTAATGTCAAAAGGTGTAAGGACAACAATCTCAACATTTATTTCCAAAAGGAAAACTTGTCTATCTTCGAGGCTGACGGCAAGAAAAATCCGTTCCTCAACATCTTTGTATCTATCCTTGGTACTTGTGCCGAAATGGAAAGGGAGAATATCAAGTTTCGTCTTAATAGTGGTCGTGCTAAGTATATCGCAGAGGGTGGCAAACTTGGTCGCAAGGTCGGCAGCACCAAAAGCAGCGAGAAGAAGCAAGAGGAATACAAGTCTGTGCTCAAGGAGTTGCGTAAAGGTACCAGTATCCGCAGAACAGCCAAACTCTGTGACGTATCGATTAGCACCGTTCAGAGACTCAAGGCAGAGTTTCAATTATGAAGAAAAGCCACTACTTACCAATGTAGTGACTTTCCCATTTAGAGTTAGATGTTTTCTTTCAAAGAAACAATATCGTTAGCCAGTCTTTCAATATCATCTAACGTGTACTCTTGATTGTTTTCTTGCAGATGGATTTTTTCAAATCCTTGAAAAGTGTTCTTTAAGAATCCAAAGAGGTCACCAGTCAGAATGTTATCGGTCGGGTTGATGTCGCTAACAGACATCTTTAATGTACCTTTTTTCATTTCATTTCAAAATTAGGGTGTACCTGCCATATCGTCAATAAATGTGCGCTCCCCATTGTCAGGCAAGGAAATATAGTACCGGTACATCCGCTTGCCTATATCAACACTTCTTTGGCGAAGTGATTCCAACTCTTCGGGAGTGATTTCTGTTTTCTGCACATCGATATCGAGTGCTTCATACATTTCTTTAACAATCTGTGCAACCTCTTGGCGAGATTTTGCCTTAAATAGAGCCTCTTCCTTTTGGTCTAAGGCATCCATCGCCACCTCATACGGGCGTTTGGAACTACACCCACCCAGTAGGATAGCCACTAAAAGCATTAAAACATATTTTTTCATTCTCTTTTTTGTTAAAATTATTGCAATAATTGTAGGTCAGTCCGAGGCGGAGGGAGACAAAAAGAAAACGTGGACTGATAACTTCGTCTACGCTCCCGAGGTATCGCCAAACACCATGCCGCTATATACGAGTAAAAGCCCACGCTGAAGCGTGAGCGTCAAACTTTTACTCATTGCGGCCCGTCTAATTGGCGATTTTCGGGAGCCCGATTCAAGTTTTACGCTTCTTTTCTATGTGTCTATATCTTTTTTATATCATAGGCAAATCATTTTTTGTTTAACGAGTGCAAAGGTACAAATTTTCCTCCAAATTTAGCAGAAAACCGTCAAATTATTCCTGTATTTGCCGGATTTTATGTACTTTTGCAGGGAAATAAGAGGATAGGAAAAAGAACTTTCAAAAATAACGGCTCTTATAAGTCGCTGAAAATCAGTAGGGGTTAGAAAGTTGCGAAGTTTGAGTTCACAGACAGGTAACGTTCAGAAAACGTCCTTTCCCTTCGGCCTGCCCTACAAATGGCATCGTTGGCCTCCGGATTCCATCGATGTTAATTCGACCCGCCCTTGTCCTTTCAGCCCCAATCATAATATGACCAAGGCGGCTGGACTGGCTTAGTCTCCTGCAAATATACAAAATCTTCTTTAATAATAAATAACAAGGTGGAACTTTTTGAGAAATTTTAAGCCTTTAGAATCAAATAGGCGGTATTTGAGAACCAAACACCGCCTAATTATTGTATTTCCTTCCGTCCTAAATGGAGATTATTGCCACAATGGTTCCTGCTCCCAGTTCTGTGGGAAACCGAGCGCACCTACATGTACAGTTGGGAACCTATAGAAGAGTTGCAGCAAGTCCTGCGTCAGCGTATTCTGAGGGTCGATGATGTTCAGCCAATAGCGAATAATGGCAAGTACGAAATAGACACGCTGTGTACCTGTTGCAGGCTGCGTAATGAAGGTTCTATGGGGATGACGCGGCATCAGCGGGCGAACACCAAGTGTGCGGTTCCACAGACGCGCATGATGAGCACAAATGTTACGAACATAGACCAGAGTATGAAGCCACGAAGCAAACACCGTATCGCTTACACCAAAAACAGCCGCCACTTCGCGCTTGGAAATACCTGGCTTCAAATACTGATAGAGTATAGACATTGTTCCAAACGATGTCACTTCGAGCGTCATCCAGCTTGGCGGCAATGGATCACAATATTTCCGTTTGAAGGCCCGAACAAACTGCTCGTCGCTACGATGATATTCTTTTACCTTTGCACACGGGAATCTAAGAGGGTTTAAGTGTGAATGAAGGTTAATGCGTACTATTTCTTATTCTGGATATTCTCCATGAAGCGATCAAGGCTTAGCTTTTTTCTTCTTTACCTCTTGTTTCCCATTAGTTATATCAATATCAAAAAAGATGAGTAATGAACAAGGAACTGTATTTTGGAGTAGATGTGTCTAAGAATTGGCTTGACGTTGCCTATTACAACGGAGTAACAATTGACTGGAAAGGTGGTCATATCCGAGTTGATAACAATCTCCATGGCTTTATTCAGATAGGCAAGTGGTTAAAAAAGTTAAATGCTGAAAAGGATTGCGCACTTTTTTGTATGGAGTATACAGGATTGTATAGCCAAGGATTTCGTTTGTGGCTTGAAAAGGAAGGCATAAAATACGGAATGGTCCAACCTCGTAAGATGCATCGTTTTGAACCTGATCTTGGCGAGAATGAGCGTGCTATAGACCGTATCAAGACAGACGAGGTGGATTCCTTCCGTATCGCGATTTATTGTGAGAAACATCAACGGAAAATAAAGACTTCTCCATCGAAGCTACCAGGAGAGGCTTATCTCAAATTGAAACGTTTATTATCAGAACGTAAGCAATACACCAAACAATCCACTCTATATAAGCAGCAGTTGCATGACATCTCTGAATATGATACAGAAGGATCGTGTAAACGCAAACAGTACGGATTGGATTTTGTAAAAAATCAGATTCACCAAACGGATAAGGAAATTCAAAAAGTTTTAGAACAAGACCCGAATTTAGCAACAAACTATAATTTGTTGCGCTCCATTAAGGGAATAGGGCTAGTCGTGGCTGTTGAAACCATTGTATTAACAGAAAATTTTACGTCTATATCGAATCCTCGTAAATATGCCTGCTACATAGGCATAGCCCCAGCAAGGAAAGAGTCTGGAATAAGTGTAAAAGGAGGTGAACATGTATCTAGGAAGGGCTTTACACAGGCGAAGGCGGATTTGTCTATTGTTTGTCTTGTGTCCATCAAGTGGGATCCAAACATAAAAGCATATTGGGAACGTAAAAAGGCCGAAGGCAAATGTACGGGAATTGTGCTTAATGCTATAAAATTTAAACTGGTTTTACGCATGTTTGCCGTTATAAAACGTCAGCAGCCTTATGTGATTATTGACGGCCACAAGAAATAGTCCACTCTATATATTGGTTGGACTAGGATATCGCTAGGTAAGGATATGGGTACTACAAGTTACTTCAAGAAATTATTCTCTAATAGACGATTAAGTCATATCCTTGTTTTTCACTACCTTTGCACTCGCTTTTTCAACGAAGAGGAGAGGAGCAGGGCGGAGGTAGTGAACTTTCTTTCGGTTAGACGAAGCTCTTGACCTCGATTTAGTCTCCTCTGCCCATGTACACGGCCGCAGTACCTGTTAGAGAATTGACGTGCCGCTAACACGCCTTTAAAAGATCTGGCTTACGACCCTGCATGTTGCCCCTCCCGTAACTTTAAAACGCCGCAAAGGTATGAATAAAAATTGGTTTATCGGCATTGATGTCTCGAAAAAAACGCTTGACGCATCGATTTTCGTCGCAGGCGAGGTGATTAACAAGTTTCCCCATGTCCAGGTGAGGAACGACAAACAGGGCTTTAAAGACTTGTTCAGATGGGCAAAGGAGCAAGGCGTGAAGACGAAGGACTCGCTCTTCGGTCTGGAGTTCACAGGATACTACTCCGACGCATTAGAACAATTCCTGGCCAAGAAGCAGATTAGCTACACCATGCTGCCAACGACGGTGGTGAAACACTACCAGCGTGGTCCCCATGACAAGAACGACAAGATCGACTCTGCAAAGATAGCAGACTACCTGTTCCGCTTCAACGGCACGGAATGCATCAAGCTGCGTGTGCTGCCGTCCAAGGCCATGCAGCAGCTGAAGGACCTCAAGAGCGAGCGCAAGTTCCTCGTACAGCAGCGCGTGGCCTGCGAGAACCGCCAGAAAGTCGCCAAGTCGAAGAGCGAGGAGAAACACCTGCAGAAGCTCATAGACCTCTACAAGACGGAAATCGAACTGGTGGAGCAGCAGATTGCCGACGTGATAGTGCAGGATGAGGAAATCTACGCTACCTACAGGCTTCTGAACTCCATCCCCGGAATTGGCTTCGTCAATGCCGTCAATACCATTGCCAATACCCAGAACTTCACGGCGTTTGAGACTGCAAGACAATATGCGAAGTATGTTGGCGTAGCCCCGTCGGAACACTCATCAGGCACAAGTGTCCAATGGCGACGACGACCATCACCGCACGCCGACCTCCAGGCGAAAGCCGACTTGTCGATGGCTGCTTTGCACGCGATTGAACTAAGCAGGGAGATGAGACAATTGTATGAACGTAAATTAGGAAACAAACCAAAGGACAAAGATATGCAGAAGAAGGCCCTTAATGTCGTCAAATTCAAACTTATCAGGGAGATGTTCTCCGTAACCAAACAGGCAAGGAACTTTGAACTGAGAGGGCTGGACAAGGCACAGGCCGAAGCACATAGCACCGAGGAGTGAGTGAACTATGGCAGGAGTGCCTCCTGCTACTTTAGTCTCGCTTAAGTAGGTGGATGCGGTTCACTAATTAGAAATCAAGATCGTCACTATTTGTTAAAAGAACCAGACCGCATCATTTTGTAACGAAAATGGAATCATACGCCTTTTCGCTACATCAAAATCCGTTGCTTCAGCCCTCAAAACAAAGAAAATGAAGCTTCTTAACATTTATTAAGTGCCTCATTCTTGGTTTTATCTTAGAAATC